>NZ_BSBI01000005.1:0-496229 GCF_034961445.1 Streptomyces yaizuensis
TGACGCTCGCTCCGGGGCTCTGCTTCCGCAGGGCCTCCGCCAGCTCCTCCCCCGCCGCCGTCGTCGTACGGTGTCACGCGGTGTCACGCGGTGTCGTCGCGGCGCGGGCCGCTCAGGCGCGGGCCATCTCTTCCTTCAGCGCCCGGAGGAACGAGTCCACGTCGTCCTCCGTGGTGTCGAAGGAGCACATCCAGCGCACATCGCCGGCCGCCTCGTCCCAGAAGTAGAAGCGGAAACGATTCTGGAGCCGGCGGCTGACCTCCTGCGGCAGCCGCGCGAAGACCGCGTTGGCCTGGACGGGGTAGAGGATCTCGACCCCGTCGACCTGGCGCACCCCCTCGGCGAGCCGCCGCGCCATGGAGTTGGCGTGCCGGGCGTTGCGCAGCCACAGGTCCTGTGCGAGCAGCGCCTCCAGCTGGACCGAGACGAACCTCATCTTGGACGCCAGCTGCATGGACATCTTCCGCAGATGCTTCATATGGCTGACGGCGTCCGGGTTGAGGACGACGACGGCCTCGCCGAAGAGCATGCCGTTCTTGGTGCCGCCGAAGGTGAGCACGTCGACCCCGACGGCGTTGGTGAAGGTCCGCATGGGGGTGTCGAGCGACGCGGCGGCGTTGGATATCCGGGCCCCGTCGAGATGGACCTTCATCCCGCGCTCGTGGGCGTGCTCCACGATCGCCCGGATCTCGGCCGGGGTGTAGACCGTGCCCAGCTCGGTGTTCTGGGTGATCGAGACGACCTGGGGCATGGCCCGGTGCTCGTCCTCCCAGCCCCACGCCTGCCGGTCGATCAGCTCGGGGGTGAGCTTCCCGTCGGGTGTGGGCACGGTGAGCAGCTTCAGCCCGCCCATCCGCTCGGGCGCCCCGCCCTCGTCCACGTTGATGTGGGCGCTCTCGGCGCAGATCACCGCACCCCAGCGGTCGGTGAGCGCCTGGAGGGCGGTCACGTTGGCCCCGGTCCCGTTGAAGACCGGGTAGGCCTGGGCGGTGGGGCCGAAGTGGCTGTGCATGATCCGCTGGAGGTGGTCGGTGTAGGCGTCCTCGCCGTAGGCGACCTGGTGGCCGCCGTTGGCGAGGGCGAGCGCCGCCATGACCTCGGGGTGGGCACCGGCGTAGTTGTCGCTGGCGAAACCGCGCACGGCGGGGTCGTGGTGGCGGCGGGCCGCCGTCACGGGGTGCCTCACGGGTGGGGCGTCAGCCACAGGCGCTGTCCATTCACTTCCTCGGCGGGCCGGTCCCAGACGCCGGCGATGGCGTCGGCCAGGTCGGTGACGTCGGTGAACCCGGCGAACTTCGCGTTCGGGCGCTCGGCCCGCATGGCGTCGTGCACCAGGGCCTTCACGACGAGGATCGCGGCGGCGGCCGCGGGGCCGGAGTCGTCCCCCGCCTTGCGGAAGGCGTCGGCGAGGGCGAGGGTCCATGCCTCGGCGGCGGCCTTGGCGGCCGCGTAGGCGGCGTTGCCCGCGGTGGGCTTGCTGGCGCCGGCGGCGCTGATCAGCAGATAGCGGCCCCGGTCGCTGCGGAGCAGCCCGTCGTGGAAGGCGAGCGAGGTGTTCTGGACGGTGCGGATCAGCAGGCGCTCCAGGACGTCCCAGTCGCCCAGCTCGGTCTCGGCGAAGGTGGAGCTGCCGCGCCAGCCGCCGACGAGGTGGACCACCCCGTCGACACGGCCGAACTCGCGCTCGGTCTTCTCGGCCCAGGAGCGGGTGGCGGCGGGGTCGAGCAGGTCGACGGTGTCGCCGGTGACGGTGGCGCCGCCGTGGGCGTAGCGGGCTGCGTCGACGGCCGAGGCCAGCCGCTCGGCGTCGGCGTCGGCCGCCACGACCGTGGCCCCGGCGTCGGCCAGGCGCAGCAGGGCCGCGCGGCCCGCCGGTCCCGCGGCGCCGGCCACGGCGATGACGGCGCCCTCCAGCGGGCCCTGGTTCTTCATGGTCGTCGCCTCCTTGGTGGATACGGTCACGCCGCTGCCCCCGTGGGGGTGCTCGTGGCCGCCGGACCGGTCGCGGTGATCCCCTTGGTGGAGGCGATCACGTTCCGGAGCTTCTTGGCAAGCGCCTCATAGAACATGCTGAGCGGAAACTCGTCCGGAAGCACGTCGTCCACCAGCTTGCGGGGCGGCTGGTCCAGGTCGAGGGCGCCGGGGCCCTTGGCCCAGCGGGAGCCCGGGTGCGGCGCGAGATAGGTCGAGACCAGTTCGTACGCGGCGAACCAGTGGACCAGCTTGGGCCGGTCGATGCCGTCGCGATAGAGGGTCTCGATCTCGGCGCAGAGCTGGTTGGTGACCTGCGGCGCCCGCTCCCAGTCGATCTTGAGGGTGTTGTCGGTCCAGCGGAGCACGTCGTGCTGGTGCAGGTAGGCGAAGAGGAGCTGGCCGCCGAGGCCGTCGTAGTTGCGGTTGCGGTCGCCGGAGACCGGGAAGCGGAACATCCGGTCGAAGAGGACCGCGTACTGGACGTCACGGCCGTGGGGGTTGCCCTCGGCCTCCAGGTGGACCGCCTCCTTGAAGGCGGTGAGGTCGCAGCGCAGCTCTTCGAGCCCGTACATCCAGAAGGGCTGGCGCTGCTTGATCATGAAGGGGTCGAAGGGCAGGTCGCCGTGGCTGTGGGTGCGGTCGTGGACCATGTCCCACAGGACGAACGCCTCCTGGCAGCGCTGCTGGTCGTCCACCATCTCCTGGATGTCCGCGGGCAGTTCGAGGCCGAGGACGCGGACGGCGGCGGTGGTGACGGCGCGGAAGCGGGCGGCTTCGCGGTCGCAGAAGATGCCGCCCCAGGTGAAGCGGTCGGGGGCCTCGCGCACAGCGATGGTCTCGGGGAAGAGGACGGCGGAGTGGGTGTCGTACCCGGCCGTGAAGTCCTCGAAGGTGATGCCGCAGAAGAGCGGGTTGTCGTAGCGGGTGCGCTCCAGCTCGGCCAGCCAGTCGGGCCAGACCATGCGCAGGACGACGGCCTCCAGATTGCGGTGCGGGTTGCCGTTCTGCGTGTACATGGGGAAGACGACCAGGTGCTGGAGGCCGTCGCGGCGGTCGGCCGCCGGCTGGAACGCGAGCAGCGAGTCCAGGAAGTCGGGGACGCCGAAGGCGCCGTCGGCCCAGGCGCGCAGGTCGGCGATGAGGGCCCGGTGGTAGGCCGCGTCGTGCGGCAGCAGCGGGGAGAGCGCGGCGACGGCGTCGGCGACCGTGGCGAGCGCTTCCTCGGCGCGGGCCCGGGTGGGGGCCTCCTCGGCGTCAAAGTCGATGGAGCCGTCCGTCGACTGCCAGGTGCGGATCTCCTCCACGGCGCCCTTGAGCGCCGGCCAGGCGGGGTGGTCGATCACCCGGTCGGCCACCCGGTCGGTTATCGCCGCGGAGGCGGCGTCCTGCACAAGAATTTCCGTCATGTCACTTCCTCCACGGGAGAACCTCGCGTGCGTCTCGCGTCAAGACACCGTATCCATGGCGCGTTCTCCAGGACAAGTGGGCCTAAAGAAATTATCCTGCACCACTGCATGATCGCCGAAAGGTTTGCGGTCACGTCCGAGAGCTTGCCCGCCTTCCTCCTGCTTCCCCGGGAGGTCCGTCCCATACCCGGGAGACCGGTCCGGCGACACGCCCACGAACGAGTGAAGGGATCCGGCCGCCGGGCGGGCGCCACCGGCGCACCACCGGGCCGGGCACGCTCCGACGGGGCGTGCGCGAGCGGTTGCCACCGCCGGGCGGACCACTAGGGTCTGTCTGACGGATCAGGCTGGGTCAGGGAGCGGGGTCTGGTGCCATGCATCGCAAAGCGGAGGATGAGTCCCTGCGGTGGGGGTACCACCCGGGCCGCAAGGCCCAGGGGGAGTGCGGTGCCAGGGCACGCGAGCCCCAGCAAGATCCGTCAGACAGACCCTAGGGTCTGTCCTTGCCGTGTCAGGCGGCCCGGCCGGCGTGGCATGTGCGGCGCCGGGGCGGCCGCAGGGCAACCGCCGTCGACGGAAGCGAGAGAATCTTGACTTTCCTCACCATCGGCCACCGCGGGGTCATGGGTGTCGAGCCGGAGAACACGCTGCGCTCCTTCGTCCGGGCCGAGCGCAGCGGCATGGACGCCATCGAGCTGGATCTGCATCTGAGCAAGGACGGCGCGCTCGTCGTCATGCACGACACGGATGTGGACCGGACCACCGACGGCTCGGGGCCGATCGCCGAGAAGACCCTCGCGGAGGTGCGTGAGCTGGACGCGGGCGGGGGTGAGCGGGTGCCGGTCTTCGAGGAGGTGCTGGACGCGGTCGCCAGCCCGCTCCAGGCGGAGATCAAGGACGTCGCCGCCGCGCGGGCGCTGGCCGACGTGATGCTCCGCCGGGACCTGGTCGACCGGGTCACCGTGTCGTCGTTCCACGACGACGCGGTCGCGGAGATCGCGGCCCTGGTGCCCGGGGTGCGGACGGTGCTGATCGCGAGCCGCTGGGGCGCGGACATCGTGGACCGGGCCCGCGCGGTCAGGGCGGACACCCTCGCCCTGAACATCCGGCGGCTCACCCTGGAGACCGTCGAACAGGCCCATGGCGAGGGCATCGGGGTGATCGGCTGGGTGGTGAACACGCAGGAGCAGCTGCGGCTCGCGCGCGCCTTCGAACTCGACGGCGCCACCACCGACTTCCCGGAGATCCGGCGGACCGGGCGGTTCACCGCCTGACCGCCGGGGCGGGGCGGGGCGGGGTCAGCCGGCCGCGGGCTCGTCCAGGTCCTTGAGCAGCAGCTCGAAGGCGAGATCGGTCCGCTTGGGCCGGCCGACGGAGCTGTCGTCGTACGGGAAGGGGCTGAGCTGCCCCGTCCGGCGGTAGCCCCGGCGGACGTACCAGGCGATCAGCTCCTCCCGCACGCTGACCACCACCATCCGCATCTCGCGGATCCCCCACTCCTCCCGGGCGATCCGCTCGGCCTCGGCCAGGATCCGGCGGCCCACGCCGCCGGCCTGGACGTCGGGGTCGACGGCGAACATCCCGAAGTGGGCCGAATCGCCCTGGTTTTCGAGGTTGCCGCAGCCGATCACGGTGCCGTCGCGCTCGGCCACCAGCAGCCGGGCCCCGGGGTCGGCCATCAGCCCCAGCAGTACGGGGACGGTGGTCCGCCCGCCGCCGACGAGGTCCGTCTCGGAGGTCCAGGAACGGCCGGCGCCCAGCCGGTACGCGCGCTGGATCACGTCCATCAGCACGGGCACATCGGCCTCGGTGGCGTCACGGAAGGCGAGTGTGCCGCCGTCCGTGACGGGGGTGGGGTCCGCCGCGATGTCCGCCGTGTCCATGAGCGGGTCTCCGTTCGTCGTCGTTCATTGTGTCGTCAGTCGTGTTGCCGTGTGCTGTCCGGGGGCGGGCGGGCACCCGGCGCCCCGAGCGTACGCGGCCGATCATCGCGGGCCGGGCGCGCGGGGTGCATCACCGGGACGGCGGGGGATGCGCCGCTCCTGCGGGGTCAGGGGGACGCGACCTAGAGTGCGCCCATGGTGCATGTGCTGAGCAGTCGGATCATCGTGCGGCCCGTCGACCCGGAGCGGTCGCGGCGGTTCTACGGGCAGACCCTCGGCCTGCCGGTGTACCGGGAGTTCGGCACCGGCCCGGAGCGGGGCACGGTCTACTTCCTCGGCGGCGGTTTCCTGGAGCTGTCCGGCCGGGGCCGGGGGCCGGCCGCGGCGGACGTGGAGCTGTGGCTCCAGGTCGAGGACGTGACCGCCGTCCACGAGGAGCTGTCCGGGCGGGGCGCGACGGTGCTGCGGCCTCCGGTGCGGGAGCCCTGGGGGCTGATCGAGATGTGGCTCGCCGATCCGGACGGCCACCGGATCGTGGTCGTGGAGGTGCCCGCCGACCATCCGCTGCGCCACCGGCCCTGACGGTCCGCCGGGGCTGTCACCCGGTGATGAGGGGGCGCGGGCGGCGGGCGCCGATCGCTTCCGTGCCCCCGGTGTGCACCTCCGTGCGCGCGTGTAGGCGCCGCCCGGACCGGGCATCGGCCTCTCAGGTTCCGGCGGTCCGGCAGGTCCGCCGGGCGCGCGGATCCGGCGAGGGGGAGGGTGCGCCGTGCACGGACCCGGGATGACCGGATGGCTGCTCGTCACGGTCTCCGTGGCGACCGGCGGCTACTCCCTGGTCAGGTGGCCCCGCCGGGCCGGCCCGGGGCGCCGGGCGGCCGGCGAGGACGGGCTGATGGGCCTCGGGATGGCGGCGATGGCGCTGCCCGTGCTCCTGAAGGGCGCGTGGACGGTGTACGCGGTGGTGTTCGGCGCGGCGGCGCTGTACGCGCTCCGGTCCGCACGCCGCCGCCCGGCCCGCCATCTGCACCATCTCGTCGACTCGCTCACCATGGTCTACATGGCCGTGGCGATGGCGCCGGGCACCGGGCACGGCGGGCACACGACGGCCGGAGTGCCCCAGCTGACCGGGGTTCTGCTCGTCTACTACGCCGTGTACGTGCTGCGGTCCGGGGCGCGGCTGGCCCGGGCGGGGGACGGGCGGGCGGGCGACACCGGCAGCGGCAGCGGCACCGGCACCGAATCGGGGCTCGGGCCGGCCTGCCGGCTGGCGATGGCCCTCGGGATGCTGGCGATGCTGCTGACGCTCTGACGCGCGGCCCGCACCCGCACCCCTGCCAACGCCCCGCGCCGGCTCCGGCTCCGGCGCCCCGGGCCGCTGCCCCCGGGCCCCTGCCGACGCTCCGGTACCCCGGGCCCGTACCGCGTCGAACAGCACCCGCGCACCACCCGCCCCACGGGCCACCGGGACCCGGAAACGTGTCGTACGTCACTTGGCGGCCGAGGGCGTGTCCGCCGGTGCCGCCGGACTCATAGGCTGATCACATGTTGGTCTCCCTTGTGCTGCTGTCGCTCGGAGCCCTGGCCGCCGTGGTGGCCCCGCGACTCGTGGCGCGCGCGGACTGGCCCGAACGCGAGCCGATCGTGGCGCTCTGGGTGTGGCAGTGCGTGGTCGCCGCCGTCCTGCTCTGCTTCGCGCTGTCGATGACCTTCAGCGCGGCCGCCGCCTGGCACTTCGTCCGGGGCCAGCTCTTCGCGCCCGCGCCGCACGGCGTGCTGGAGGCGTACGCGCTCGGCAGCGAGGGCCCCTGGGCGGCCCTGCTCGCGGTCCTCCTCGCCGGGGGCGGGCTGTGGACCGCGGCCATGCTGACCCGGGAGATCCGGGACGCGCGGGCGCGCCGCCGGGCCCGCCGCGCCGAACTGCTGGTCCGCGCCCCGCTGCTGCCGGGCGAGACCCCGGGCAGCGAGCCCCTGGTGGTGCTGGAGGGGGACCGGCCCGACGCCTGGTGGCTCGCGGGCACCGCGCCCCAGCTGGTCATCACGACCGCCGCCCTGCGCCGCCTGAAGGGACGTCAGCTCGACTCCGTGCTCGCCCATGAGCAGGGGCACGCGCGGGCCCGGCACGACTGGCTGCTGCACTGCTCGTCCGCGCTGGCGACGGGGTTCCCGCAGATCCCGGTGTTCGCCGCGTTCCGGGACGAGATGCACCGGCTGGTGGAGCTGGCCGCCGACGACTCCGCGTCCAAGCGGTTCGGGCGGCTCACCACCGCGCTGGCCCTGGTGGAGCTGAACGCGGACCGGGGCGTCTTCGGCGGCCCCTGCCCGGCCCCCGGGGGACAGCTGCCGCAGCGGGTCGACCGGCTGCTGTCGGCGACGCCCCGGCTGACCCCGGGCCGCAGACTGCGGCTGACCGCCGCCGCCGCGCTGGTGCCGGTGGTCCCGCTGCTCGTGGCGTTCGTCCCCGCGCTGCGCGCCCTGACCTGAGCGGATGGGGCACACGGGCCGGGGCAGGAGAGGCGTGACCCCGCCGGCCCGACCGGTGGCCGCCCCCAGGCCCACCCCACCGGGGGCGTGCCGGTACGGCCCGTACGCCCGAGAAGAGGAATGATCGCCGTCATGCGCTCCCCCCGCACCCCGTCCGCCGCCTCCGCCGCGTCCCCGGCAGGCCCCGCGCGGCATCGCCGCTTCCGGACGGGGTGGGCGGCGGCCGTCCTGGGCGTCCTGTCGGCGGTGCTGCTGGCCCTGGTCGCCGCCGGCTGGTCGCCGCTGCTCGACGCCGACCGTTCCATGGCCCGGCGGCTGCACGCGTGGGCGGTGACACAGCCGGACGCGGTCCACGTCAACCGGATCCTCAGCGACTGGGTGTGGGACCCCTGGACCATGCGGGCGCTGGCCGCCGCCGTCTGCGTCGCCCTGTGGTGGCGGCGGGAGCGGGTGCTCGCGGTGTGGCTCGCGGGGGCGACCCTGGTGGGCACGCTCCTCCAGCAGGTCCTGAAGGCCGCGGTGGGACGGGAGCGGCCGAGCTGGCCGGACCCGGTCGACTCGGCCAACCTGGCGGCCTTCCCCTCCGGGCACGCCATGACCGCCACCGTCGTCTGCGGACTGCTGCTGTGGGTCGCGGTGGAGCTGGGGGCGAGCCGCCGGTGGCTGCGCCCGGCGGTGGCGGTGGCGGTCGTCTCGGTGGTCGGCGTCGGCCTGACCCGGCTCTATCTCGGGGTGCACTGGCCCTCGGACGTCCTGGGCGGCTGGCTGATGGGGGCCTGCTGGGTGCTCTGCGCGATCACGCTGTACGAGCGGTACGGCGCGGGGCGCGAGCGCTCCTGACCCCGGGGCCCACGGACCGACGGGCTGACAGGCCGACGGACCGACGGGCTGACGGACCGACAGCGGGCCCGCGCCGACCGGACGGAGAACAGCTGCCCGGACCGGGCGATCCCCCGCGTCGCCCGGTCCGGGCAGCCCCCTCCGCCGGCGGCCTGGTGGGCCGGGCGGCGGAACGCGCTGAGTATATTGGCTCGGAGCCAGTCAACGCAGGAGTCCAGCATGTCCCCGCGGAGCCCATCGGTCAATGAAGAGATGCGCAGGCGTTCCCGCGACCGGCTGCTCCAGGCGACCGTCGACCTCGTCGGCGAGCGGGGGTACGAGGCGACGACGCTGGCCGACATCGCGGACCGGGCGGGCGCGGCGCGCGGACTGGTCTCGTACTACTTCCCGGGCAAACGGCAGTTGCTCCAGTCGGCCGTGCACCGGCTGATGCACCGCACGCTGGAGTCGGCGCTGTGGCGCGAACCGCGCACCGAGGACGGGCGGGAGCTGCTGGCGCGGGCCATCGACGCGGTTCTGGGGCTCGCGGCCGACCGTCCGGTGCTCATGCGGACGCACATGTCCGGGATCCTCCAGGCCGAGGGCTTCATCCCCTGTCCGGAGCAGCACCGGGTCGCGGCGCTGCTGCGCTGGTCGGTGGAGCGGTCCGGGTCCCGGCAGGTCGACACGGACTATCCGCTGCTGCGGGCGCTGCTGATGGGGGCGGTCTTCGCGATCGTGCTGCCGGGGGCGCCGATGCCGGCGGAGCGGATGCGCGCGGATCTGTTCCAGCGGTTCGGACTCGGCTGGGAGTTGGGTGTCCCGCCCGGCGACAAGTCCGGCGACAAGTCCGGCGGTAAGTCCGGCGGTGAGTCCGGTGCCGGCCCGCCGGAGCACCGGAGCCTGTCCCTCTGACGGTCCGGAAGGCCGGAAGGCCGGGCGGGCGGCCGTGCCGGGCGCGGCCCCAGGGGACCGGTCCACGGCACGACCGTACGACCACCGTCGTGCAACGGGTCTACGCGGCCAGCAGTTCCAGGACGAGGCGCACCGCGTCGAGGACGGGCAGGCCGAGGGTGCCGGCCGTGGCGGCGATGCCGGCGACGGCCATCAGGGCGCGGTGCCGTTCCTGCGGCTCCGCGTCGGCGCCCGCCTCCAGCGCCGGGACCGCCTCGTCGAGGGAGCGTGCCGACAGCGGCGGCACGTTGGCGCGCAGCTCGCGCAGGAGCGTCAGCAGCTCCTGGACGGCCTCCTCCAGGGCGGGCGCGGCCGCCGGGGTGCCGATCGGGCCGGTCCGGGCGTTGACCATGCCCGTGTTGCCCGTACCGCCGTGCATGTTGACCGTGTTGCCGTAGTAGTGGTTCGTCCCGCCGCTCATGCGCTTCCCATCCCCACGTTGCCCATGCCGCCGTACATGTTGACCGTGTCACCCAGGTAGTAGTTGCTGGGGCTGCTGATCACCAGCGTCTCCACCCGTACCTGGAACTCGGTCTCCGGGTGCTCTATCGCGTACGAGATCCGGTGGACCAGCTGCCGCAGCTGCGCGTGGTCCCGGCCGGCGACCACGGCGGTCGACGGTCCGGAGGTCTCGACGCCGAGGACGAAGAGAGCGGGCGCGGACAGCACTCTGATCATGTCCACGAGCGAGTAGACCAGTGCGGCGAGGGCGGCCAGCCACAGCAGTCCCAGGAGCGAGACGGGGCCCTCCTCCTGGCCGACCGCCGCGATCACGCCGCCGAGCAGGGTGAGCATCGCGGTCACCGCGAGGGTGAGACCGACTCTGCGGACGAAGCGCGTCACCGCCTCCGCGCGGCGGGGGCGGAGGGTGTAGGTGTAGACCCGCGCGACGCTCTGGAGCGGATAGACCGCCTCGCCGACCCAGAGCAGGCGCTTGCCGACCCGCAGGTCGAGCACGCTCGTCAGCCCGGTGGGCGGACTGCCCGTCCCCGGATCGGCCCCGGGGGCCGGAGCGGCCGCGGGCGGCGGGATCGTCCCGGACGGCGGGGTGGCGGGTGAGGGCGGGACCTTCCACGGCGGTGGCTGCGGTGGTCGCGGTGGCTCGGTGGGCTCTGCCGGCTGCATCGGTTCCCCCGGGGATACGTCGGTGTTGTCGAACGCAGACCATTAACCACCTGACGCGTCCCCGACGCAAACGACTTGGGCATCCCGTCGGGGGCGGAGGACGGGAAGGCCCCGGCCGGGACCGTGGGCACGGTCCCGGCCGGGGCCGGTGTTCTCGGATCACCGATCGACCGGCCGTCGGCCGGTCGGCCGCCGATCGGTCAGTCGTCGTCCCCGTCCTCGAAGTAGTCCGGCTGGGTCTGCACGTTCAGCTCGTGCAGCCGGACCCGCTTCGCGGGGTCGGTACGACGGTCGTTGATCTTCAGGACGTCGAGGCCCTTGGCGATGTCGTTGGAGTAGACATGGCCGTTGTAGTAGTACGTCGACCAGGGGCCGGCCGTGGTGACGCGGTCGAGGGTGACCGGGCCGCGCTCGAAGTAGCCGATCTCCTTCGGCTTCTTGGAGTCGGTGAAGTCCCAGACGGAGATGCCGCCCTGGTACCAGGCCTGGACCATCAGGTCCTTGCCCTTGACCGGGATCAGCGAGCCGTTGTGCGCGACGCACACCTCGGCGTCCGCCTGGTGGCGGTCGATCTTGAAGTAGCTGCGGAAGACCAGCTTGCGCTTGTCGCCCTTGCCCACGATGTCGTAGATGCCGTTGGCACCGCGGTTGGGGCCGACCTCGGCGTTGCAGGTGGCCGCGCCGCCGCCGCCCAGCTCGTCGGTGAAGACGACCTTGTTGGCGCGCTGGTTGAAGGTGGCCGAGTGCCAGAACGCGAAGTTCTCGTTGTCCTGGACCCGGTCGATGATCTTCGGGCGCTCCGGGTTCTCGATGTCGAAGAGGATGCCGTCACCCATGCAGGCACCGGCCGCCAGGTCCTTCGAGGGGAGCACGGTGATGTCGTGGCAGCCGGAGGTCTCGGTGACGCCCGGGTTGGTGGGCGCGCCCGGGTTGCCGCCGTCCGGGAACAGCGACGGGAAGCCGACCAGCTTCGACTGCTCGGGCGCCTTGCGCGGCACCTTCACGATCGAGATGCCGTCGTGCGGCGGCTGGCAGTCCGGGAACCGCGCGCTGGGGAAGTAGGACGAGACGTACACGTACACGTTCCTGCGGTCGGGCACGATCGTGTTGGTGTGCGAACCGCACGCGGTCTCGACAGCGGCGACGTACTTCGGGTTGCGCTTGTCGCTGATGTCGAAGATCTTGATGCCCTCCCACGACTCCTTGATCGTGGCCGACTGCGACGTGCTGGAGCACGAGTTGTCGCTGCGCGAGGAGTCGGTGGAGAGGATCAGCAGGTCGCCGGAGACGGAGATGTCGTTCTGGCCGCCCGGGCACAGCACCTGCGAGACGGTCTTCGGCGCCCGCGGATTGCTGATGTCGTAGATGGTGAAGCCGTCGTAGTTACCGGAGTAGGCGTACTTCCCCTGGAAGGAGATGTCCGTATTGGTCCCCTTCAGCGTTCCCTTGGGAACGTTGACGAGATGCTCGATGTTCGGGCTGTGGACGATCTCGTCCACGCCGGGTATCTCGCCCTTCTTGATGGCGGACCGGGCCTCGGCCGCCTCGCCGGAGGAGACCTTGTCCCCCTTGACGCCCCGGTCCCCCGGGTCGGGGGTGGCCATGGCCGGCGCGGCCGTCAGCAGTGTGGCGAGCAGACCTGCGGCGGCGGTCGCCACGCCCAGTCGTCTGCCCCGCGTACGGGTGTTGTGCAACAAGCTCACTACGTCCTCCCTGCGTACCGTTCCCTGTTCGAACGGATTCACGGACCACGGCAGTATCTTCCCTTGCATGGACATCTCAACAGATGGCAACAGAGACGTAATAAGAGTTTTTGATCGACCGACGTCGGATCCGTGCTAGGAACAACCACAAACAGTCGCCAAACGCCTCAAGAGATGCTGGAGATCACAGTGTTCACTCGCCGCTCGACCAGGGGTGCGCGCGGACCGGTCGTCGCGGCAGCCGTCGCCGCCGCCGTACTCGCCCTCGCCGCCTGCGAATCGGACTCCCCGCCGGATTCGTCCGGAAAGAACTCCTCCGCCCAGGCCGGGACCGGTGCGGAGGCCGGTGGCGGCAACTCCGTGGTGGCGCCGGGCAAACCGGGCGAACCGGCGAAGACGCTGTCGCCCGAGGAAGTAGAGAAGGCCCTCCCCGACGACTCCCCCAACGACGCCGACATCGCGTACGCGCACCGGATGATCGAGCACCACCGCCAGGCGCTGACCATGACCGATCTGACAGCGGAGCGGGCCGCCTCACCGAAGGTCAAGCGGCTCGCGGAGCGCATATCCGCCGCCCAGAAGCCGGAGATCGGCGCGATGGAGGGCTGGTTGGACAGCCACGGCGAGAAGGCCACGAAGGGCGGCGGCGGGCACGGCGGCCACGGGGGGCACGGGGACCACGGCGGTGACGGGATGCCGGGCATGGCCACCGAGGCACAGCTGAAGCAGTTGCGCGCGGCCCGGGGCGCGGCCTTCGACGAGTTGTTCCTGAAGCTGATGATCACCCATCACCATGGGGCGATCACCATGGCCACCGAGGCGCTGACCAACGGGAACAACGTCCGGGTGGAGGAGATGGCGGGCGATGTGGTCGCCAGTCAGACCGTGGAGATCAACCGGATGCGGAACCTGTGACGGCGCTCCCCGCGCCGCCACCGGCAACCACCGGCAACCACCGGCAACCACCGACAACCGCCGGCGGCCACCGCGCCTCAGCGGCGGTGGCGGCGCGGGGAGAGCAATCCGTCCACGCGGGCGGCGGCGATGAGCCGCAGTGAGCCCCGGCGGCTGCGGCCGGTGGCGCTCATCACCGCGAGAACCGGGTCGGCTCCCCGGTCCTGCGCGGCCCGGTAGGCCTGGGCGGCGGCCCGGCGGGCGGCTCTGCCGCGGGCCGTCGTGGACCGCACCCGGTGCCGGTCCGCGTCCCCCTCGCCCTCGCCCTCGCAGGTGCTGTCACCGGTATCGGTGGCCGGCGGCGGTTCGGGCGCGGACCCTGGGGCGGGGGCGGCCGGCGGGCCGTCCGGAAGCAGCGGCAGGGGCAGGGACTCCACGGGCGGCGGCTCCGCCGGGACCGGCCCCGCCGGAGCCTCCTCCGGGCCGCGGGTGCGCGGCGCTCTCAGGGCCGCCGCCCGGCAGGCGTCCTCCAGGGGCCGGCGGATCCGCTGCGCGAGGACCGTCATCCCCGGCAGCGGCAGCGGCGGCTCCGCACGCAGCTCCTCGATGGTGAGCCGCCCCTCGGTCACCACGGCCAGGACTTCGAGCCGGGTGCCGTCGGCGAAGGTCAGCCGGACATCGAACCAGCGGGACAGCAGCACCCGGTCGCCTGCGCCGCCGCCAGCGCTGTCCCCGTTCCCGGCGGGCGGCCGGACCCGCTCCCGCACCCGGTCGGCGACGACGGCCCCGTACCCCTGGATCTCCCAGATGGCCGGATAAGGCAGCGCGCGGCCGGGATCATACTGATCATTGGCATTAAGAAACGTAGTTTCTTGCACCATTCATATGTAACCGGTCACCCCGTACCCGGGTGCCGCCACACGCGCGTCCCCCGCGCACGGCACCCTCCCGGCGCAGCCACGCACCGGACCGGGGACCGGTGCGATGCTGGAATTCCCCCTCCGGGAAGGAGGACCGCCGTGCTCCGCGTCGCCGTCGTCGGGTCCGGCCCCAGCGGGGTCTACACCGCGCAGGAGCTGGTCGGACAGGACCGGGTGCCGGATGTGCGGGTGCATGTCCTGGACCGGCTGCCCTGCCCGTACGGGCTGGTGCGCTACGGTGTCGCGCCGGACCACGAGAAGATCAAGTCGTTGCAGAACTCGCTCCGGGCCGTGCTGGAGGACGAGCGGATCACCTTCCTCGGCCATGTCGAGGTGGGTACGCGCGGACTGGACCCCCGGCGGCTGCTCGGCCTCTACCACGCCGTCGTCTACTGCGTGGGCGCCGCGCGCGACCGCCGGCTGGGCATCCCGGGCGAGGATCTGCCCGGCAGCCACTCCGCCACCGACTTCGTCGCCTGGTACAGCGCCCATCCGGACGCCGCCGCGACCCGCTTCGCGCTCCCCGGCCGCTCGGCCGTGGTGATCGGCGCGGGCAACGTGGCCGTCGACGTGACCCGCCTGCTCGCCCGGGACCCGGCGGAGCTGCGCCCCACCGACATGCCCGAGGGCGCGCTCTCCGCGCTGGCGGCAAGCGGTGTGCGCGAGGTGCACATGGTGGCCCGGCGGGGGCCCTCGCAGGCCCGGTTCACCACCAAGGAGCTGCGGGAGCTGGGCACGCTGTCCGGCACCGGCGTCGGGGCGGACCCCGCCGACCTCGCGCTCGACCCCGCGTACACCGACCCGGGCCTGGCCGCCGCGCTGCCCGCCGCCGCCCGGCGCAATCTCGACGTCGTACGGGAGTGGGCGGCCCGGGACCCCGGCGACGGGGGCCGCCGGGTGCGGGTGCGGTTCTTCCTGCGGCCGGTGGAGCTCCTGGAGTCGCACGGGGCGGTCGGGGCCGTACGGTTCGAGCGGACCGTGCCCGACGGGTCCGGCGGGGTCCGGGGCACCGGCGCGTACGAGGAGATCGAGGCGCGGCTCGTGCTGCGGG
This sequence comes from Streptomyces yaizuensis, assembly GCF_034961445.1. Classification (NCBI taxonomy): domain Bacteria; kingdom Bacillati; phylum Actinomycetota; class Actinomycetes; order Kitasatosporales; family Streptomycetaceae; genus Streptomyces; species Streptomyces yaizuensis. Next base: position 15,214 of record NZ_BSBI01000005.1, read on the forward strand.
CGGTCGGCTACCAGGGGGTGCCCCTGCCGGGGCTGCCGTTCGACGCCCGCCTGGGCACGGTGCCGCACCGCGCCGGGCGGGTGGTGCGCGACGGAGCGCCCTCGCCCGGGGAGTACGTGGCCGGGTGGATCAAGCGGGGGCCGACCGGGGTCATCGGCAGCAACCGGCCCTGCGCGAAGGAGACCGTGGGCTCGCTCCTCGACGACGCCGGGGCGCTGTCTCGGCGGCCGGTCGCGGCCGATCCGCTGGCGGAGCTGGGGGCGGCGGGGCACCGGCCGGTGCGCTGGCCGGGCTGGGAGGCGATCACGGCGGCGGAGGCCGATCTCGGGCGGCGCCTGGGCCGGGGGTCCGTGAAGATCCCCGACTGGCCGGGGCTGCTGGCCGCCGCCGGGGGGTGAGCGGGCGGGCGGCCCGGCGGCCCCGGGGCTGTCGCGCCGGTGGACCCCCGCCGCCCGCGGCCGCCGCCGGCGCCTCCTCCGCCTCACCCCACCGGACAAGGTCTCGGCCGGGTACGTTCCGAACGCCCCGCGCTGCCGGTCCGGACCCTCGATCCGCCGACTGGCCGGCTGTTCCTGGGTGCGGTACTCCCAGGACTGTGCCGGCCTTCTTCCCGCCCGTCCTGATCGGCAGACTCGAAGCCATCGGCGAACGATCCCCACGGCGGGGAGCCGGTACGAGGGGAACCCACCCGGCCGCCGCGTCGGCGACGACGACCGCACCCCCGCCACAACCGGAAGGACACCGTCATGTCTGCCGCCCTGCTCACCGGCACCCCCCTCACGGGCCGGGTCGCCGTCGTCTCCGGCGCCTCCAGTGGCATCGGCGCCGCCACCGCCGAACGCCTCGCCCGGCTCGGGGCCGCCGTGGTCGTCCTCGCCCGCCGCAAGGACCGGCTGGACGGTGTCGTCGCGAACATCGAGGCGGCGGGGGGCAGCGCGCTCGCCCTCGCCGTCGATGTCACGGACCGCGACGCGGTCACCGCGGCCGCCCGGCAGGTCACCGAGCGGTACGGCCGGGCCGACCTCGTCTTCAACAACGCCGGTGTCCAGCTCGTCTCCGGCATCGAGGAACTCCGGGTCGACGACTGGCAGCGTCAGATCGATCTGAACATCACCGGGCTCATGAACGTCATCGCCGCCTTCCTGCCCCAGCTCACCGAGTCCGCCGCCCGGGGCGGGCCCGCCGACCTGATCAACACCTCGTCCATCGCCGCCACGCGCATTCTGGAGAAGTTCTCGGTCTACTCCGGAACCAAGGCCTACATCAGCCACCTCACCCGTCTCCTGCGCGTCGAACTCGGCCCCAGGATGGTCCGGGTGGCCACCATCGAACCCGGCATGGTGGACACCGAGCTTCCCGACCACGTCACCGACCCGGACGCCTCCCGGCTCATGGCGGACCTCATCCGTGACATCGATGTCCTCCAGGGCGCCGATATCGCCGAGACCGTCGCCTTCATGGCCGCGGTGCCGCGCCATGTCAACCTCACCGAGATCACCGTCCTCCCCACCGCCCAGGTCATCTGACGCCGCCGCTCCCGCCGCACCCCGGCGCCCGGCGCGGATATAGGTGGTTGTCGCCGACGCGACCGAGTACCGCGTGCTGGAAGGGTCGGAGCCCGAACGGCGGCGCCGGACCGGCCACGGACCGGCCCACCGACGCACCGGCCCACCGACACGACGAGCGGGAGAATTCATGACAGCCCAGGGCATCACCTACACGGGACTCGACGCTCTCCTCACCCCGGAGAACTCCGTCCTTCTGCTGATCGACCATCAGGGGGCCCAGTTCGCGGGCATGCGCAGCATGGACGCGACCCTGGTGGTCAACCATGTGACCGCGCTGGCCAAGGGCGCCAGGCTGTTCGGTGTGCCGACCGTCCTGACCACCGTCGTGGAGGACCGCGGCGGCCGGCTCATCCGTCAGCTCCAGGACGTGTTCCCCGACCAGACGCCGATCGACCGTACGACGATCAACTCCTGGGAGGACCAGCGGGTGGTGGACGCCGTCGCCGCGACGGGCCGCAGGGACATCGTCATGGCGGGGCTCTGGACGGACATCTGCCTGGCCTGGCCCGCCGTGCACGCCCTCGCCGACGGCTACCGGGTGTTCGCGGTGACGGACGCCTCGGGCGCCACCAGCGTCGAGGCCCACGAGCGCGGTATCCAGCGCATGATCCAGGCCGGTGTGATACCGACCTGCTCCGGAACCGTCATCGGGGAGTGGCAGCGGGACTGGGCCCGTGAGGAGACCGCACCGGGCATGACCGAGATCCTGCTGGAGCACGGCGGCGTCTTCGGCACCAGCCTGGCCTGGGAACTCCAGCTGCTCGGGCTCGACAGGAAGTGACCCCGTGCCGGGGCCCCCGGGTCCCCGGTTCCCGAAACCCCCGGCCGGGGGAGAACCCCACGAGGAGTCGCACGATGAACATCACTGTGGTCGGCCGCGGAAGGGTCGGCAGTGGGCTCGCCCACCTGTGGAACGGGGCGGGCCATGCGGTCACCTGTCTCGGGCGCGACGGCGGGGACGCGAGCGGCGCCGATGTCGTGGTGGTGGCGGTGCCCGGCCAGGCGATCGCCGAGGCACTGGGCGGAGTGTCGGGGCTGTCCGGCCGGACGACCGTGGACACCACCAACATCTACCAGGAGCGGGACGGTTCGTTCCCGTCGCTCTCCCATCACATCAAGTCGATCGTCGGCGGGCCGACCGCGAAGGCGTTCTCCACGGTCTTCGCGGCCACCTACGCGCAGGTCTCCACGCGGCGGATCAGGCCGGGCAACCTCTTCGCCGGCGACGCCGAAGCCAGGGACATCACCGAACAGCTCATTCGGGACGCCGGTTTCGATCCTGTCTTCGTCGGCGATCTCACCCCCGGCGCCCGGCTGCTCGAAGACAGCTCCGGTCTGACCCGCGCGCTCGCCGAGCGGATGGGCCCCTTTTTCTATCGGTACGGCCGGCCCGGCGATTTCTGATCCGGGCGCCGTCCCGGGTATCCCGCGGCGGCCGGTCCCGTCATTCCTGTTCGCGGCCGACCGCGTCCAGCATCTTGCCGATCAGGGATTCCAGCGCGTCGACCTCCTGGGAGGTCAAGGGATCGAAGAAGCACCGGCGGACCGTCTCCACATGCAGCGGCGCGGCGGCTTCGATCGCGGTCCGCCCGGAGACGGTCAGCCGGACCATCGCCCCCCGGGCGTCATCGGCGCAGGACTCCCGGGTGACCAGTCCCCGCTTCTCCATGCGGATGATCTGATGGGACAGCCGGCTGCGCTCCCAGCCGACCTCCCGTCCGAGCTCCCTCGACCTCAGCAGGCCGTCGGGCGCCTCGGACAGGGGAACGAGCAGTGCGTAATCGGCGCCCGAGAGCCCGGAGTCCCGCAGGAGCTGGCGGTCCTGTGCGCTCTGGAGATCGCGGCGCAGGTCCCGGTACATTTTCCAGACCCGCGCCTCCTGCTCGTCGAGCCATCGCGCTTCTCCCATGGGAGGGAAGGTAGCAGAGGGGGAAACCGCTCATGGAAGGACAATGGCGCCCCGGCCTTCCGGAATTCGCCCGTCTTCGGGGGATTCTCCGTCGATTCCCAGGGGCATCATGTCGCGCAATTGCCGGCGGGAGGAAATCCCCGTCTTCTTGAAGACGTTTCTCAAATGGGCGTCCACCGTCCTGGGGCTCACCCGCAGCTCGATTCCCACTTCCCTGGTCGTGGCTCCTGCCGCCACGAGTCCGGCGATCCTGCGTTCCCGCGCGGTCAGGGAGGAGGGTTCGATCCGTCCGGTCCGCAGGGCGCGGGTGGGTTCCCCGGCCGCCCGCAGTTCCCTTGCGGTCCGGGCGGCGAAGGCGGTGCTGCCGCAGTGCGAGAACACCGCGTACGCCTGCTGGAGTTGTCTGCGTGCCTCGATGTCGTAGCCACCGGCCCGCAGCCATTCGCCGTACAGAAGACGGCTGCGGGCGGTGGGCAGGACGGCATCGCCGAGATCGAGTCGGCGGATGGCTTCCTGGTGGAGGTCTCCGGCCTCCGCGCGACCGCTCAGCAGCGCTCGGCAGCGCAGCCGGACCCCGAGCGCCCAGGGGGTGGAAAGGGCCTCGGTGCGCCGCAGGACGCCGTCCAGCGCCGCGTCCGCAAGGTCGGACTCCCCCGACCGGACGGCCGCTTCCACGAGTTCGACCAGGCCCCAGGTGTGCAGGCCGGTTTCGTCGAGGTGCAGTGCGGAGCGCCAGGTCCGCACGGTGTCGGCCGGGCGGCCGAGCCCGTTGAACAGCACGGTCCGGGCGTATCCGACGGCTGTGAGGAGTTGGCCGTCCCCCCGGGCGAGCGCGTCGCGCCGGGTCTGGGAGACGAGCCTCGTCGTCCGGGCCCGGTCTCCTCGCCAGGCCGCGAGAACGATCCGGGGACAGGGCGCGCCCCAGCCGCCGGTGCCGCCCGGCAGTGCGTCGATCTCCCGGACGAGTGCCGCCGCCGCCTCGAACTCACCGGCGTGGACGTGGAGCAGTGCCCGCCGGCCCAGGGCGGCGGGCAGCGCGGCCGGCGTGCCCGCGCGCCGGGCGTCGCGCACATGGCGGTCGGCCAGTCGTCGCCAGGCGTTCTCGTCCCACAGATCGATCGCCGCACTGCACACGGCCCATGCCTCACCCGGTCCGAGGGGGTGGGAGTCCTGGCGGTCGAGGTAGCCGCGGAGTGCGCTGCGGAGCGCGGGTGCGGCGAGCGCGAGGCCCCGGTGCTCCCGGTCGGTGAGGGCGTCGAGAAGGACGTCGACGGGGCGCGGGGAGCCGGGTGGCGGGGCGGGGCGCGGGAAGTCGGCTGGATCCGGGGGCTCCGGGGGGCGCGGCCCGGAGGCGAGACGGCCGGCGCACGCGGCGGCGACCAGCCCGTCCAGGTGGATCTCCCGGGCCGATGAGGCGTCCAGGGGCGACATGAGGGCGGCTGCCTGCCGGAGGAGGCCGGCCGCGGTGTCGAACCGGCCGAGATCGAGGGCCATACGGGCCCGCAGGGTCGCGGCTTCGGCGGTCAGCCGCCGGTCGAGCGGCCCGGAGCATGCGCGTACGAGTAATCGTTCGGCCGCGTCGTGGGCCCCGGCGGTCCGGTGGGTCGCGGCGGCGCGCAGGGTTCGCGCGGTGCGGTCCCGGGCGTCGGGGGTGAGGTGGGCCGCCGCTTCGAGGAAGGCGGCCGACCGGCCCGGCGCCCGGTCCGGGGAGGCGGCTCGTTCGAGGGCCCCTGCCACGGCTTCGTCCGGGCCCGGGAGGGAGTGCGCGTGGTGCCAGATCCAGCGGTCCGGCTCCCGGGCGGCTTCCGCCGCCACCGCGAGGGCGCGGTGGGCGGTCCGGCGTTCGGCCGGGGTGGCCCCGTACCAGACGAGGGACCGCACGCGGGGGTCGCCGAACCGGATCCACAGGTCGATCCGGAGGAGTGCGGCCTCTTCGGCGGGTGCCGCCGCCGCGGTGTCGATTCCCAGGTGCCGCAGGGCTCGCCAGAGGTGCAGGGGGTGCCCGGTGGGCTCCGCGGCGGCCACCAGGAGGAGTTGCCGGGTGGCCGCGGGCAGTGCGGCGATACGGCTGCGGAGGTCGGCTTCCCCGGGCGTTCCGGGTGGGGCGGCGGCGCACGGGGCGCCCGGTGCGGGGAGGCCGGCGGTCCGGGAGAGTTCGAGGAGGGCGAGGGGGTTGCCCCCGGCCTCGGCGATGACGCGGTCCGTGACGGAGGGGTCGAAGGGGGCGCTCACCCGCGTCGACAGAAACCTGCGGGCGTCCCGCTCCGGAAGTCCGGTGAGGAGCAACGGGGGCAGGCCCGCCAGTTCGGTGCGGTCGTGGGGGTGCCGGGCCGCGACGAGGAGGGCGACCTGTGCGCCCTGGACCCTTCGGGCGACGAAGGCGAGCACCCGGGCCGAGGCCCGGTCCAGCCCGTGCGCGTCGTCGACGACGCAGAGGACGGGCCGTTCGGCCGAGGCCGCGACCAGGAGGTTCAGGGTGGCCGTGGCCGTGAGGAAGGGGTCCGGCCCGCCGGGTGTGCCGGGCGGGTGCAACACATGCTGGAGTGCCCGGTGTTGCGGTGCCGGCAATCCGGCGGCCACGGCCGACAGCGGGGCGCACAGTCGGCGCAGGCCGTCGTAGGCGCGCCGCCGGGCCGGCTCCGTGCCGCGGGCGCGCAGGACCGTGGTCCGGGGCGGGGTCCGTACGGATTCGATGAGGGCGGTCTTCCCGATGCCCGCCTCGCCGAGGAGCAGCAGGGCTCCCCCTCGGCCGGCGCCGAGGTCGCCGATGAGCCGGCGGAGCATCCGGGTCTCGTGGCGCCGGCCGACGAGGCCCGTGCTCCCGGGCGGGACGCGATGGGTGGGCACCGTCCGGGTCCCCCTCCTCCGAAGTGGCCGCCCAGGGCCGGTGACCGCTGTCGTCACCGGGCCGGGGCACCGTCCGCCGCCCGGGTGGCGGGCCCGGGTCCGGCCTGGTCCACAGGACACGGCCTGGACCGGCCGTTCCCTCGGCGGACCCGCGCGGGGCGGGCGGGGTCCACCCTCCCATATTTTGAGGACACGTCAACAACACGGTCCGTACGCTGCGGCGGATGCGATGCGCCGCAGGCCGCACCCCCGTGGAGAAGGGGCGAACCGGTCGGCGTCCGCGGACGGTTCAGCCGTCCCGGCCGGCCCGGCCGTGAGGTTCCCGGGACGGGGCGTCGCGGTCCAGCGGAATCTGTCTGAGGTCTCTGCGCGAGGAGATGCCGAGCTTCCCGAAGATGCTCCTCAGATGGGCGTCGATGGTCCGGGGGCTGAGGAAGAGCTGCGTTCCGATCTCCTTCGACGTGGCTCCCGTGGCGACCAGACGGGCGATCTGGAACTCCTGCGCCGTCAGTCCCGGCGGGGCCGGGGCCCGGCGTCCGCGAGGATGCTCCCCCGTGCTGTCGAGTTCGCGGGCCGCGCGGGCGGCGAAGGCCCCGGCGCCCATCGTGGAGAGCCTCTCGTGAGCGGCGCGCAGCACGGTCCGGGCTTCGAGCCGGCGGCCTTCGCGCCGGAGCCATTCGCCGTAGACGAGCCGGGCCCGGGCGGCGTGCACGGCGCCGGCGGTGCGGTCGAGCCGGGCGATCGCCTCCCGGTAGCACTCCTCGGCCTCGGCTCCCTGCGCCAGGAGGGCCCGGCTCCGCAGGGCCACTCCCCTCGCCCAGTCGGTTCCCGTGCTCTCCGTGCGGTCGAGCAGGCGCCGGAGTGCCGGTTCGGCGCTGTCCCGGTCACCGGCGCGGGCCGCCGCCTCCAGGAATTCGGTGAGGAGCCAGGCGTGGAATCCCATTTCGTCGAGCCGGCAGGCGGGGCGCAGGGCCTCCAGGGCCGCGTCGTAGCGGCCGAGGCCGTTGAACAGGACCGCCCGGGCGTATTCGACCGCGGTGACGAGCCGGCCCTCGCCCCGGAGTTCCGCACCCGCGCGCGCGAGTTCCGCGAGTTCCAGCGTCCGGGACTCCTCTCCGCGCCAGGCGGCCACGGTCACCTCGACGTACTCCAGGCCCGGGGCTCCGACCTCGTCGGCGATGGCATAGGCCTCCGTGACGAGGACGGAGGCGTCGTCGAACCGGCCGGTGTGGATGTGCGCGAGCGCCCGGTAGCTGAGCGCCACCGGCAGTACCGTCAGCGCACCCGCCGCCCTGGACTCCGCGAGCTGGCGTTCCGCCAGGGAGATCCACGCGCCGTCCTCCCACAGGTCCATCGCGGCGCAGCAGGCGAGCCACAGTTCGCCCGTCGCGGGACGGCTGCCGTCGCCGCGTTCCCCGTAGACCTCCACCACCCGGCGCAGCAGCGGGACCGCCGCCGTGAAGCCCTTCGCCGTCTGGGTGGTCAGCGCGTCGAGGAGCAGGTCCAGCGGGCGCCCGGGGGCGTCGTCGCCGAGCATGTCCCGAGCGGTCTCGGCCACGTCCGACATGCGTACCGAGTGCGAGAACCGGCCGACGAAGACCGCGGCGGCAAGGGTGTCCAGCAGGGATGCGCGGGCTGCCGGAAGGTCGACCGCCGCCATGGCGCGGGAGGCGTGGAGGAGTTGGGCGACGGACGCGTCGTCGCGGCTCTGGTCGAAGGCGATCCTGGCGCGCAGGATCCGGGCCCGGGCCCGCTCATGCGGTCCCAGTGGTCCGGTCCGTGCCACGGACAGCAGCGCGCACGCCTCGTCCAGGGCGCCGGCCTCGTGTTTCGCCACCGCGGCGGCGAGGGCCCGTTCGGCACGCAGCGCCGGCTGAGGGGTCAGCCGGGCCGCCTCGGCGAGGAACACCGCGGCGGCGGCGGGTCCCCCTCGGACCCGGGCACGGGCCGCCGAGCGGTGCATCGCGTCGGCGGTGTCCCCGTCGGGTCCGACGGCGGCCTGGGCCAGGTGCCAGCACCGGCGGTCGTCGTCGCTCTCGTGGTGCGTGACACGGGCCAGCGCGCCGTGGGCCGTGCGTCGCTGCTCCGCGGAGGCCGAGCGGTAGACGGCGGAGCGCACGAGAGGGTGGCGGAACCGTACCCACTCCCCGAAGGAGATCAGTCCGGCGTCCTCCGCGGGCCGGGCGTCGTCGCGGCCGATGCCCCGTTCCGCCGCGGCCCGCAGCAGCAGTGAGGGGGTGCCGGTGGGCTCCGCGGCGGCCATCAGCAGGAGGGTCCGCGTACGGGCGGGAAGTCCGGCCAGTCTGGCCCGGAAGCTCGACTCGATCACGGCAGGGACGGCGGAGGCGTCGGGGCGGGCGAACCCTCCGGCGAGTTCGCCCGAGCGGGGAAGTTCGAGGAGGGCGAGGGGGTTGCCACGGGCCTCGGCGAGAATGCGCTCCCGTACCCGTGGGTCCAGGGGGGCCCTGATCCGGGTCAGGAGCAGACCGCGGGCGTCGGCCTCGGCCAGTCCGGCCGGCACGAGCCGTGGCAGTCCCCGCAGTTCGGGGCGGGTGGCCGGGTCCCGTACGGCGAAGACCAGCGCGATGGGCTCGTCCCCCACCCGGCGGGCGGCGAAGGCGAGCGCCTGGGCCGAGGTCGCATCGAGCCACTGGGCGTCGTCGACGACACAGATCAGCCCGGTGCGCTCCGCCGCGCTGGACAGCAGATGGAGGAGGGCGAGGCCCACGCGGAAGCGGTTCGGGACGGCACCGGCCCGCAGGCCGAACGCGGTCTCCAGGTCCTCGCGTTGGGGTGCCGGCAGTGCGGTGATCCCGGTGAGCACCGGTCCGCAGAGTTGGTGCAGTGCGGCGAAGGCGAAGTCCGTCTCGAATTCGATGCCCTCGGCCCGCAGGACGCGCGGTCCCGGGGCGGAGCGCGCGTACTCCAGCAGGGCGGACTTGCCGATTCCGGCCTCGCCGCAGATCACGAGGGCGCCGCCCCGGCCGGCGGCCCGTTCGTGGAGCAGGTGGTCGAGGGCCGCGCACTCGCGCTGCCGCCCGATGAGGGGAGGTCGCTCCGGACCGAAGTGAGACACCACGGCCCCATTCTCCGGTGGATCGGCCCTGCGGCACCGCGGCTCACGGCGTATCCGGAGCGGCGAGCGCCTTTCAGCCGTCGGTGCCCAGGATGCGGGCCCGTGAGGCGGCTGCCTCCGCACGCAGCGCGGGCAGGTCGACGCCGAGGAGCCGGCCGTCCCATTTGCGGACCTGTCCGGCGACGAACACGGTGTCGATGTTCCGGGCGTCCGAGCCGAGGACGACGGTCCCGACCGCGTCGTTCAGCGGCATGTTGTTGATGTCCTCCGCCCGGATGACCAGGAGGTCCGCCTCCTTGCCCACGGTCAGCGAACCGGTCACGTCCGCCAGCCCGATGGTCCGTGCGCCCTGCGCGGTGGCGAAGTCCAGGACGTCGTGGGTGCTGATACGGGCGGGCTTCCGGCCGGTTCCGTACACCGTGTTGACGGCCCGCATCCGCTGGATGGTGTGCACGGCGCGCATCTGCGTGAACATGTCGCCGGCCAGGGCCACTTCCACATCGATGCTCAGCCCCGGCCGCACCCCCGCGGCCAACGCCTCGTCGACGGCGGGAACGGCGGTCTCCAGGCCGATCTGGGCATCCGATGTCGGTGCCAGCGCGACCGTCGTGCCGGTGTCCCCCACGGCCCGCCAGGCGTCGTGGGTCAGTCCGGTGGCATGGATGAGGGTGATGTCGGGGCCCAGCAGCCCCAGGCGTTCCCACTCCAGGACGGCCCGTGACGAGGGGGTGCCGAAGACGGCGTCGACGCTCACGCCCACTCCCAGTTCGTGTGCGACGCGGGCGAGCGCCGGGCCGTAGGTGAGGTCCGGCCCGGCGATCTCGGCGGTGGCGAGCGCGGCGAGGCGGAAGGTCAGCAGTTCGCCGCGGTACCGCTCCCGCAGTCGGGCGAGATCCGCGGGCCACTGTCCGTCCCAGTCGCCGAAGTGCGGACCCATCGCCGCGTGGACACCACGGATGCCGGTGTCGAGCAGGGCCTGTACGGCGCTGTCGGAGTGCGCCGCGGTACGGGAGTTGTGGGAGAAGTCGAGCAGGGTCGTGATACCGCCGTCCAGCGCGCCCAGCGCGGCCAGTCTGGTGCCGATGTACATGTCGTGCGGCCGGTAGCGGGGGGCGTAGCCGTGGAGCGTGGCCCGGACATAGGCGCCGAGATCGTCGACATCGGGCATGGCCCGGCGCAGCTGGGCCTCCCACGCGTGGCGGTGGGTGTCCACGAATCCGGGCGCCAGGACGGAGCCGGTCACGTCCACGACCACGGCGTCGGTGGCCGCGCCCAGGGCCACCAGGTCGGGTCCGACGGCGGCGATGGAGCGGCCGTCGATCAGGAGGTCGCCCCGGGGCAGGACGCCCGTCCGGGGGTCCATGGTGACGATGGTCGCGCCGGTCAGCAGCACCCGGCGCCGGGGGTCGGATGCGCACAGCCGGGCGAGCAGCTCCTGACGGGCGGCAGCGGCGAGATACATGGGAGGTCCGTTCACGAGACGAGACGGGACGAGACGGGACGGGTGTGGGCCGGCCGGGGGTGTCCGCCGCCGGTGCCGCCATCGTCGGCCCGCCCCGGGGCGCGAACCAGGCCGTGCCGTGCCTGGGTGCGCCGCCCCCAGGCAGGGCCCCCGGGCAGGGCATCCAGGCAGGGCACGGCCCGGGCGCGGCACGCGGAGTCCCGTCCCCGTGTCACGAGTTCTCCCGCACGGCGTACGGTGTCCGCGCCACCGGTCTACTCTGGCCGGATGAGCCATGGGACACCCCTGGGTGAGTTCCTCAGAGCCCGTCGCGGTGCGCTCGGTCCGAGCGATGTGGGACTGCCCTCATACGGCCGACGGCGCGTCCCCGGGCTGCGGCGGGAGGAGGTCGCCCTGCTGGCCGGCGTGAGCGCCGACTACTACATCCGGCTGGAGCAGGGGCGCGAGAGCAGCCCCTCCCCCCAGGTCCTGGACGCCATCGCACGGGCCCTTCGGATGGACGCGGAGTCCACCGACCACCTCCACCGGCTCTGCCGCGCCGATGTGCGGCGTCCGCGCCACGGGAGGGCGGAGCGCGACGTCAGCCCGCAGCTGCTGCGGCTGATGGACGGATGGCCCCACTCCCCGGCCTTCGTGCTGGGCCCCGCCCTGGACGTCCTGGCGGCCAACGCGCCGGCCACGGCGCTCCACTGCGGCTTCCAGGAGTTCGACAACCTGGCGCGCATGGTGTTCCTGGACCCGGCGGGCCGCGACTTCTACCAGGAGTGGGAGCGGGCGGCGCACTCCTGCGTGGCCGAACTCCGCGCCGCCTTCGGCCATGATCCCGCGGCGGACCGGATCACGGACGTGGTGGCGGAACTGTCGGCCGGCAGTGAGGAGTTCGCGGCGCTCTGGAAGCGGCACGAGGTGAAGAGCAAGTCCCAGGAGGGCAAGCACCTCAAGCACCCCGCCGTGGGTGACCTGCACATCCAGTTCTCCGCCTTCACCGTCAACGGCGCCCCGCATCAGCAACTGGTCGTCTACCAGGCCGAACCCTCCAGCGGGACCGCCGAGGCGTTCGCCGCGCTCAGTCTTCCGGCCGTCGACCCGCCCGCCCCGGCCGAGCGGGTCCGGGAGGGCGGGAGGGAGGGTGCCCCGCACCCAGGAGACCCGGAACCTGGAACGGGTCCGCGCCCACGGTGACCCTTCGGAGGAGAGGCCCCGGTCGCGGTCAGGCGTTCCCCTGCCACGACCGCCGGGTCACCCCACCCGAGCCGATGGAAGCAGGCCGCCATGTCCAGCACGGTCGTCCACCCCCTCCGTGACGCGTACGCCGGGGCACAGCTCCGCGATCCCCAGGGGCGCCCGCTGCTCCTGACCGGCGGAAGCGTCATCACCGCCAACCCCTCGATGGGCGACTGGCAGAGCGCCGACGTCCTCATCCACGGCTCGGTGATCGTGGGCGTGGGCCCGGGTCTCCTGACGGCGGCCGAGGACGACAACATGATCGTCATCGACTGCGCGGGCGCGGTCGTCCTGCCCGCCGCCGCCGACTTCGCCTCACCCGCCCCGGCCGCCACGCTCTCCCCCGGCGAACCCGCCGATATCGCGGTCCTGCGGATCACCGACGCCCCGGGAACCCTCCAGGGAGCCGTTCCGTCCCGTGGCAGCCATCTCGCCCTGCTGTTCATCGGCGGCCGGCTCCACCTCCACAACGACCACGCCCCGGACACCACCGCCGCGTCCCCCTCTCCTGCGGTCTCCTCCCCTGCGGCCTCGTCTCCCGCCGCGGACCACCCCCACCTCGGCACCTGGGTCGACGAGAGCGGCTTCATCCACCAGGAACTCCGGCCCGACGGGCGCTACGACGAGGCACGCGGAGACCGGCGGAGCGCCTACCGGGGCCGCTACTGGATCGACGGCACCCGCATCGACTACCTGGACGATCTGGGCTTCTGGGCCTTCGGTGAATTCAGGGACGGCGTGCTCCATCACGCGGGGTACCGCTTCACGAGGCGCTGAGGAGCGTCTCGCGGGGCGCGGGGAACGCGCGGACGGGGTGCTCCCGCCCGTGCACTGTCAGGACGGCACCGGTGCACGCGGAGGCAAGGCACGGGGGCCCGTCCGGCCTAACGTCGGTCGGGCCGGTGGACGCGCCTCCCGCCGGCACCCGCCCCCGCCTCCACGGGGCAGTCCCGCGCGGGTCGCCCCGGCCTGCGCCCGTCCCGTTCCCGAAAGGGGTTGCCCACGGTGCCGCCCATGCCCGTCGGCGGATACGTCCCCCGAGCCACCGACGCCGCCGGCGCCGCCGACCTCGTCGTCCGCAATGCGGCCATCCACACCGGCGACCCCCGACGCCCGCGGGCGGAGGCGCTCGCCGTCAGGGACGGCGTGCTCACGGTCGTCGGCGACGAGAAGGACGTGGCCGCGCGCATCGGCCCGCGGACCAAGGTCGTCGACGCCCTCGGCCGCCGGATCATCCCCGGTCTCAACGACTCCCATCTGCATGTCATCCGAGGCGGCCTCACCTATGTGCTGGAGCTGCGCTGGGACGGGGTGCGCTCACTGCGGCAGGGGCTCGCCATGCTGCGCGAGCAGGCCGCGCGGACCCCGAGGGGACAGTGGGTGCGCGTGGTCGGCGGCTGGTCGGCGGAGCAGTTCGCCGAGCGCCGGCTGCCGACCGTGGCGGAGCTGAACGCGGCGGCGCCCGACACCCCGGTGTTCGTGCTGCACCTCTATCAGTCGGCCGTGCTCAACCGGGCCGCCCTGAAGGCCGTCGGCTTCGGCAAGGACACGCCCGATCCCCAGGGCGGTCAGATCGTGCGCGGCCGGGGCGGAGAGCCGACCGGCGTGCTGCTGGCCGCGCCCAGCGCGCACCTGCTCTATTCAACGCTGGCCAGGGCACCCATGCTGGAGGGCGAGGACCGCAAGACCTCGACCCGGCACTTCCTGCGGGAACTCAACCGGTTCGGGCTCACCTCCGCGATCGACGCCGCGGGCGGGTTCCAGAACTTCCCCGAGAACTACGCCACCGTCGTCGAACTCGCCGCCGAGGGCGCGTTGTCGCTGCGGATCGCCTACCACCTCTTCCCGCAGACCGCGGGCCAGGAGCTGGACGACCTGCGGCGCTGGATCGGGATGATCCGCCCGGGGGACGGGGACGCCTGGCTGCGGCTGAACGGCGCGGGCGAGAACCTCACCTGGGCGGCGGCGGACTTCGAGAACTTCGCCCAGCCCCACCCCCACCTCACCGACTACGAGGCCGAGTTCGGGACGGCGGTGCGGCTGCTCATGGAGAACGGCTGGGGTTTCCGGCTCCACGCGACGTACGACGAGACCATCAGGCGCGACCTCGCGGTGTTCGAGGCACTGGCCGCCGAAGGCCTGTTCCCGGCCGGCAACCGCTGGCTGTTCGACCACGCGGAGACCGTCTCGCCCGACAGCCTGGACCGCATCGCCGCCCTGGGCGGCGCGCTCTCCGTGCAGAACAGGCTGTCCTTCCAGGGCGAGGCGTTCCTGCGCCGCTACGGCCCCGGGGCCGCCGCGGACGCCCCGCCGCTGCGGGAGATGCTCCGGCGCGGCCTGACCGTGGCCGCGGGCACGGACGCCACCCGGGTCTCCACGTACAACCCGTGGGTGGCACTGCACTGGCTGGTCAGCGGCCGCACCTCGGGCGGGCTCGCCCTGCGCCCCCGGTCGAACCGCGTGGACAGGAGCACGGCGCTGGAGATGTTCACCCGCGCGGGCGCCGCGCTCACCGGCGAGGAGCACGTCAAGGGCATCCTGCGCCCCGGCTTCTACGCGGATCTCGCGGTGCTGTCGGAGGACTGCTTCACCGTCGCCGAGCCGGACATCGCGCACATCGAGTCGCTGCTGACCGTCACCGGTGGCCGGATCGTCTACGCCGCCGCCGAGTACGAGGGCCTGGACGAGGAGTTGCCCGCGATCAGCCCCGGCTGGAGCCCCGTGAAGCACTACGGCGGCTATCAGTCCGGCAGGCCCGTCCTCGTACCCGGCGTACGGCAGGCACACCTGATCGGCGAGGCCGTCTCGGAGTCCGAGGAGCACCGGCTGTGGCGCACCGGCCGCGGGCTCGCCCCGCACCCGGCGGGCGCGTTCTTCGACCCCTGCTTCGCCCTCTGACCCCGGGTGGGGACCGGCCCGCCACCGGCCGCCCCACCGGGACACCCACCCCGTGCTTCCGTCCACCGGACGGTGCCACCACGGCGCGGACAGCGGTCCGCGCCGGACCACCCCACGGAAAGGCTGACCCCTCATGGTCGACATCGCCGAGGTCACCACGGCTCCCAGCCCGGACCTGCTGACCCCCGACAACTGTGCGCTGCTCCTGGTGGACCACCAGCCCCAGATGTTCTTCGCCACGGGCAGCGGCGACCGCACCTCGATCATCAACGCGACGGTGGGCCTCGCCAAGGCCGCCCGGATCTTCGGCGTCCCGACCGTCCTGAGCACCGTGGCCGCCGAGTCCTTCTCCGGCCCACTCCTGCCCCAGCTCGCCTCGCTCGACCCGAGCAACAGGATCATCGACCGCACCACGATGAACGCCTGGGAGGACGAGAACTTCGTCGACGCGGTCAAGGCGACCGGCCGCACCAAACTGGTCATCGCCGGCCTGTGGACCGAGGTCTGCGTGGTCGGGCCCACCCTCTCGGCGCTCGCCCAGGGATACGAGGTCTACGTGGTCGCCGACGCGTCGGGCGGTGTCAGCCCCGAGGCCCACGAGCACGCCATGCGGCGGATGGTGGCCGCCGGTGCCGCCCCGGTCACCTGGGTGCAGGTACTGCTGGAGCTTCAGCGCGACTGGGCGCGGACGGAGACGTACAAGTCCGTGACGGAGCTGGTCAAGGAGCACGGCGGCGCCTACGGCATCGGCCTCGTCTACGCGCAGGCCGTCATCGGCGAGCACGCCGTCGGCTGACCCGCCGGGCCCGGACGAACCAGAGCGATTCAGAACAATTCCGAGTCAGGAACGGCGGAAGAACGATGGACGCTGGACTGCTGCTCCTTCGACTGGTGGTGGGGCTGCTCATCGCCGGTCACGGGGTGCAGAAGGTGAGCCACCTGCTGGGCGGCGACGGACTGGCGGGCGGTACGGAGGAGTTCCGCCGCGACGGATTCCGGGGCGGCCGGCTGACCGCCGTCGCCGCGGGAGGCAGCCAGATCGGGGCCGGCCTGTTCCTGGCCGCCGGGCTGCTCACCCCGCTGGCGGCGATGGCGGCCATGGGCGTGATGACGGTCGCCGGCACCGTCAAACGGCCCCACGGTCTGTGGGTGCAGCACGACGGATACGAGTACCCCCTGATCCTCGTGGTCGTGTCGGCCTCGCTGGCCCTGACCGGTCCGGGCGGCTGGTCCCTGGACCAGGCGCTGGGGGTGACGCCCTGGCCGGTGTGGATCACCGTCACGGCGACCGTGGTGGGGCCGCTGAGCGGACTGCTCACCCGTGCCGCGCTGCACCGCCCGCCGGCCGTCGCGGAAGGAGTCCGCCATGCGCGCCCTGCTGACTGACGCCTACCGGACGCTGGTTCCGCCGCAGGAGGACCGCCATGGGCCGCTGCCTCCGCTGCTCCTGACCCTGACCCTGGTCACCGGGCTGGTGGACGCGGTGAGCTATCTCGCCCTCGGGCAGGTGTTCGTCGCCAACATGACCGGCAACGTGGTCTTCCTCGGCTTCGCCCTCACCGGTGCCGACGGACTGTCCGCGCCCGCTTCGGCCGTGTCCCTCACGGCGTTCCTGGCGGGGGCGCTCGCCGGGGGCCGTCTGGGCCTGCGGTTCGCCGGGAACCGCGGGCGGCTGCTCGCCGTGGCCTCGGCGGCACAGGCGGCCCTGGTCGCGGTCACGGTGGCCGTCGCCGCGAGCACGGGCGGCGAGGTCACCACCCCGGTCCGGTACACCCTGATCGTGTTCCTCGGGGTGGCGATGGGCGCCCAGAACGCGGTCGCCCGGCGCCTCGGCGTCCCGGACCTCACCACGACCGTGCTGACACTGACCCTGACCGGGCTCGCCGCCGACTCCACCGCCGGCGGCGGCAGGGCGCCCCGCCCCGGGCGCCGGATCCTGTCCGTGCTGACGATGTTCCTCGGCGCCGTGGTGGGGGCTGTCCTCATCGAGTACGACCGGCTCGTGCTGCTCCTGGGCCTGGTCCTGCTGCTGGTCGTCGGCACGTCGGTGGCCGCGTACCGGCTGTCCGCCGGTGGCACGGCATGGACCCGTCCGCCCTCCTGACCGGTCTCCCCCCATGGGCGGGCGGCCGTACCTCCGGGTCCGGCCGCCCGTTCGCGGGTCCGTTCGCGGGTCCCTTCGCGGGTCCGTTCGCGGGTCCGTTCGCGCGGTCAGCCGCCCGTACCCCGCGTGCCCCGCCCACAGGCCTCCCGCCACTCGCGGGGCGACATCCCGTACGCGTCCCGGAACACCCGGCTGAAGTGGGAGGCGCTGACGAAACCCCAGCGCCCCGCCACGGCGGCGATCGTCCGTCGCGATCCGCCGTGGCGCAGCAGCTCACGGCGGCACTCCTCCAGCCGGCGGCGCTGGATCCAGCGGCCGACGGTCAGACCCTGCTCCTGGAACAGCTTGTGCAGATAGCGGACGGAGATGTGGTGGGCGCGGGCGATCATCTCCGGGGAGAGGTCGGCCTGGGCCAGGCGCAGTTCGATGTGGTCGAGGATCCGGGACAGGAGGGACAGCTCGACGCCGCAGGACGGCGGCTCCGAGCCACGAAGTTGCTCGGCGGCGGCTGTGGCCAGCAGGTTCACCCCGTCGCGCACGAGTGCCTCGCTGACGGCGGGCTCGGAGTGGGCCGCGGAGCCGGCCAGAGCGGAGAGGAAGGGCGACAGCAGGGCGCCCAGGCGCGAGCCACGGGTGACGGGCGACCGGCTGAGCCCGTGCAGGGCGGTCTCCGTGAGCCCGAGCACGGCGCGCGGCACCAGGAAGACCGTGGTCCGGAACTCCTCGGGGAAGTCGAGCGAGGTCGGCCGGTGGGCGTCGTAGAAGCAGATGTCGCCGGGAGCGAGGGCGATCTCCACGGGGAGCCGCCGGCAGGGCGCGACGCCGCCGTGCACCCCGATGAAGAGGTACTCACCGCTGTCCCGGGCGGTGAACCGGACCGGGCTCCCGGCGAGGTGCGCCGGAATGCCTCCGACGGGTCCGGCGGTACGGGGCAGGGCGGCCGGCGCCGCTTCGGAGACGACCAGGTGCAGGCCCAGGGGCACACGGCGCGGAGCCTTCGGCCGGAGCGGGGCCGGCCCGTCGGACCGGGGAGCGGTGGTGGGGTGCATCGTCTGCCGTCGCCTCCGGGGACTTCTCTGCCAGGGTCCTGGAGCGGGGCACCTGGTGGCCTGCGGGTCCGGCCGCGGTGCGCGCGCACCGGGCCCTGCCGTGGGCCCTCGTCCGCTCCGCGTGGAGCTTAGGCGGGCGGATGTGCAAGAAAAGTGACGCCGAAGGTCAGCGGCCAATGCCCTGCTCGTCGGCCAGTTCGGCGGCGAACGACCGCAGCAGCGGGTGGAGGGTGTAGTGGGCGGGCCCGGCCCCGGGCTCGCTCTCCGTCAGGAGGTGGACGCCGCTGAGCGCGCGCAGGCGGGCACCGGCATCGAGGACGGGCAGGCCCGTCAGCGCCGCCGCCGACGCCGGTGTGATCCGGGGGCCGGGGTGCCGGGACAGCGACCGGAAGAGCCGGGCGTCCTCGGGTGGCAGCGCCCGGCAGGAGCACTGGAACGCGGTGCGGACGCCGGCCGGGAACGCGTCGAGCCCGCCACCTGACCGGAGTTCCCCGGCGAGGGCGGCCAGCGGAAAGTGGGGGCGGGCCACGGCCCGGGCGGCGACGGCGGCCAGCGCCAGGGGAAGGTGTCCGCAGCGGGCCGCGATGTCGCGGACCGCCTCGGGTTCGGCGGCCGCGCGCGCCGCTCCGATCCGCCGCGCCAGGATCGCCTCCGCCTCCCGGGCCGGCGGGAGGCGCAGCCGCAGCGGGCGGGCGCCCCGGGAGACCAGGGGCGACAGGTCGAGCCTGCTGGTGACCAGCGTGAGGCAGCCCGGCGCGGCGGGCAGCAGCGGGCGTACCTGATCGGCTCCCGCGGCGTCGTCGAGGACGACGAGTGCGCGGCGTCCGGCCATCAGCTTCCGGTAGAGACGGGTCAGCGCCTCGGTGGTGTCCGGCAGCCCGCGGTCGGGGACGCCGAGCGACACGAGCATGCCCCGCAGGGCCTCCGCCGGGTCGAGCGGGTGGCGGACCGGGTCGAATCCCCCGAGTTCGACGTGGAGCCGGCCGTCCGGGAAGCGGGCGGCGGCGGTGTGGGCCCAGTGGATGGCGAGGGTGCTCTTGCCCGCACCCGCGGCTCCGCCGATGACGACGGTCGCCGCGCCGCCGGCCGCGTCCGCGGCGTCGGCGGCGGCGGTGAGCGTGGCGTCGTCGGCGGCGGCGGCGGCAGCGGTGAGCGTGGCGAGTTCCGCCGCGCGCCCCGTGAACACGGCGAGATCGGGGGGCAGCTGGGTGGGAACGCCGTACGCCGTCATGGCGGGACGCGTCCGCGGCACCTGCCGGCGCAGCACCCGGGTGTGGGCCGCGCTCAGCTCCGCCCCGGGGAGGACGCCCAGTTCTGCGGCGAGCCGATGGCGGGCGGCCT
Source organism: Streptomyces yaizuensis (assembly GCF_034961445.1). Taxonomy (NCBI): domain Bacteria; kingdom Bacillati; phylum Actinomycetota; class Actinomycetes; order Kitasatosporales; family Streptomycetaceae; genus Streptomyces; species Streptomyces yaizuensis. The sequence continues at coordinate 34,692 of NZ_BSBI01000005.1, forward strand.
CGTAGGCGGCGAGCGCCTCCGCCTGCGCCCCGACCGCGGCGAGGCCGAGGACCAGCCGGGCGTGCAGCGACTCGTCCAGCGGGGCGAGGGCGACGGCCCTGCCGACACTGGGCAGGATCCGCGCGGTGCCACCGTGGCGCAGTGCGAGATCGGCGGCGGTGGCCGTGGCCGAGACGATCTCGCGCTCCACGACCGCGAACCGGGGGTGGGCGCGGACCGCCTCGGGTACGCCCTGGGCGACCGGCCCGCGCCACTGGCTCAGCGCCTCGATGAACCCCTCCAGCGCGGAATCGGGCCGTCCGGCGGCGGCGTGCCGGTGGGCCCGTCCGACCAGGTCCCGGAACCGCAGCAGATCGACCTCGGTGTTCTCGGCGTGCAGCAGGTAGCCGCCACCGCGCCGCAGGACACGTCGGCCGGGGGCGCGAGGCGGAAGTTCCGGCTCCAGAAGTCGGCGCAAGGAGCCCGCGTACCGGCGTACCACGTGGGCCGCGCTCGCCGGGGGCCGGCCGGACCACAGGGCCTCGACGATCTCCCCCGACGGTACGGGGCGGCCGGCCCGCACCAGGAGCAGGGCGAGCAGGGCACGCTGCTGGGGGAACCCGAGGTCGAGTTCGCCCGTCCCGCGCCACACCCGCAGGGGTCCCAGCACTTCGAACCGCACCGCCGGCGCCGGGCCCGTCCCCTGCCGGGCAGGCCCGGCCCCCTTGTCCGAGAGGGTGGGGCGCGGCCGGGGGAACGGGGGTGCCATGCGCCCCCGGGTCACCGGTCCGTGCGCGGGCGGGCGACCTGTCGGACGGTGCCGCCCCCGGTGGCCGGGGTGCCGTCGGCCCGTCCGCGCCGCTGTTCGTCCAGCCGTGCGCCGACCTGCTCGGCCAGGGGGTGCCCCAGCTCGGTGAAGAGGGTGAGCGCCTCCCCCCAGGAGTCCCGGGCCGCCTCGATGCCGCCGGTCGCGAGATGGGTGTCGCCCATCCGGTTCAGGGTCTCGGCCTCCAGGTAGGGCACACCGAGTTCGCGGTAGAGGTCCAGCGCGTTCCGATAGCCGGCCAGGGCTTGCGGATGCCGCCCCAGGTGGTGATGGGCATAGGCGATGCTGTCCCAGGCGGCGGCCTGTCCGTAGCGGTCCCCGAGTTCCTGGAGCGTGGTCAGTGCCCGGTAGCAGTGGGCGAGTGCCTCGCGGAACTCCCCGAGCCGGGCGTGGTACCAGCCGACGGAGTTCAGCACGGAGGCCCGGCCCGGCCGGTGCCCGGCGGCCGTGAACAGGTCGAGCGCCCGTCGGTTGTGCCGCAGGGCGCCGGCGGTGTCGCCCTGCTGGTCGCTCTCCCACCCGAGACTGCGGTGGGTGTGGGCCCGGCCGATGTCGTCGTTCAGCTCGACGGCCAGGTCCAGGGCAGCGGCCAGCCGGGGCCGGGACCGGTCGTGCAGGCCCACCCGGCCCTCGGCACGGGCGAGACCGCGCAGTGCGCGGGCGGTGGTCGGGGGGTCGTCGAGGCCCCGGGCCAGGTCGAGCGCGGTGCGGTGGGCGGCCAGCCCGTCGTGCCAGTAACCCCGGCGGTCGAAGTAGGGCTCCAGGGACCAGACAAGACCGCACGCCAGCCGGTCCCGGCCGGACGCGGCGGCCGCGGCGACGACGGCGAGCAGCACGGGATATTCGGCGGTGAGCCAGGCCAGCGCGCCCCGGTCGTCGGTCAGGGACCCGGCCGCCGTCGCACAGGGCGGGCCGGGTACGGGGTCGGCGGCGGGTGCCAGCAGGGCGCAGGCGGCGTGGGCCGTGGCCGCGTAGTACCCGTACAGCCGGTCCGTGGCCTCCTCGCGTTCGGCCCCGGGGTGCCGGGCGTGCAGCAGTTCGGCCGCGTGGGCACGCAGCAGGTCGTGGAAGGCGTAGCGGCCGGGCGCGTGCTCGGTGACCAGATGGGCACCGACCAGTTCGGCGAGCAGCGCTCTGCCCCGCCGCGCCGGGACACCGGCGAGTACGGCAGCGGCGGGTGCCGTGACGTCCGGTCCCGGGTGCAGGGCGAGAAGTCCGAAGAGGTGGGCGGATGCGGCGCGCAGAGTACCGGAGGACCACGAGAAGACGGTGCTGACGTCGACGGAGACATCGGGCACGGTGAACGCGTCGAGGCTGCCGTGCGCCTGGCGCAGTTCGGTGGCGACGGCGGACAGCGGGAAGCCGGGGCGGGCCGCGGCCCGGGCGGCGAGGCAGGTCAGTGCGAGCGGCAGGCCCGCGCAGCGCCGGATGATCTCGTCCACCGCGCGGGGTTCGGCGGTGACCCGGTCGGCGCCGAGGCGGAGCGCGAGCAGCTCCCGCGCCTCCGGGCCGTCGAAGGGGCGCAGGGTCAGCAGGTGGGCGCCGTGCGCGGCCACGAGCCCGGGCAGTTCGTTGCGGCTGGTGACGAGGGTGAGACAGCCGGAGGTGCCGGGCAGCAGGGGGCGTACGTGCTCCGTGTCGCGGGCGTTGTCCAGGACGACGAGGACGCGCCGGCCGGCCAGGACGCTGCGGTAGAGCGCGGCCTGCGCGTCCGGGCAGCGCGGGATGTGCTCGGGTGGTACGCCGAGTGCGTCCAGTAATCCGCGGACGGCGTCCACCGGTTGCAGGATCGCCCCGGACGGGTCGAATCCGCGCAGGTTCACGTAGAGCTGTCCGTCGGGGAAGCGGTCGGCCAGCCGGTGGGCGAGGTGCACGGCGAAGGTGCTCTTGCCGACGCCCGCCATGCCGCTGATCGCCGCGATCGTGGCCGTGCCGGTTGTCTCCGCGCCGTCCACGAGCAGGGCGAGCGCCCGGTCCAGGTCGGTGCGGCGCCCGGTGAACGTGGGCAGGTCGTGGGGCAGTTGGGCGGGGATCGGCAGGGCCTGGGGCCGCGGCTTGGGCGGGGCCGCGCCGGGCGGGACGTCGAGGAGCACGGCCCTGTGCAGCTCCAGGAGTTCGGGTCCGGGATCGATGCCCAGCTCGGCGGCGAGCCGGTCACGGACCGCCCCGTACGCGCTCAGCGCCTCCGTGCGCCGGCCGGTGGCCGCCAGCGCGAGCATGAGCCGGGCCTGGACCGGCTCGTCCAGCGGATGGTCCGCGGCGGCCTTGCGCAGTTCCGCGAGGACGGCGCCGGGCCGGCCGGCCGCGACCGCCGTGTCCGCGGCTTCGCGCACGGCCGACAGGTGCTCGCGGTCCAGGGCGTCGAGCGGGAGCAGCGCCCGGGCCCCGGGGGCGAGCCCGGCGGCGACCGGTCCACGCCACAGGCCCAGGGCCTCGGTGAAGAGATCCGCCGCCCGCGCGGGGGCGTCCTCGGCGACCGCCTGCCGGGCCTCCTCGCACAGCCGCCGGAACGCCAGCAGGTCCAGCGAGTCCGTGTCCGTGCTCAGCTGATAGCCACCGGCGGCCCGCACCAGCCAGCGGCCGGCGGCGCGGGCCGGAAGGCCGGGCTCCAGCAGCCGTCGCAGCGAACCGACATGACGGTGGATCACATTGACGGCGCTGTGCGGCGGCTCATTCCCCCAGAGTCCGGCCACCAGATCGCTCAACGCGACGGGCTGACCCGCCCGGATGAGCAACAGGGCGAGCAGCGCGCGCTCCTGCGGGCGGGCGGGGTACAGCTCGGTCCCCTCCCTCCAGGCCCGGACCTGCCCGAGGATCTCGAACCGCACCGGTTCCACCCGCTCAGCCTCCCTTGGGGCACCGCCGACACGGCACTCGAACCGTATGGCCGTCCCGCCGTACCTCAGTATCGCCCACTTCGGCGGACGATCCGGCACAGCGGCGCAGCGGCACGGCTGCGGGTGAGCGGATCCGGCGCTGCCGCGGGGCGACCCGGGCGACGGCCTGCCGGGGGTGCCGGGCGTCGGCGAGAAGACGGCGGCGAAGCCGCTGGACGCGTACGGGGACCTGGCCGGGATCCCGGCCGCCGTGGCCGACCCGGCGTCCCGGCTCACCCCCGGGCGGCGGCGGTCCGGGTCGCCACCGACGTACCGCTGCCCGGCTTCGATCCGGCGCTCAGCGCATATGGGTGCCGCCGTTGATGTCGAAGGTGGCGCCGGTGACGTATCCGCCCTCGTCGCTCGCCAGATAGGCCACGAGGCCGGCCACCTCCGACGGCCGGCCCATCCGGCCCACGGGGATGTGCCGGGCCGCCTCGGCCACCGCCGACGGGCCGAGCCGGGTCACCGCCGGGGTGTCGACGGCGGCCGGGGCGACCGCGTTGACGGTGACGCCGTGTCCCGCCAGTTCACGGGCGAACACCTTGGTCAGGACGAGGACGCCCGCCTTGGCGGCGGAGTAGTGCGCGCCGGCGAGGGTGCCGCCCTGCTGGCCGGCCAGGGAGGAGAGGTTGACCACCCGGCCCCAGCCGCGGTCACGCATCGCGGGTGCGCACAGCCGGGTCAGGGTGAGGACGCTGCGCAGGTTGGTCGTCAGGACGGCGTCCCACTCGTCGAGTGCGATGTCCCATACCGAACCGGGGGTGGTGCGGGCTGCGTTGTTGATCAGGATGTCGGGCGCGTGCCAGGCGGCGGCGGTCTCGCGCAGCGCCGCGCGGACCGCGTCCGGGTCGTCCACGTCCGCCCGCAGCGGCAGCGCGGTGCCGGCTCCGCCGGGGTCGAGCGTGCCGGACAGGGCGGTGACGGTGTCGCCGTCGCGGTCCAGCAGGGCCACCCGGTGGCCCGACGCGTGCAGCCGGGTGGCGATCGCGGCGCCGATGCCGCGTCCCGCGCCGGTGATCAGCGCCACCCGGGGGCCGGGCGGCGTCATCGGCGGCATTTTCGTCATCGTCGGATCCCCCTCAGATGACCGGGCTCGGCGGCAGCGGGGCGCCGAGCAGGGCGCGGCCGTAGATCTCCTTGCTGGTCTGGACGCTGAGCGCGGCGTGCCGGGACGCCGTCCCGATGTCGCGCCAGGCCCGTTGCAGGGCCGAGCCGTCCGCGAGGCTGCCCGCGCCCGCGGTGTCCAGCAGCAGGCTCATGGCGTCCCGGGCGCAGCGCATGGCGTGGGCGGCGTCCATCCGCAGCCGGGCCCGTTCGGCGAGCGCGGGGCGGTGGCCCGCGCGGGCGTGGGTGTCCGTCTCGTCGGCGGCGCGGCGCAGATGCAGCCGGGCGGTGTCGATCAGTGTCGCGGCGTCCGCCAGGTTGAGCTGATGGGCGGGGGCCTCGGCGACCAGCCGGTGCAGTGGGGAGAGTGCCGGTCTGCCCCGGGCGGCGGCCTCCAGCACCTTCTCCAGGGAAGCCGCGGCGATCCCGACGGCCGTCGCCACCAGGGGCAGGTTGATGGAGAGATGGAAGGTGAGCCGGGGTTCGCCGGGGTGGCGCCGCCGGTAGGCGCCGTCGGCCATGGAGGTGAGGGAGATCGTGCGGGAGTCCGGTACGTGCACGTCGTCCGCGACGGCCGTGTCGCTGCCGGTACCGCGCATGCCCGCCATGTGCCAGGTGTCCTCGACGGTCAGGGCGGAGGTGGGGACCACGGCCATGCCGCGCTCCGGCTCGCCCCCGGTGCCGGGCCAAAGGAAGCCGAGCAGGGTCCAGGGCGCGTGGTGGATGCCGGAGATCCAGGGCCAGCGGCCGCTGAGGATCCAGCCGTCGTCCGTGCGCCGGGCCGTTCCGGAGGGGTTGGCGGTGCCGCAGACGACGGCGTCCGGGTCGTCCCGCCACAGGGTCTCGCGCTCGGGGTGGGGCAGCTGGGAGGCGAAGAGGGCGCCGCCGTAGGCGATGCCCACGGTCCAGGAGGCGGAGGCGCAGCCCCGTGCCAGCTCCTCGCACACGTCCACCGCCGTCAGGGCGCCGGCACCGTGGCCGCCGTACACGGCGGGGGTGCCGAGGCGGAGCAGGCCGGCCCGGCGCAGGGCGGTCACGGTGGTGCCGGTGAGGGCCCTGCGCTCCTCCGTGGGGACCGCTTCGGCGGCGAGGAGCGGGATCAGCGAGCGGGCCGCGTCGACCGGTGTGAGGCCCTCGGCGGTGTCGGGTGGAGCGGTGCCCACGGTCATCCCTGCGCTTTCGTCGTGCCGCCCCGGTGCGGGGGCAGAGGGGGCGACGGCTCGGTGTGCTTCGGGTCTTCCAGGTCAGTAGGCGACGACGTTGTCCAGTTCCTCGCCCGAAGCGAAACGGTTCAGCTGCCGGCGGACGAGGTCTTCGAGACGCGGCCACATGGCGGAGGTGAGTGCGCCGACGTGCGGGGTGATCAGGACGCCGGGTGTCCCCCGGAGCGGATGGCCGGCCGGCAGCGGTTCCGGGTCGGTCACATCGAGCGCGGCCGTCAGCCTGCCGTTTGCCACCTCCGTGAGCAGGGCGGCCGTGTCGACGACGGCTCCTCTGGCGACGTTCACCAGCAGTGCTCCGTCCCGGGCGCGGGCCAGCAGCTCCGCGTCGAACAGGTGGCGGGTCCCGGGGGTCAGCGCGGTGGTCAGGACGACGATGTCCGCGCCCGCGACGAGCCGGGGCAGCCGGGCGACGGGGTGCACGGGCCCGCGCGGGGAGTCCCGGCCGGTGCGCGCGACGCGCGTCACGGCGCAGCCGAAGGGCGTGAGGAGGTCGTCCAGGGCGGAGCCGATCTCTCCGTAGCCCACGACGAGCACCGAACTCCCGTACAGCGAGCGGGACACCGCGGGCTGCCACGCGCCCCGGTCCTGGGCGCGGGTGAACTCCGGTATCCGTCGCAGCGAGGCGAGGATGAGCGCCAGCGCCAGCTCCGCCGTGCTGCGGGCGTGCACCCCGCGCGCGTTGCACAACACGACCCGGCCCGGCAGCCGGCGCAGCCACGTCCCCAGCCCGTCGGTCCCGGAGCTGAGCGCCTGGACGGCTTTGAGGCGCTTCATCCTGGTGAGCGGTCTGCTGATGACGTCGAGGTCCTTGACGAAGGGCGGTACGTAGAACTCCACGGCGCCCGGGTCCGCCGGGAACGGCGACCGTCCGTCCCAGTGGGCGTACCGCAGCCCGCCGGGCAGACCGGTGAGGCCGGCCAACTCGGCGGGGAGCCAGACCTGCCGGGAGTCCGGGGGCGCGTCGAGGGGCACCGTGTCCCACCTTGCCGTTCGGGGTACGGAGTGCACGCCGGCGCACGCGGTTGCGCGCCGGCGGCTCAGACTATCCCCGGGCGACCGGGGGCAGACAGCCCCGACAGGTGACAGTTGATGATGCCGGCCGGGGGAGATCGCCGTGGGGTTGAGGGGTGCACCGGCCCCTTGTATCTTGCGGCGCAGGGGACGCCGGTCGCGGTGGCCCCACCGCCGGTGAAGAAGGTCTGCCGGAGACAGGGAGCTGTGCCGTGCTGGAGCCCTCCGTCCTGAACCCGCGGTCGTACGATCCCGCCGAGTTCGACGAGACGACCCGCCGACTGTTACGTGCCTGCGTCGAGTGGTTCGAGCAACGGGGGAAGCGCCTCCTCGTGGAGAGTTACGACACCTGGTTCGCCGAGTTCCTCGCCTTCGCGGGAGAGTTGGGCATCTTCGCGCACTGCCTCGTACCCGCCGACGCCGCTGAGGGCGCCGACCGCTGGGACACCGGGCGCAACACGGCGTTCAACGAGGTCCTCGCCTTCTACGGCATCAACGGCTGGTACACCTGGCATGTGACCATGCTCGGTCTCGCCCCGGTCTGGCAGAGCCGCAACGAGACCGCCCGCCGTCGCACGGTCGAACTCCTGCGGCAGGGGCATTCGGCGGCGTTCGCCCTGTCCGAGAAGGAGCACGGGGCCGATATCTACGCGACGGACCTGGTCCTGACCCCGACGGGCGACGGCCGCTTCTCGGCCAGCGGCTCGAAGTACTACATCGGCAACGGCAATGTCGCCGGAATCGTCACCGTCTTCGGGCGGCGCGCCGACATCGAAGGCCCGGACGGCTATGTGTTCTTCCTCGCCGACAGCCGCCACCCGAGCTACACGGCCGTACGGAACGTCGCCAACACCCACCTCTACGTGGGGGAGATCGGCTTCGACGGCTACCCGGTGGGCCCGGAGGACATCCTGCACATCGGCAGGGCGGCCCTCGATGTCGCGCTCAACACCGTGAACATCGGCAAGTTCAACCTCGGCACGGCCGGGATCGGCGCGTGCGAGCACGCCTTCCACGAGTCGCTCAACCATGCGCACCAGCGGATGCTCTACGGGCGGCGGGTCACGGACCTGCCGCATATCCGCAGCATCTTCAGCGCGGCCTACCTGCGGCTCGTCGCCATGAAGATGTTCACCAACCGGGTGGTCGACTACGTGAAGTCGGCCCACGCGGGCGACCGGCGCTACATCCTCTTCACCTCGATGTCGAAGACGAAGGTGACCACGGAGGCGGAGAAGGTGGTGGCCCTGCTCTGGGACGTCATCGCCGCCAAGGGGTTCGAGGCCGACACCCACTTCAACTGGGTGGCACGGGACCTCCCCGGACTGCCCAGGCTTGAGGGAACCGTCCATGTCAACACCGCGCTCATGCTGAAGTTCCTGCGCCACTACCTGCTGGCCGACCCCGCCCCGTACGATCCGGTGCCCTCCCGTACCGACGCGTCCGACGACCGGTACCTGTTCGAGCAGGGGCCCGCCGGCGGCCTGGGCGAGGTCAGGTTCCACGACTGGCGCCCCGCCTTCGACCACTTCGCGGACGTACCCAACGTGGCCCGGTTCAGGGAGCAGGTCGAGGGCTTCCGCGAACTCCTGCTCACCTGCGGGCCGGACCGCCGGCAGCGCGAGGACCTCGACTTCATGCTCCCCGTCGGGCAGTCGTTCATGCTGGTCGTGTACGGCCAGCTGATCCTGGAGCACGCCCAGCACGCCCAGCACGCCCAGCACGCCCAGCGGGCCCAGCGGGCCGGGCAGTCCGGGCAGGCCGGGCCCGACCGGGAGCTGCTGGACCAGATCTTCGGGCTGTTGATCAGGGACTTCGCCGACCCGCTCACCGACCTCCACGGCAAACCCGGCGCCACCGACGAGCAGCGGGCCCACGCCCTGTCCTGTCTGCGCGCCCCCGCGCACGACGCCGAACGGACCGCCCGGACCTGGCGGAGCGTCGAGGCGATCGCCGGCACCTATGCGATGCGCCCCTCCCCGGCATGAGCGCCTACATCCTGCCGCAGGAATCCGACCGGGAGCGGGAACGGCAACGGCTCGCCCTCAACCAGTCCTATCTGGACGCCCACACGGTCCGGTGTCTGGACGCGATCGGCGTGGCCTCCGGCTGGCGCTGCCTGGACGCCGGGGCAGGCGGCGGGTCGATCAGCCGTCTCCTCGCCGACCGGGTCGGCGAGGACGGCTCCGTCCTCGCCCTCGATCTCGACATCGCCCTCCTCGACGAACGCCCCAACCTGAAGGCGCGCCGGCACGATCTGCGCACCGACCCGCTGCCGGAGTCCGCGTTCGACCTGGTCCACACCCGGCTCCTGCTGACCCATCTGCCCGAGCGCGAGGAGGTGCTCTCCCGGCTGGTCCGCGCGGTCCGCCCCGGCGGCACCCTCGTCGTCGGCGACTTCACCTACGCCACCGTACGCAGGAACCGGCCCGATGCCCGGTTCGAACGGGTCGCCGAGGCGTACGGCACCGTGTCCCGCCGGGCGGGAGGCGATCCCGCCATCGGCCCGGCCCTCCCCGGCATGCTGGAGCGCCACGGCATCACCGGAGTACGGGCCGAGGCGTCCCGCGGCTACCACCCGGGCGGGAGTCTCATGGCGCGACTGATCGGCATGACCTTCGAGCGGATCCGCGAGCAGATACTCGCCCTGGGCGTCGGCGAAGCCGATCTGGCCCATGCGCAGCGCGTCCTGCGGGATCCGTCGGCCGGGCTGTACGGCCACGAACTCTGGACCTCGTGGGGCATCAGACCCGCGCGCCCCGGCCCACAGGGAGCGGACGGGGGCCCCGGGTCGGCCTGAGGCCGCCGGTGGACGGACCGGTGCGGCCGAAGCGGCCGGGTGCCCGGCCCGTCCCCCGCGCGAGGAGCATTCATTTCCTTCGAATCCACTCCCCTCGAATTCACACCCTTCGAATTCATGTCCTGTAAATTTGGGCACCCCCTCCCGATGTAATTCCACATCCCGCTGGGCTAATATGGGGCCGTCCTGTCCTTTGGGGTGGATATTCCTTGTTCCTTGCCGCCCCGGTAGCGAAAGGTGACACCATGAAGGTGCTTCCCTACCGCACGCTGACGTCCGACCGCCCGTCCCGCGAAGCCCTGTAGCCGGACCCGTCCGGAGAAGATCAGGGGCGTGGCCGACCCTCGACCGCGCCCCTCCGGTCGAGGAAAGAAGAAGATGCCGCGCATTGATGTGCCGTCGACCTTCATCGGCTGGCTGTACCGCCCCTATTTCGATTTCGGGGAATGGGAGGCGGACGGAAATTCCGCTGTCGAGGGACTCTCGCTGGCGATCCGGTCGCTGGTCGAGGAAAGTGACGCGTACCCCCGGGTCCACGGAATCTCCCCGCCGTCGGTGCGGCGCGGGATCGTGCGGCACGCGATGCTCCCGGAGTATCTGCTCGACGACCCCGCCGAACTCGCTCCGGATCTGCGCACCCCCGCCTGGCGGGCCCTCTGCGGACAACTCGCCGACTACGCCGGCCTCGACCGCCGGGCCCGGCTGAGGGTGCTGTGGGCGCTGCACCGGGCGGGACTGCACGCGGCGGTCCTCCGCCATGAGCACGGCCCCGCCCCCCGGTCCGGCACCCGGCTGGACGACGACACGGCCGCGCTCGCCTTCATGCGCGGTCAGGCCCTGTACGCCCAGGCCATCGACGGCGGCCCGGCGAGCGCCGCGGTGGCGGAGCTGCGCGGGGTGCGGGAGCGGGCCAGGCCCGGTTCCTGGGCGCATGTGGAGGCGACCTACCTGCTGTCCAGCATCTGCGTGAAGATGCTGGACGACGTGCCGGGCTTCCGTCGCCATCTGGAGCGGCACGCCCGGTCCGTCGACGCCTCCGACGCGGTCGGCCACGAGCGGCACAAGCTCCTGAGCCGCTATCACCGGATCGCCGCGCTGGCACCCCAGCTGGCGGGCGATCACGCGGCCATGTCCCGGGAGATGGACCGGGCCGAGCACTTCTGCGCCCTCATGCGGCGGGACGACTCCGCGACGCGAGCGGAATGGGGTCTGCTGCGCTATGCCCTACTGGAGAGCAGGACCAAGGAAATGTTCGTCCTGGGAGATTTCGAACGGGCCGAGCAGTACGCGCTGAGCCTCACCGAACACATGCCGGCCGAGCCGCGCGCCCTGCTCACCCTGGGCCAGGTCCATGTCGAGCGGGAGAACATCCCGGAGGCGGCGAAGGCGTACCGGAAAGCCGCACTCCTGGGCCCTCAGATCACCCATGTGGCCCAATTCATGCTGGGCCAGTGCCTGGAGCACCTCGGCGACATGGACGCGGCCCGCCTCGCCTACGCGCAGGCCGCCGCGTCCGACCCGCTGGGCATCTCCACCTTGCAGCTGCTGGACCGCGACGAGGTCGCCGGGGAGGAGAGCCCGCTGCGCCGCTGGGCCGACCGGCGCGGCGCGTTCCTGCGCGAGGAGCGGAATGCCGTCCACGGGGCGCGTGGATACCGGGCGTACGAGGGGAAGTTGGGGTCCGCACGCTAGGAGCGAGCCGTCAGGGCTCGACGGCCTGCCAGTGGCCGCCGCGGTAGAGCATGCCGCTCTCCTTGACGAACGCGGTGACGAGGTGGACGCGGGCGTGGCGGTAGCCGGGCAGGCCGGGGAGTACGTCGGTCTGGAGGCGGTGGACGTCGTCGGTGTGGGGCACGGCCACCGCGGCGATCAGATTGTCGGGGCCGGTCACCGCGGCGGCGAGATGGACCGCCGTGCGGGAGGTGAACTGCTTGACCGTGTCCGCCAAGGTGGCCGGATCGCACTGGATGAAGAACACCGCGTGGACGTCCAGACCCACCTGGCAGCGGTCCACGACGGTGGCGATCTCGGCACCGCCGTGGCGCCTGAGGCGGTCGAGGCGGCGCTGGGCGGTCGCGGAGGAGGTGTGGGTCGCCGCCGCGAGCCGGCCGAGGCTCATCCTGCCGTCCACGGCGAGCGCTTCCACCAAGTGGTGTTCGTCCGCGTCGAGACGAGGGCCGGGCGCGAGGCCGGGAACACCGTACGGGTGCCGGATGAGGTCCGTCTGGGCGGCGGTGAGCAGGGGCGGCTGCGGAGGGCCCGCCAGGGTGTAGGCGCGCAGCACGGGCAGGGTCCGCAGATCGAGGAGATCACCGATCAGCGGCATATGACGTAACGTCAGATCATTGCGTTCGTCGCGGTCGCGGGGGTGGACCAGGGCGAGGATCTCGCCGTTGTCGAGCACCCAGACCGTCTTCACCGGGTACATCCGGGCGAGTCGGTGTGCCAGCCGCAGGGTCCGGTCGGGACGTGCGCGCGGCATGAGGAGCAGGGGCCATCCGCCCCAGGCGCGGTAGGGATTCTCCAGGAAGGTGACCGCGAGCAGGCCGGAGTCCATCAACCGGGTGCCGCGTCTGCGGACCGTGGTCTCGGCGAGGCCCAGGGCGTCGGCGATCGCCGTCCACGAGGCACGCCCGTTGGCCAGCAGCGCCGAGACCACCAGCTTGTCCGTGTCGTCCATGGCGGCGCCCCTCCGGAAGGTGTCGGGTGTCGGGCCGCGGCCCCGGCCCTGGTCGTGATCAAGGTCCATGGTGACGGAAATCCGCAGCGGGACGGGAGGCGGATGGCGGAATCCCGCATATGCGGGCCCGTGGAGCCGAGGGCCGGCCCCGGTGGGCGGGCGGCGGTCTTCACTGGCCTTCGTCACCACGTGTCCCGATGACGATCCGTCAGGACGGGTGGTCGGCGAGCCGCGTCACCACCCACCGTCCAGCCCCGGGAAGAGGCACGACCACGATGACGACCCGTCCCGCGAACCTCATCGCCGCCCTGGTGGGCGGCCTGGCATCCGCCGCCCTGGCCCTGGGCGTCCAGCCGGGCGCCGGGGAGGATCCACGGCCGGTCCCCGCCGGCGCGTCCACAGCGGCTCCGGCGGCCGACGCGGCGCCCCGGAAGGCCGACGGCAGAAGAAAGCTGGGCGAGCCCTGGACGTACGACGGCAGGACCGCCCTGTACCAGACCCACGAGGTGAAGGACCCGCGCGGCATCCTGTTCGTGGCCGGGCAGACGGCGAAGGACAGGAACAACACCTACCTCCACCTGTGGGACATGGAGCGGCAGATCGACCGCGTCTTCGACCAGGTGGAGAAGTACGTCAGGAACGCGGGCTACGCACCGGGCGAGATCACCAATCTGCGCTACTCGGTGACCGACGAGGACCTCTTCTTCCAGCACTTCGGCCGGGTCGTCGAGCGCCTGGACCGGGCCGGCATCAAGCCCACCAGCGCGGCGATCGGCGTCGAGCGGCTCGCCCGGCCCGGTGTGCTCATCGAGATCGAGGCGACCGCGGTGCGCTGATCCGGTACGCCGCGGACTGCGCCACCCGGCCCGCCACTCCCCCTCACCCGGCCGGACTCCCGGCCGGCCCCTTCGCACAGACAAGGCTCCCGCCATGCCCAGAACCACGACCTCGCGCCGTACCCTGATCGCCGCGACAGCCGCCACGGCGGCGGTGCTGACGACCACGGCCACCGCGGCCCCCACCACCGGCCTCCGGGCCGCCCAGGACGACGCCGGAGCCGACGGGCCGACGATCGTCCTCGTCCACGGCGGTTTCGCCGACGCCTCGGCGAGCTGGAACGATGTCGTCAAGCGGCTCCAGCGCGACGGCTACCCGGTGATCGCGCCCGCCAACCCGCTGCGCGGCCTGTCAAGCGACGCGCCCTACCTCGCCAGCCTCCTGAAGTCCGTCGAGGGGCCGGTCGTCCTCGCCGGCCACTCCTACGGCGGCGCGGTCATCACCAACGCCGCCGCCGGCAACCGCAACGTCAGGGCCCTGGTCTACGTCGCCGCGTTCGTACCCGACGAGGGCGAGCAGCTCATCGGTCTGCTCGGCAGGTACCCCGGCAGCGAGATCCCGGACGCGATCGAGGAAGTGCCGTTCACCGGCCCGGGCGGCACCACCGGGACGGACATCTACCTCAAGGCCGACAGGTTCCGCAGCGCGTTCGCCGCGGACCTGCCCAGGTCGGTCACCGACGTCATGCACGCCACGCAGCGGCCCGCCGCCGCCACGCACCTCACCGACCCCACCCGGGCCGCCGCCTGGCGGAGCATCCCGTCCTGGGGCCTGGTCGCCGCCGCGGACCGGGCCATACCGCCCGCCCTGCAACGCTGGGAGTACGACCGCGCGGGCATGCGGGGCCAGGTCGAGGTGCGGGGGGCCTCGCACTCCGTCATGGTCAGCCACCCCGGCGCGGTGGCGAAGCTCATCCGGACCGCCGACCGCGCCACCCGCTGAACGGAACGGGACGGCGGGCACCGGGGCGGGTACGGGAGCGGGGCACCGGCCGGAGCGTCTCCGGCCGGTGCCCCGCTCTCCGTCGCGGGGAACAGTCCCCGATGCTCAGGAGGCAGGGCGGAGCGCGGTGACGATCCGCTGGGCGGCCTGCTCGCCCGTGGCCAGGGAGGCGTTGGTGGTGCTGTAGGAGAAGTAGTCCCCCGCGAGCTGGATCGGTGATCGCGGGTCGAGGCCGGCGGTGAAGCGGGCGAGGTCGCGGTAGCCGCCGGCCGGGCGGGCGAGGACGGCCCTGTCCCACCGCTGGACGGCGGCCATGTCGCGGTGCTCGGCGATATGGACCGCGAGATCGGGAAGGGCCTCGCCCACGGCGGTGAGGGCGTCCTCGATGACCCGGGCATCGTCCAGCGCCCCGCGCTCGGCACTCCAGTGGTGCCGGAACACCAGGGAGACCAGCCCTCGCCCCGCGGGGGCCCGGCCGGGGCCGAGATTGTGCTCGAACAACGCCACGCACAGGTCGGGGTGCTCACGGCGGGGCACGGCGACGCCCAGGGCCGTCTCCCGGGGCGGCTTGCGGAGTCCGAAGGTGACATGGACATCGCTTGTGTACCGCAGTCCTGTGAGGTAGGTGCGCTGGTCGTCGGTGAGCGAGGGCACGATCCCCGCCGCGACCGGCCCGGGGACGGCCACGACGCACGCGTGAGCGTGCTCGATGTGGCGGGTCCCGTCGCGCTCCCAGGTGACCTGGACGCCGTCTCCGTCGGGCCTGACATCGGTCACCCGCGCGCTCAGTTCGACGCGGGTCCGCTCGGAGCGCATGAGGGGAAGGCCGAGGAGGAGGGTGGGGAGCCGGCCGACGCCGCCGTCGAAGGTGAAGCTCGCGGCCCCGAAGGTGCCCCACATGATGCTGAAGGCCCCGACGGCCGCGACCTCGTCGGCAGGGGCGAGGAACTGGGTGCTGCACAGGGGCTCCACCAGGTAGTCGAGCAACGGCCGGTCGAGCCGGCGCAGGGCGTAGTCCCGTGCGCTCTCGACGTCGATCCCGGCCGCCCCGGACATGTCGTGCCAGCGCAGCGACCGTCGCGCCGACCCGAGGTCACGCAGCAGATTCACCGCCTTCAGCTTGGATTTCCATCCGAACAGTCCCGTGCGGAGCAGGTCCGATGTCCGGACGAACGACAGACGGTGGACCCTGCCGTCGCGGAGCACACCCAGTTCGCTGGAGCACGGGAGCATGCGTGAGTCCAGTCCCGCGTCCTCCAACAGCTTGATCATGGGACGGTAGTTGTGCGAGAGCCAGCTCGCACCCCGGTCGATCCGGTACCGGACGTTCTCGCCGGATTTCTCGTACGACGACATACGGCCACCGGGATAATTCTCCCGTTCGAGGAGTTTCACATCATGACCCGCCTGCCGCAGACGGAACGCGGCCGCGGTTCCGGCGATCCCGCAGCCGATGACGATCACGTTTTTCGCAGCTGCCCCTGCTGCCATGTGCCGCCTCCTCGGGACGTCAGGGAATCCCTGATATCTGTTCATCGGATTTCACGTCCGGCGACCGCCGCGATCCGCATCCGGCCCGGTCTCCGTCGGTACCTCCCCAGGAGAGCACGCCGTCATGCGGCCGACAATGGCGCCGTCACCCCGGCGCAAGCCGAAGAGGAGAAAGTGCGATGGGAATCATATCGGAGCGATAAATGATCCGATCGGACGGATATCCTTTCCCTCATGGCCTGGAGCGCCGAGGAGAAATTCTTCCGGGGAGCCGCTTCACTCCCGCCCCGGATGGGTAAATCCCCTTCCCGAGGGAGAGGGGTCGCATGCGAAAGGACCCATTGGCCGAGGGGGATCTTCCGGATTACGGGGACGAGGTGTTCGCCTGTGAACACCCATCGCAGATGGAGCGCCTCCAGGCTCTGGCCGCCGTGTGCGATCCCGCGACGAAGGCCGATCTTTCACGATGGGAACTGCCACCGGGGGCACGATGCCTGGAAGTCGGCGCCGGGGCCGGCACGGTGTCGCGCTGGCTCGCCCAGCGATATCCGGGAGGAGAGGTCACGGCCACCGACACCGACACCCGGTTCCTGGCGGCGCTGCGGCACCCGGCTGTGCGCGTGCTCCGGCACGATGTGCGGACCGAGGACTTCCCCTGCGGAGCGTTCGATCTCATCGTCGCCCGCAGCGTCCTGTGCCATCTGCGCGAGCGGGACGCGGTGCTGGCCAGGATGGTGTCCTGGCTGGCGCCAGGGGGACGGATCTACATCGAGGACCCTTCCTTCTTCCCCGCCGCGTCCTCCACCGACCCGGTCGTGCGAAGGACCGGCAGGGCGATCACCGCGACCCTGGCCACGTCACTGGGCAGCGATGTCGAGACATGGGCGCGGTCCTTCCCGGCCCCCCTGCGCGGGCTCGGTCTGGGCGGGATCGGCATGCGGGTCCACTGCTCCACCCTGACCTCGGACAACGCGGCGGGCGCCGCATGGCGGCTCTCGATGACCGACCTCATGCCCGTCATGGACCGATGGGGGATCCTGCCGGAGGCCGACACCGCCGCCGCCCTCGCCCATATAGCGCGCCCCGGGTTCGTCGACGTCGCGCACGCGATGATCGGCATGTGGGGTGTCCTGCCGTCGGACCGGCGAACGAGACGGAGGCACCTTGTCGACCAGACCCGTTGAGGGATCGCCGGTATGGGACGTTCCGGCCCGGTGCAGCCCCCACGCCGACATCGCGGACGGGCAGGCGCTCCTGTGGGTGACGGCAGGCGGACTCTGCCGGAGTTCCGCGGAGAGGCAGCGCCTGAACCGCATCCGACCAGGTCTCCTGGCCGGCTTCTGTCATCCGGAGGCGGCACCGGGCGAGGTTGTCCTCGTCGCGCAGTGGATGGCCTGGCTCTTCCTCCTGGACGACCGCGTCGACGAGAGCGATGTGGGCCGTGACGCCGATCTGCTGGAGGAATACCTGCACGACCTTCAGGGTACGGCCCTGGGCACGCGCGGCGCGGCGGGCCCCATGGGCCAGGCGCTGGAGGACCTCGTCGCACGGGCCTCGGCCGGGATGGGCGAGGTCTGGCAGTTCCGATTCCGCCGGAACGTGAGCGACTATCTGTCCGCCTGTGTCTGGCAGGCCGCTCACCGGCAGGCCGGGCAGGTCCCCCGTCCCGACGTGTTCCCCCGATGGCGCCGGGCCTGCGGAGCGATCCTGCCTTCGTTCGATCTGGTCGAAAGGGCGGACGGCGGCGCACTGCCGTCGTGCGTCTCCTACTCCCGCCCCTACCAGGACCTCCTGTTGGCGGCGGCGGACCTGGTGTGCTGGACCAACGATCTGATGACCGTGGACAAGGAGGCCGCCCACGGCGACCCTCACAACCTCGTCCTCGTCACCGCGCACGACCGGCGTCAGGACCGGCGGACGGCGGCCACCGAGGTGGCGGCCGCGTGCGAACACCGCATGCGCACCTACACGTCCGCCTGCCGGGACCTCACCGACCTCACCGCCACGCTCGGCCTGCCGGACACCGTCCGGGACCACGCCGACCGCTGCGCCGCCTCCCTTCTCGTCTGGATCCGCGGGCACCTGGAGTGGGGCCTGCGGACACCGCGCTACGGAGCCCGGGACACCTACGCGAAAGAGAGCTGACATGACGGCGTCCTGCGACCGCACGGCGGGCCCCATCCCCCGCGCCCCCGGGGGCCTGCCCCTGCTGGGGCACGCCATGAGCCTCATCAGGGATCCCCTGGGGTTCCTCGACCGGCAGCGAGGCCTCGGGGACATCGTCGAGTTCCGTCTCGGATCCCGGACCGCCTGCATCCTCAACCACCCGGAACTCGTCCGGGCCATGCTGACCGGGCCCAGTCGGCACTTCGACCGCGGCGAGATCTTCACCAGGGCGCGCCCCCTGTTCGGGAACGGCGTGGCCGTGGCCGACGGCAGACACCACCGCGACCGCAGGCGCGCGGTCCAGCCACTCTTGAACAGCGCCCGCCTGACCACCTATCTGGACACCATGGCGAAGCTCGCCGCCGCCACAGCGGCCTCCTGGAGCGAGGGCCGGCACATCGATCTCAACGCGGAGATGACCGACCTCACCCTGAGCGTCGTCGCGGCCACCATCTTCGGGCAGAGGCTCCCCGCCGAGTTCAGCGCGGTCATCCACCGAAACCTGCCGATCGTCGTCGCCGGCCTGGCCCGCCGGGCCTACGGACCGGCGGCCGTGCTCCTCGACCGGATCCCCCATCCGGAACGCAAGAACTATCGAACCGCTCTGAACAGCATTCACCGCATGGTGGACGCGCTCATCTCGGCCAACCGGGACAGCCCCACCCTGGCCGAACTCTCGGCCGGCGCCGATGAGCGACAGCTCCATGACGATGTGACGTCCCTGCTCATCGGCGGCTCCCACACCAGCGCGGCGGCAGCGGCCTGGCAGTTCATCCTCATCAGCCGGAATCCACAGATCCGCCGGCGCCTCCGGGAGGAGACCGACCGCGTGCTCGGCAGCCGTGCCGCCGACCCTGCGGACCTGCCCGAACTCGTCTACACCCGCCGTATCGTCCAGGAGACCCTGCGGCTCTACCCGCCGATCTGGCTGTTCCCCCGACGTGCCGCGGACGACGTCCGGGTGGGCCGGCACTCCGTCGAGCGGGGAACCCAGATCTTCTACAGCCCCTACGCGATGCACCGCGATGCCCGCTGGTACCCGCGGCCCACGTCCTTCGACCCCGACCGCTGGGACCCCGACCGCCATCTCCAGCCCCCGCAGGGCGCCTATCTCCCCTTCGCCGCAGGAGTCCACGGCTGCCCGGGCGGAGACTTCGCCCTCGCGGAACTCACCCTGCTGACCGCCACCATCACGGCGACGTGGCAGCTGGATCCGCTCCCGGGCAGCAGCCACCCCCGGCCCGTCGCCGGCGCCACGCTCGGCCCTGAGCCCGTCACCATGGTGGTCACCGCCCGCCCCCGCCCGACGGGCCGCGACGGCAGCCGCTCGCCGTCGTGACCCCGGGTACGGATCCCGGTCCGGCGGACAGACCTAGGGCAGGCGCCAGTCCACCGGCTGGGTACCCAGCCCCACCAGGAGATCGTTGGCGCGGCTGAAGGGGCGGGAACCGAAGAAGCCGCGGTCCGCCGACATCGGCGAGGGGTGCGCGGACTCGATGGCGGGCAGGTCGCCCAGGAGCGGACGGAGATTGCGGGCGTCCCGCCCCCACAGGATCGACACCAGCGGCTTCCCCCGCGCCACCAGTGCGCGGATGGCCTGCTCGGTGACCTCCTCCCAGCCCTTGCCCCGGTGCGCGGCGGGCTTGCCCGGGGCCGTGGTCAGCGCCCGGTTGAGCAGGAGCACGCCCTGCTCCGTCCACGGGGTCAGATCTCCGTTGGAGGGGCGGGGCAGCCCCAAGTCGGCATTCAGCTCCCGGTAGATGTTCTCCAGGCTGCCGGGCAACCGGCGCACCTCGGGCGCGACCGCGAAACTGTGCCCGATGGCCATACCCGGGGTCGGGTAGGGGTCCTGGCCCACGATCAGGACACGGACCTCGTCGAAAGGCTGCTGGAAGGCGCGCAGGACATGCGGCCCGGCCGGAAGGTAGGTACGCCCGGCCGCGATCTCCGCACGCAGGAAATCCCCCATCGCGGCGATACGGCCGGCCACGGGACCCAGAGCGTCGGCCCATCCGGGCTCAACAAGTGCATTCAATGGTTGTGCTGCCACGACGCGTTACTCTACTGGCGTGAAGAGGGCACGCTCCAATCCAGCCGCCGCGCCGGCGCGCGCTCGCCGGCCGAGGAGCCGGCCGGTCGGCCGGCGGCTGCCGTGACCGGCGCCCGCGTACTCGGAGTGGACTCCGGCGGCTCGGGGCTGCGGGTGGCCCTGGCCGACGCGGGTGCTGATGCGGGTGCCGATGCGGGTGCTCCTGGGCGTACGGCGAGCGCCCGGTCCCGGGAGCCGGTGCGCACCGGCCCCGGTGGCATCGACGCGGGTCACCTCCTGGAACAGCTGCTCGGCCTGGCACGGACGCTGCTGGACGCGGAGCCCGGTGGCGGGCCGGTGGTGGCGGTGGCGATCGGCGCGGCCGGGATGTCGACCCTCGGGGACCGGCTGCGGGCCGAGGTGCCGGGGGCGCTGGCCCGCGCGCTGGGAGTGCGCCGGGTGGCCCTGGCCACCGACGCCGTGACCGCGTACGCGGGCGCACTGGGCCAGCGGCCCGGGGCGGTGGTGGCCGGCGGCACCGGCATGGTCGCGCTGGGCACGGATCTGCGCGGCTGGCGGCGGGCGGACGGCTGGGGCCATCTGCTGGGCGACTGCGGCAGCGGCGCCTGGATCGGCCGGGCCGGTCTGGAGGCCGCGCTCCGTGCCCACGACGGGCGGACGGGCGGTTCGCGGGCGCTGCTCGCGGCGGCCGGGGCGGCGCTCGGGCCGGCCGGGGAACTGCCGGGGCGGGTGTATCCCCGCGCGGACCGTCCGGCGGTGCTGGCGTCGTTCGCCCCGGAGGTCGGCCGCTGCGCCGCCGCCGGTGACGCGGTGGCCGCCGGGATCCTGGCGCAGGCGGCCCGTCATATCGCGGAGGCCGCCGAGGCGGTGTGTCCTGCGGGCGCCGCGGACCCGGCGTCGGGGCCGGCGCCGGAGATCGCGCTGACGGGGGGTCTGTTCCGGCTGGGCGAGCCGCTCCTGGTCCCGCTGCGCGCGGAGCTGGAGCGGCGGCTGCCGTACGCCCGTACCGTGCCGGCGGCGGGCGATCCGCTGGCCGGGGCGGTGCTCCTGGCGTCGGCGCTGGCCAGGGACGCGCTGCTGCTGCCGCCGCATCCGACGCTGCTTCATGTCCCGGGCGGGGAGCCCACCGGCGACGGCGACACCGGTACCGGCGACGGCGGCACCGGCGGTCGGAGGCCGGACACCGCCCCTGACGAGTGAAAGTCGCGCAGATGTCGCATATCCCCTTGACCTTCTATCGGATGAAATGCGGACAGATGGCACGTCAACACCCCCTCCCCGAACAGTCCCGCCCGCAAAGCCAGTAGCATGCGGCGCCATGAGCTCCCCCAACGGGCCCGCGTCCGGCCTGCCTGTACGAATGCCGCGTCCCCGACAGTCCGGACGGCACCGCCGCCCGGAACCCGTGGCCGCTCCCGAGGGCGCGCCCGCGCTGGTGCTGGCCGTCCCGGGCGTCCCCTCCCCCGCCTCGCGCGCGCTCGCCGAGGAGACCGTCAGCATCGCCCGTTCCGAGCTGCCGGGTCTTGAGGTCGGCGTCGGCTACCTGGAGGGCGACGAGTCCGAGTACGCCTCCGTCGCGGGCGTCCTCGCCCGGATCTCGGCCCGGCGTACCGAGCGTTACGAGATCGCGCTCGCCGCGGGCCGCGAGGTGGCCGCGCCCGAGGGCCCGGCCGCCGTGGTGGTGCCGCTGCTGGCGGGCCCGGACAGCGCGCTGATGGAGCGGATCCGGCAGGCGGTCGCGGACAGCGGGGCGCCGGCCGAGACGACCGACGTCCTCGGCCCGCACCCGCTGCTCGCGGAGGCCGTGCATGTACGGCTCTCCGAGGCGGGTCTCGCGCGCGCGGACCGGGCCCGGCTCTTCACCGTGGCCACCGCAGCCGACGGCATCGTCCTGGCGACGGTCGGCGGCGAGGAGGCCGTGCAGGCGGCCGGCATCACCGGCATGCTGCTGGCGGCGCGGCTCGCGGTGCCGGTGATGGCCGCCGCCCTGGACCGGGAGGGCTCCGTCGGCGCCGTCGCCGACCAGCTGCGCGCCTCCGGTTCGACGCAGCTGGCGCTGGCCCCGTACCTGATCGGCCCGGAGCTGCCCGAGGGGCTGCTGGAGGCCGCCGCCAAGGACGCGGGCTGCTCGGCCGCCGAGGCGCTGGGCGCGTACCCGGCGATCGGCAAGCTGGTGCTGTCGCAGTACACGACACTGCTGGGGATCGCGCCCCGGCCGCAGGGCCTGCCCACGCACTGACCCGTGGCGGGGCGTGCCCCGGGGCGCGAAGCCCCGGGGCCCCGCCGCCGGTCAGGCGAAGACCACGCAGGAGGCCGCGGGGGCGTCGAGGGAGCCCGCCCACCGGGGCACACCCGTTTCCGGGTCGATCGTGAACCAGCTGACGTTCCCGGAGCGCTCGTTGGCGGCGTAGAGCCTGCGGCCCGCCGGGTCCAGTACCAGGTCGCGCGGCCAGTGCCCGCCGCAGGGCACGGTGGTGACCAGTTCGGCCCGCTCTCCCGTCCCGTCCAGGTCGAGGACCGCGATGCTGTCGTGACCCCGGTTCGCGACCCACAGCCGCCGCCCGTCGGGAGCGACGACGACCTCGGACGGATAGACGACCCCCTCCGTGCCGTCCGGGACCACGGGGGTCTCCCCCACCGGCTCCAGCACCCCCGCCTCGGCGTCCCAGCGGCAGACCGTGAGCGTCGGTTCCAGCTCGCCCAGGACGTAGGCGTGGCGGCCCGAGGGGTGGAAGGCCAGATGGCGGGGTCCGCTGCCGGGGCGGAGCGCGGTCGCCCCGTGCGGGGTGAGGGTGCCCGTGTCCCGGTCGAGCGTGTAGATGTGCACGGAGTCCGTGCCGAGGTCCACCGCGAGCACGAAGCGCCCGCCGGGGTCGGGCAGCACCTGGTGGGCGTGGGGGCCGCTCTGGCGGTCCCGGTCGGGTCCGGAGCCCTGGTGGGGGACGACACCGGCGGGCGGGCCCACCGAGCCGTCCGCGCCCAGCGGGAGCACGCTGACGCTGCCGGAGCCGTAGTTGGCGGTCAGTACATGGCCGTCGTGGACGGCGAGATGGGTGGGGCGCGAGCCGCCCACGGGCACCGGCTTCCCTGCCGGGCGGGGGGCTCCGTCCTCCCCGATGTCGAAGGCCGCCACCGCGCCCTCGTCGGCCTCGGAGACGGCGTAGAGGACCGGTCCTGCCGCGGTTGCCGGGGCCAGGGCCAGATAGGAGGGGTCGGCGACCGCGTCGCTCTCCCCGGTCCAGGTCAGCTCGCCGGTCTCGGCATCGACGGCGGTCGCGGTGACACCCCGGCCGCCGGCCGAGGTGAACGAGCCGATGAACGCCCGCCCGGTGGTCGTGTCGCCCACAGTGTCCCTCGTTTCCCCTCACTGATCATTCGCTGCGGGGCCGACGGTAGCAGCGGTCTAGACCAACTGTCTCCACTCTCCGGCACCGGGATGCGGCGCGGGAGAGGGGAGCAGGGGGAGGGGCGGAGGCCCGCACGGAGGCCCGCACAGCAGCTCGGACCGGGTCTCGGGCCGGGTCTCGGGCCGGGTCTCAGGCCGGGGCGGGGCTCAGGCCGGGGCTCAGGCCGGGGCGAGCGGTGCCCGGGGCGGGCTGAGCAGCGGCGCGGCCAGCTCGGCCAGGGCGCGTTCCAGTGCGTGCAGATGCCCGAGCGCGGCCTCGGCGGCGGGGTGGGCACCGGCAGGCGCGGCGGCGGTACGGGGCTCGGGGAGCCGGGCCAGTGGCGGTACGAGGGCCTCGACGGCGGCCTCGACCCGTCGGCAGGCGGCGGCGAGCCGGGCGTCCTGGGAGGCCACCGGGTCGGCGGCGACCGACGCCAGTCCGCGCACCTCGCGGGCGCACACGTCGAGCAGCGCCAGCACCTGGCGGGCGCGGGCCTTGCGGGCGCGCAGCGGACTGAAGGGGTGCACCAGCGGCGCGAGCGAGAGCCGGACCCGGCCCAGCAGCGCCTCCAGCTCGGCGACGGCCCCGGCCGGGTCGGCGGTGGTGGAGCCGGTCAGCCGGGCGGCGGCCTCGGCGGTGCAGCGGTGCACGCAGACCACGGCCTGCCGGACCCAGGCGTCCGTGGTGGCGTGGGTGGTGACGGGCAGCACCAGGGCGACGGCGACGGCCGCGCACAGCGCCCCGAGACCGGTCTCGGCGACCCGCAGGAGCAGCAGCGGCCCGTCGAGGGCGCCCAGCAGCCCGTACAGGAGGGTGACCAGGACGGTCACGAAGAACATCATCCACGTGTAGGAGACGGCGGCGGTGTAGAAGATCCCGAAGACGCAGACGGCGGACAGGACGGCGGCGGCGGGGGTGGAGCCGTGCGCGGGGGCGGCGACGAGCACACCGGCGGCGACGCCGGCCACCGTGCCGAGGACCCGGCGGCCGCCCCGGACCAGGGTCTCGCCGCGCGAGGTGGTGTTGACGAAGGACCACCAGGCCGCGCCGACCGCCCAGTACCAGCGCTCCTCGGAGAGCAGCTGGCCGAGGCCGAGTGCGAGCGCGCCCGCCAGGGCCACCTGGAGCGACTGCCGGGTGGTGACCCGCAGCGGGCCGGGCACCTGCGGGAGGGCGGGTACGGGGGCGGGCGGCAGTCCGCGTTCGTAGCACCAGAGCCCGAAGCGGACGGAGGCGGCGGCGAGCAGGCCGATGCCGAGGGAGAGCCAGAGGGCCGGCAGGTCGCCGGGGACGGTGCCCAGGAACTGGGCCACGAAGAAGCTCATGAAGGCGAAGACGCCGACGGAGTGCCCCCGGGGGCCGAAGCGGCGCGCGTACACGGCGGCGACGGCGACGGCGAGGAAGGCCGCGTCGCGCGCGAGCGGCAGGTCGTGCAGCAGGGCCGCGAGCGCCAGGACGGGGACGCCGGCGGCGGGGAGCAGCGCGGTGGTGAGGGCCTGGGCCCGCACGGTCGCGTCGGTGACCGTGAAGAGGGCGAGGAGGGCGGCGAGGCCGCCGGTGACCACGGCGGGCAGGGGCTGGCCCGCGAGGGCGCATCCCAGCACGGCGAGGGCGATGCCGAGGACGGCCCGGGTGGCGGCGCGCAGTCGCAGCCGCCCCGGGTCCGGAGCCACGAACATGCCTGTGAGCACGCCTGTCGTCCTTTCTCGGGGGTCGCCGGGTTCGCCGGCCCCCCTGGGGTTCTCCGGGCGGGCCGAGTCCCCGGGGGTTTCCCGGGGCCGCTCGGCGGGCCCGCTGTACGGACATGAAGAAGCTGTACGAAAAAGCTGTACGGACATGGAAAAAGCGCCGCGAGATCAGCGACGCCCTTGACCAGTCCATGAAAACACTCGCGGGCCCGGCAGCACAGCCCTTTCCGGTGCGACTCTGCACACATTCGGCTGTGACCTGCGACGACGCAGGGACACGCACGAGGTCCGGGGAGGGCCGCCCCCCTACACCCACATCACCAGCTCTGGACTTTCCGTCCGAGCTGGACGTACAGTCCAGATGTGAGGAACGAGCCAGACATGACGCCGGGCGGGACGGGCGAGCCGGATGTGACGGACGAGCCACACGTGACGCCGGACGGGACGGACGAGAGCGGGCCCGGGCGGTCCGGCGACACCCGGCTCGCCCCGTGGGAACCGGCCTGCCGGGCCATCGCCCTGCTGCTGGGCCCGTACGCCGAAGTGGTGCTGCACGACCCTGACACCGACCGGGTGCTGGGCATCTGGAACCCGGTGGGCGGCCGCCGCGCGGGCGACCCGTCGCACCTGGGCGAGTTGTCCGCGCTGGACCCCGCGGAACGGGACGTGTACGGCCCGTACGAGAAGGTGCACGGCGACGGGCGGCGGCTCTCCTCGGTCAGCGCGGTGCTGCGCGACCCGGAGGGCCGGCCGTCGGCGGTGCTCTGCGTCAATCTGGACCGTACGCCGCTGGAGCGGGCCGCCGCCCTGCTCTCCTCGTTCGGCGCACCCGCCGTCACTCGGCCGGAGCCGCTCTTCGAACAGGACTGGACCGAGCGGGTCCAGCACGTCGTCGGCGGCTGGGCCCGTGAGCACGGCCGCCCGGTCGAGCGGATGAGCCGCGCCGACCGGCTGGCCGTGGTCGGACTGCTGGACGGGGCCGGGGTCTTCGCCGTCCGCCGCGCCGTGCCCTTCGTCGCCGGCGCGCTGCACACCTCGCGTTCCACCGTGTACGCCCTGCTCTCCGAGCACAGAGCACCAAGGACCACACCATGACCCGGCTGCCCGACTTCCGGCTGGAGACGTACCTCTCCCGCTGGGAGTTCACCGCCCGCCACCATCTGACGGCGTCCGACGTGCGGACGATGAGCCTGCGCGACCTGCTGGCCCTCGCCGACGACGCGGACCGCACCGCCTTCGAGACGCTCTCCCTCGGCTACACGGAGACCTTCGGCGACCCGGAGCTGCGGGAGGTGATCGCCGGGACGTACGAGCGGGTCCGCGCCGACGACGTCATCTGCTTCGCCGGCGCGGAGGAGGGCCTGTATCTGGCCATGAACGTCCTGCTCGGCTCGGGTGACCACGCCGTGGTGGCGACCCCGAACTACCAGGCGGCCGAGACCGTGCCGCTGGCGCTCTGCGAAGTCACCGGCGTCGCCCTGGACGAGGGGCGCGACTGGGCGCTGGACCTGGACCGGGTGGCGGCGGCGATCCGCCCGAACACCCGGGTCGTCTCGGTGAACTTCCCCAACAACCCCACGGGGAAGGTGATCCCCGCAGCCGACTTCACGGCCCTGGCCGAGATGTGCGACGAGCGCGGGATCCACCTCTTCAGCGACGAGGTCTACCGGGGTCTGGAGCGGGACCCCGCGCGGACCCTGCCGCAGGCCGCCGATCTCTCGGAGCGGGCGCTGTCGCTCAACGTCACCTCGAAGTCCCTGGGGCTGCCGGGGCTGCGGATCGGCTGGATCGCCTGCCGGGACCGCGCGCTGCGTTCCCGACTGGAGCGGGCCAAGCACTACACGTCCATTTGCAACGCCGCCCCCAGCGAGGTTCTGGCCCGGATCGCGCTGAAGGCCCGGGGGACGATCCTGGAGCGCAACCGCGCCCTGATCGCCGAACAGCTGCCCCTGTTCGACGCGTTCTTCGCCGGCTTCCCCGGGCTCTTCGAGTGGCAGGCCCCGGACGGGGGCTGTGTCGCCTGGCCGCGCTACCTCGGCGCGGACGGGGTGGAGGAGTTCTGCGCACGGCTGGTGGCCGAGGCCGGGGTGCTGCTGCTGCCCGCGAGCGCGCAGCGGTCCGAGCTGACCGCCACCCCGCAGGACCGGTTCCGGATCGGTGTGGGGCGGCCGGACGCCGGGGAGGCTCTGGCGGTGTTCGCCGACTGGCTGCGGACCCGGCACCCGGCCGCCGCGACAACGGCGACGGCGCTGGCGGTCTGAGCGCGCGGACGGAGCCCCGGATCCCCGGGGCCCGTGTGCGTGTCCGTGTCCGTGTCCGAGCGACCCGTACCGCGGACGTTTCAGCCGGGGGCGACCACGGGTAACGGTCGCGGGGTACGGTCACGATCCCCCATCCTCGTACCGGACACGCTGCGAGGAGAGGTCCTTCGATGTTACGCATCCACTTCACCGGCGACGACCTGCGCAAGGTCACCATGGCGGACGGCTTCGACCCCCTGTGGGAGGTGCTGCTCAGCCTGCACATGGTGCAGGAACCCGACCATGGTCACCTGGCGTTCAGCGAGTGGCGCCGGACGATCCGCCCCCTGCTGCGGGACTCGCCGCCGCTGCGGATGCTGACCGAACTGGCCCGGCCCTGGGGGTACTCACCCGACTTCCTCACACCCGGGCGCGGGAACGAGGGGTTCGAGGCGCAGCTCGACCGGGTCCTCACCACCCCGCACACCCGGCTGCGCATGGAGCTGTCCCAACTCGCCGAGGAGAGCCCGCCGTCGCCGTGGACCCGGGCGCTCGGCAGCGGGGACCCGGGGGCGCTGCGGCAGCTCGGCGACGCCATGGTCGAGTACCACCGGCGCGCGCTGCTGCCGTACGAGGGCGCCATGCGGGCCCACGCGGAGGCGGACCGGGCCCGGCAGGCGCGGGCCATCCTCGGCGGCGGGGTCGACCGGCTCCTCTCCCAGCTGCACCCGCGGGTCGTCTGGGAGGCGCCGGTGCTCCAGATGCCCGTCTACGCCGACCAGGACATCCACCTCGGCGGCCGGGGCATCGTGCTCGTGCCGTCGTACTTCTGCCGGATCCAGCCGATCACGCTGATGGACGGGGACCAGCCGCCGGTCCTCGTCTATCCGATCTCGCCGCCGCTGGGGCGGCTGATCCGTGATCCGATGCGGCCCGGTCACGACGGCAGCGAGCCGGTGGTGGCGCTGCTCGGCCGGACCCGGGCCGCGGTGCTGGAGGCGGCGGCCCGCACCGGGACCACGACCGAACTCGCCGGGCGGGTCGGGGTCGCGCCGCCGGTCGTCAGCCGGCACACCGCCGTACTGCGCAAGGCGGGGCTGCTGGAGACCCACCGGGAGGGGGGCGCGGTGCGGCACCGGATCACCGCACTGGGCATCGCGCTGCTCAACGGCGATCTGCCGGACTGAGCGGGGCGCGGTACGGCTGACACCGTCCGGCATCGGTCCGGCATCGGTCCTCCACCGGTCCTGCACCGGGCGAGGCGGGTGCAGGCGGGTGAGGCAGGTGAGGTGGACAGAGCCGTACGGTGACCACCCCCGTAGGCCACCGTACGGCGGGAAGCTGCCGCTCCGGGCGGTCGCCGCCCCAGGCGGTCCACCGCCGCTCGCGCCCCGCGGGGCCCGTCGCGGCTGCCTCCTCTGTTGTGCCTCCCACTCTCCCCCGTACGGGACGCCGGTTCCACGCTTTGCTTCTGAGCGCAAACCCCCAGGCGGGAGCGGGAGCCGGCGACCCCGGACAGGGCGGGGCGCGGTGCCGGGCGCGGGACGGGATGGGCATGCTGGGGGCATGAGCACCCTTCACAACCCTTCAGTGATCTTCGACCTCGACGGCACGCTGGTGGACAGCGAGCCCAACTACTGGGAAGCGGGCCGCCGGCTGCTGGCGGAGTACGGCGTCACGGACTACGACTGGGCGCAGCACTCGCGGTTCATCGGGATCAGCACCCGGGAGACGCTGGAGACCCTGCGCGCGGAGTACGGCATCGAGGCGCCGGTCGAGACGCTGCTCGACGGGAAGAACCGGCACTACCTGGCGCTGGCCCGGGGCGGGACCGAGGTCTTCCCCGAGATGCGGACGCTGGTGGAGCTGCTGCACGCGGAAGGGGTACCGATGGCGGTGGCGTCGGGGTCGTCGCGGGCGGCCATCGAGGCGGTGCTCGCCGCGACCGGTCTGGACGCGCTGATCCCGGTGACCGTCTCCGCCGACGAGGTCGAACGGGGCAAGCCCGCGCCCGATGTCTTCCTGGCGGCGGCCGGGCGACTGGGCAGCGCGCCCGGCGACTGCGTGGTGATGGAGGACGCGGCACCGGGGGCGGCAGCGGCCCACGCGGCGGGGATGCGGTGCGTCGCGATTCCGTATGTGGCGGCGACGGCCGGGGATCCCGCGTTCGCCACCGCGGATCTGCTGTATCCGGGCGGTCAGGGGGAGTTCACCGCGGCGGCCGCCTACGCGTGGCTGCGGTCGCTGTAGACCGCTGCGCCGCTGCACTGCTGTGCGCCGCCGCCGGTTGTCACAGGTCGCTCCGGGTCGCTGCGGGAGAGGCGGCGGGGGTGGCCGGGGTCGGTGCGGGATCCGCCCATCCGCTAAGCGGCTTAACGCTATAGTGGCGCGCGGCACCCGCCGGGCGCTTTCCCGGGCCGCATCGCGCTGCGGCCGCCAAGGAAGCGGGAGACTCCCGGCGGGTGTCCCTCCACGGCAGCGCCCCGGCCGTGCCCCGGCCGCGCGGAGCACCCCCGTACGTCCGTCCGCTGCTCCCCGGCTCAGAACGTGTGGCAGGCCAGCAGCACCGGCAGCAGGGGCGCCCCCGCCGCGCCGGTGAGGACGGCGGGCCACAGCGCCCGGTGCGGGCGGGCCCCCGGGGTCAGCATCCGGCACATCCGGATGAGGGCCCCGGAGCCGTCCGGTCCGGCCGCGCCCAGCGCCGCCCGGGGCGCGCGGCCCGCCGCCATCTCGTACATCGCCGTCGCCAGCTCCTCCCGGGAGTGCTCGCGCAGCGCCCGGTCGTCCGCCGCCATTTCCACGAGCAGCGCCGTCTGCTCCCTGGCGTGCCGGGCCAGCGGCAGCCGGGGCAGGACGCGGGCGAACGCGGCCGTCGCCGCCAGGAGCAGATGGTGGCGGCCGCGCAGATGGGACCGTTCATGGGCGAGGACGGCCCGCAGCCCGGCCTCGGTCAGGCACTCCAGCGCGCCCCGGGTGACGACGATCCGGCGGGCCCGTCCCGGCAGGCAGTAGACGGCGGGGACGGCGTGGTCGACGACGGTCGCGCCGTACCGTTCCGACTCGGTGCCGATCAGGTCGAGCAGCCGGGCGTGGTCCGCGCGGTGGCGGCGGGCACGCCAGGCCGTCCGGGCGAAGACGGCGAGCGGCACCAGGACGACCAGGGCGGGCACCGCCAGCAGCAGCGTCTCGGCCGGGGTCGGTGCGGCGGCGGGGGCCCGGCCGGCGGGGAGGAATCCGCAGGCGCCGAGCAGCGCGACCAGCCCTTCGGGGAGGTGGGCGCGGGCGGCGGCGGGGCGGGGCACGGCGAGCGCCACCGCCACCACGAAGCTCACGATCAGCGTCTGCCAGGCCAGCAGGGCCGCCGCCGGGGCCCGGTGCGCCCAGCGGGCCCGTACCAGCGCCCACGGCGCCGCCACCCCGACGAGCAGGGCGTATCCGCCCAGCTTGAGCGCCGTGTCGGTCATGTGCCGTCCCGGCGCCGGGCGGCGCGCAGGGCCGAGCGGAGGGCCTGCACCTCGTCGGCGGAGATCCGTTCCACGAAGCTGAGCAGGGCACCCGCCGGATCCGGGTTGTCCCCGAGGGCTTCCTGCATACGGGCCGCGGTGTACTGCTGGCGGGTGCAGGTGGGCCGGTAGCTCCAGGCGCGGCCGTCCTTCTCCCGGGTGAGCATGCCCTTGGTGACGAGGATGCCGGCGACGGTCTTCACGGTGCTGTAGGCGATCGGGCGGGCCCGGTTGAGGTCGTCGCGTACGTCGCGCGCGGTGGCGGGGCGGCCCCAGGACCAGAGGCGGTCCATGATCTCCGCCTCCAGCTCGCCCAGCTGTCTCACCGCACCGACTCCTTCTCTTCTCTCCGCGTTCTCTTCTCTCCGCGTTCCTGCGACCCCGCGCTGCCGTGCTGCCGTGCTGCCGTGCTGCCCGGCTTCCGGCTTCCGGCTTCCGGCTCAGTCCCGGGACCACTCCCGGTCGCCGTGGTCGCCGCGGCCGCTCATCGTAGCCGCGGGTCCGGTCGGGGCGGCGGCGACGGCGGGGCCGGTGAGGGCCGGTACGGGGCAGGCGGCGACCGTACGGAGCCGCCGGACGAGGGCGTGGGTGAGCAGCGCCAGCGAGGCGAGCGCGAGGACCGGCTGCGCGGGGGCCCAGTAGGACATCGCTCCGCTGGTGCCGAGCGCGAGGACGACGAGCTTGTTGCAGACCGGGCAGCCGACCGCGAAGGCGGACAGGGCTCCGGCGGCCAGCGCCCGCGCGCTCCGGGGCCGGTCCGCCGGCGCGGGGCGGCCGGGCCCCTGGGCGTAGGTGGCGGCGAGCAGCCCCATGAGGACCGAGCCGGCCGCCCACACCGGGTAGTTCCACCAGAGCACGGGGGTCATCCGGGCGAACAGGTCATTGGGCACCACGCCGGTCGGCACTCCGACGGCCAGGGCCGCGAGGACCGTCACGACCGCCGCGACGGCCCATTGCCGGGGCGTCCAGGTCCGCATCCCTCGCTCCTTCCGCCGTATGTTCTCTGCTGTTCTCTGCCAAGAAGGTTAGAAGACGGGGAGTCCGCGACGGGTACCGGGTGGCCTTCGGTAGGGTCGGTGTCGGAGTCGGAGGTGGAACGCGTGCGTACGAGCCGGTGGACACGGGTGGCGGGTGCCTGGGGGCATCTGCTGCTGGTCGCCGTGCTCGCGCTGGGTGTCTTCGCCATGCACACGACAGGGCACCCCGATTCCGGTTCCAGTTCTGGTTCCGGTTCTGGTTCCGGGATGTCCCATGGCGCTCCGGCGGGGGCTGTCGCGATGGCGGCGGGTCCGGGTGCGGGTGCTGCCGGGGCCGATGGTGACGGTGCTGCCGGGGCTTCTGGTACCGCTGGTGCCGTGGCCGTTCACGGCGTCGAGGGCGCGGCCGACCGGGACAGCGCCTCGCACGACACCGGCATGGCCATGGACATGTCCACCCTCTGTGTGGCGGTACTCGGTGCCTGGGTGTTCCTCGCCCTGGTACGGGCCGCACTGGCCCGCCGGGCGGAGTGGCTGACGGTGCTCCGGGACGGGCTCATCGCCGCGCTACGGCCGCAGCCGCCACCGCCACGGCCCGGTCTCGCCCAGCTGTCGATCCTGCGGATATAGGCGTCGTCCCCGCGGGCGCTCCGTGCTGCCCGCACACCAGGCGACCCCTTTTCCCGCTCTTCCGCAGAGCACCAGCAGTGCGAGGTTTCCCATGACCGGTTCCACCCTTCCGCGCGGGTCCCGGGCCCGCCGCCGTACCGCCCTGATCGCCGTCGTCGCGGCGGCCGGGCTGACGCTCGCCGCCTGCGGCGGTGGCGACGACATGGACGGCATGGACCACGGCGGCGGCAAGAAGTCCGCCTCGGCGAGCGCGGCCCCCGGCGGGGCCGACGCGGACGCGGCGCCGGGCGCGTTCAACGACGCCGACGTGATGTTCGCCCAGATGATGATCCCCCACCACGAACAGGCCCTGGAGATGTCCGCGCTGGCGGACGGCCGGGCACAGGACGCGGAGATCAAGACCCTGGCGGCGGAGATCTCCGCCGCCCAGGACCCCGAGATCCAGAAGATGAAGTCCTGGCTGAAGGCCTGGGGCAAGCCGGAGAGCGCCGAGATGGACCACGGCTCGGGCCACGGTTCCGGCGGCAGCAGCAGCGGCACCGACAGCAGCGGTAACAGCGGCGGCGGTATGGCCGGAATGATGTCCGGCAAGGACCTGGAGAAGCTCAAGGCCGCCCAGGGCAAGGCGTTCGACCGGGCCTTCGCCCAGCTGATGATCGACCACCACCGGGGCGCGGTCGACATGGCGGAGGACGAGCGGAAGAACGGCCGCAACGCCACCGCGAAGAAGCTGGCCGAGGACGTGGTCGCGACCCAGTCCACGGAGATCGAACGCCTGGAGAAGATCCTCGGCCGGCTCTGAGCCCCCTCCTTCCCACCCCGGCTCACCTGGGGGGAAGGCCCGGCAGACCCGGCGTACGCGGCCGTCGTGGACCACCCCGTCCGCGACGGCCCGCACCCGGGCAGCCCTCTCCCGGCGGACACCCGCCGGGACCACCGGCCGCGCGCCAGCGGCCCCGTACCCTCTGATCAGGACCCCATGACGAAGCGCCGTACCCTCATATCCGCCTGCGCCGCCGCCGCGCTGGCCCTCACGCTCACCGCCTGCTCCGACGACGGCGGCGACGGCTCCGCCTCCGCCTCCGGAACCACCATCAGCCATATCCACGGCGTCGAGATCGGCCCGGCGGACGGCAAGCTGTACGTGGCGACGCACAACGGCATCTACACCCCCGACGGGGAGGGCCGCCCCGTCCTTGTGGGCGACCGCAAGGACGACTTCATGGGCTTCACGGTGGCCGGGAAGGGCCGGTTCCTGGCGAGCGGCCACCCCGCGCCGGGCCGGGACGCGCCCTCCAACCTCGGGCTGATCGAGAGCACCGACACCGGCCGCACCTGGAAGGACCGGTCGCTCGTCGGCGAGGTCGACTTCCATTCGATCGCCTACGCCCATGACACGATCTACGGCTACGACAGCACCAACGGGCTGCTGCGGGTGAGCGAGGACGGGGTGGACTGGGACAGCCGCAGCAAGCTCCAGGCACTGGACATCGCGGTCAGCCCGGACGACCCGGAGACGGTGCTCGCCACCACCGAGTCCGGGGTGTCCCGGAGCGGCGACGGCGGCCGGACCTTCGCCGAGGGGACGGGACCCGTGATGGCCTTCGTCTCCTGGGTCGCGAAGGACGCGCTCTACGGCGTCGACGCCGAAGGGAAGATCAACCTCAGCGCCGACGGCGGCCGCAGCTGGGAGCAGACGGGGACGCTGCCGGGCGGCGGCCCGCAGGCACTGACCGCGATCGACCGGAAGCGGCTGGTGGCGGCGAGCCAGGACGGCGTCTACGAGTCGACGGACGGTGGCCGCACCTTCACCCGGAAGCTGGACGTCAGCTCCGGCGGCGGCCACTGACCGTCCCGTACCGCGCCCCGGCCCCGCCCGGCCCCGCCCGGCTCCTTCCGCAATCGCTTCCGGAGCCGCTTCCGGAGCCGCTTCCGTAGCCAAAGCCGGAGCCGTAGCCGGGGCGGGGCGCAGGTCCGGGATTGCGGTGGCCGCCCGTACGGCGTTCACTGGATCACAGCCCCTTCTTTCTGTCCCGCCGGGTGCGACAGGGAGCCCCGCCGGGCCCACCACGCCCGCGCGGGAGGGCTCGTACGCACTCGTACGCGGGAGGTCCCCATGGCGACACCGGCCGGGCGGGCCAGCCGGGGCAAGGACGGACGCAAGTCCGTCCCGAGGTCGTCCCACGGCGCCTGGGTGCCGTCCGCCGACCGGCCCGACCCGATCGGGACCCTGGAACGGCAGGCCGCGGGCCGGGTCCCGGAACTGCTGCCGATCCGGTACGGACGGATGGCGGTCTCGCCCTTCGCGTTCCTGCGCGGCGCGGCGGCGGTCATGGCCGGCGACCTCGCGGCCCGGCCGCACACCGGACTGACCGTCCAGCTCTGCGGCGACGCCCATCTGATGAACTTCGGCACCTACGCTTCCCCCGAGCGCGCCCTCCTCTTCGACCTCAACGACTTCGACGAGACCCTGCCCGGCCCCTTCGAATGGGACGTCGAACGGCTCGCCGCCAGCGCCGCCGTCGCCGCCCTGGAGAACAGCCACTCCGCCGGGGCCGCCCGCCGGGCCGCCGTCGCGGCGGCCCGGTCGTACCGCCTCGCCATGCGCACCCTGGCCGACGCCGGCGAACTCGCCGTCTGGTACGCCCGGATCGACACCACCGACGTACTGCCGCTGGTCCGGCCCGAGAACCGGCGGCTCGTCGAGGCACAGTTCGCCCGCGCCCGCCGGCGCACCAGCCTCCAGGCCCTGCGCAAACTCACCAAGGTCGTCAACGGGGAACGCCGGATCATCAGCGACCCGCCCCTGCTCGAACCCGTCGGCACCCTCGGGCGGAACACCATACGCAAGATCTTCACCGACTACCGTTCCAGCCTCCCGGAGGACCGGCGGCAGCTGCTGGACGCCTTCCGGGTGGTGGACGTCGCCACCAAGGTCGTCGGCGTCGGCAGTGTGGGCACCCGCTGCTTCGTGGTCCTCCTCACCGGGCGGGACGCGAACGACCCGCTCTTCCTCCAGATCAAGGAGGCCGGGCGCTCGGTCCTGGAGGAGTGGCTGACCCCCAGCGCCTACGACCACCACGGGCACCGGGTCGTCGCCGGGCAGCTGCTGCTCCAGTCGGCGAGCGACATCTTCCTCGGCTGGGTCACCGACCTCCACGGGCGGCACTACTACTGGCGGCAGCTCCGGGACATGAAGGGCTCCATCGACCTCGAATCCATGACGCCGGTGATGCTGCGCAACTACGTCCGGGTGTGCGCCACGGCCCTCGCCCACGCGCACGCGCGCTCGGGGGACCGGATCGCGATCGCCTCCTACCTCGGTTCGTCGGACGTGTTCGACCGGTCCATCGGCGAGTTCGCCGTGCGGTACGCGGAGCAGAACGCCCGGGACCACTCCGCTCTGACCTCCGCGATCGCGTCCGGGGCGGTGGTGGCGACCTCCGGTGTCTGACCCCCCGCCCCCGCCCCCCACCCCCTCCCCGTCCCCTCCGCCCCTCTCCCCGTCCTCGTCCCCCTCCCCCGTGCTCCGGCGGTCCCTGCTGCGGGCCGTGCTCGCCGATCCGCAGCATCTGCCCGAGCAGCTGGCCTGGTTCGCGCTGCGGCACATGGGCCCCGCCGCCGACCGCTCCCTGGCCCGGCTGCGGGAGCGGCACCCGGACGCGGACAGCGCGCGGCTGCGGGTCATGGTCGCCGCGCACGGGCGGCGCAGCACCGTCGCCCAGGGTGCCCTCGTCGGCGGCCCGTTCCTGCTGCTGGTGCCGCTCGCCTTCTGTGCGGCGCTGCTCAACCAGGCCCGTACCGTGCTGGAGCTGGCCGGGCTCGACGGGCGCGACCCCACGTCCCCCGAGCGCGCGGCCGAGCTGCTGGTCCTCATGGGTGTGTACGAGGACACCGGGCGGGCGCGGGTCGCCCTGGCCGCGACCGGGCGCGCTCCGGTCGTGCCCCGGCGCTCCCTGCTGCGCCCGGGGGCGCTGTGGGAGGTGACGCTGCGGATGGCCCGGTTGCTGGGGTTGCTGACGCCTCCGTCGTCGTCGGCGGCGGCGGGTGCGGGGCCTCGCAGCCGGGTGCGGTGGTTCCTCCAGGCCGCCCGCTGGGCTGTCACCGGCGTGGTGCTCGCGGTGAGCATGGTGGCGCCGCTGGTGCTGCTGCCCTATATGGCTGTCTCGTACCACCGGGCGACGGACCGGTTGACGGATCGCGCTGCGCTCTTCTATTTCAGCGAGCCCGCGTCGGCCCGTGAGCCCGGACGTCTCCGGGGTCTGTCGGGGGCCGTGTTGTGGGCGGTGGTCTCCTTTCTGCTGCCGGTCGGTGCTGTCGTGCTGGTGCTGGTGCTGGGTGTGCGGGTGTGGGATTCGCCGTGGCCGGTGGTCGCGGTGGTGCTGTTCGGTGTGTCCGTCGTGACCGGTGCCGGGTGGCATCTGGTGCGGCGGGTACGGCGGACGCGGCGGTTGCGGCTGTCGTCAGGGGCGGTCGCCGATGAGCAGTCCGGTGAGTGAGGGCAGTCTGCGGCGCATTTCCTCCTCGTCGTCAAAGTCGAAGTCCTCGCCCGGGTCGGTGTCGGCGGCGCAGCCGTCGGCGACCATGGCGTCCCAGGCCTCGGGGTCGCCGAGGGCGCGGGGGTAGGCCTTGGCGGCGGCGTAGTTGACGCTTTCGTCGAACAGGATCTCCTCCAGTCGCTCGGGCTCGCCCGTGAGGGCGAGGGGGTGGCGGGCGAGGCTGTCGGGGGAGGCGTGC
This sequence comes from Streptomyces yaizuensis, assembly GCF_034961445.1. Lineage (NCBI taxonomy): Bacteria > Bacillati > Actinomycetota > Actinomycetes > Kitasatosporales > Streptomycetaceae > Streptomyces > Streptomyces yaizuensis. Next base: position 71,841 of record NZ_BSBI01000005.1, read on the forward strand.
ACCCGCTCGTACCACGCGCGGCCCTGGGCGATGACTCCGGCACGGAAGTCCATGAAGGAGTCGTCGGAGCAACCGCCGCCTATGAGATAGGCCGCCGCCCATACGTCCCATCGGTGGAGCCCGCCGTGGACGCCGGTGAAGGTGCGCTCGTAGGCGAGGATCGTCTGCGGGGAGCGGGCCGCGAGGATGTCCGTCAGGGCGTCGGCGAACGGCCGGCCGGTGGTCGCCTGCGCGCGGGCGGTGTCGATGAGCTGCCAGAAGTCGTCGAGGGGCAGCGACTCGGGCGGGGTGGTGTCCGTGGTCATGGAGTCACTGTGGCAGACGGCACCGACAGCCGGAGGAGCCTGTGGATAACCCTTTGTGAGCCTGCTGTTCCGCTGAGCGTGCGCCGGGTGCGCACTGGGTGGTGTCGCACGTGTGCCGGGGCGTCGACCAGCGACAAAGGGCCGGACGGAGCCGTGTCCGAGGGCCGGACGCGAGTCGGGCTGGAGCCGATCGGGAGGCGGACGGGAGCCGGACGGGAGCCGGTCCGGCCCGGAGGCGATGGACCACGGCCGGTCCGGCAGCAGGATCCGACCACCCCATTGACGGTTGGTCTGGACCAACTTACGGTGGGCCGACATCCCACGTACGTCTCCAGGCCCCACGTCCAGGAGGTGAGCGTGTCCCCCCACCCGTCCCCCCACCGGCCCGCCCGCTCCCCACCGGCCCGCCCGCTCCCCACCGTGTCGCCCCGCCCCGGCCGCGCCCGCCTCCGTGCGGCACGGCCCGGCGTACCACGGCACAGGCCCCTCCCCCTGCCGTACCGAAGCACCGCCGCGCATACCGGAACACCGCCGCACGTCCGCGCACATCCGCATTCCGCACGTCCGCACGTCCGGGTATCTCCGCACCGCACGCAGCCGCACCTTCCCCGTACCGGAGCACGGCCACGGCCGCGCCCGCGCGCCCCGGTGCCGCTCCTGGCCGATCCCGGCCGTCCCCCTCACGCACGGCACGAAGGGAGCACCACGCATGATCCGACGGACACTGCGCCTGCTGGGCGCCGGTTTCGCCCTGGCTCTCCTGGCCCAACTTCCGGCCGCCGCCGCCCCCGCGCCCCTCGCCCCGCCCCCCGCGGACGTCTGCGCGGTCAAGTCGAAGCCCGCGGGGAAGGTGCTCCAGGGCTACTGGGAGAACTGGGACGGCGCCGCCAACGGCGTCCATCCGCCACTTGGCTGGATCCCCATCACCGATCCCCGGATCCGCGCCAATGGCTACAACGTGCTCAACGCCGCCTTCCCGGTCATCCGCTCCGATGGCACGGTGCTGTGGGAGGACGGCATGGACAACACGGTCCGGGTGCCCACCCCGGCCGAGATGTGCCAGGCCAAGCAGGAGTCCGGCCAGACCATCCTCATGTCCATCGGCGGCGCGGCGGCCGGGATCGATCTCAGTTCCCGTACGGTGGCGGACCGTTTCATCGCGACCATCGTGCCCATCCTGAAGCGGTACAACTTCGACGGCATCGACATCGACATCGAGACCGGGCTCGTCGGCAGCGGGAACATCAACCAGCTCTCGGCCTCGCAGGCCAACCTGATCCACATCATCGACGGGGTGCTCGCCCAGATGCCCCCGAACTTCGGTCTGACCATGGCCCCGGAGACCGCGTACGTCACCGGCGGCAGCGTGGTCTACGGCTCGATCTGGGGCTCGTATCTGCCCATCATCAAGAAGTACGCCGACAACGGCCGGCTGTGGTGGCTGAACATGCAGTACTACAACGGGAGTTTTTACGGCTGTTCCGGCGACTCGTACCAGGCCGGCACGGTGGCCGGGTTCCGGGCGCAGACGGACTGCCTGAACCGGGGTCTGGTGATCCAGGGCACCACGATCAGGGTTCCCTACGACAAGCAGGCCCCCGGTCTTCCGGCCCAGCCGGGCGCGGGCGGCGGCCATATGGCCCCGGGGCTGGTGGCCCAGGCGTGGAACGGCTACAACAACGCCCTCAAGGGGCTGATGACCTGGTCCCTCAACTGGGACGGCTCCCGGAACTGGACCTTTGGGAACAATGTGAGGACCCTCCAGGGCCGCTGACCGACTGACCCGGCCCTCCCGACCGACCCGCCGACCGACCCGCCGACTCGCCGACCGACCGGCCCGCACCGGAGGAGACAGCCGGTGAACAGAGATGTCCCGCGCCCTGCTTCCCCGGGGCGCGGGACACCGCTGTTCGCGCCGCGTGGCCGCGGACGGCGTCAGATGGCGTACCGCCAGACGGTGAGCATATGGGCCCCGTACCAGCTCCCGAAGAGTGTGGCGGCGGTCAGCGCGGTGACGGCGGTACGGGTGCCGGCGCGGGCGAGCGCCAGCGCCAGGGGCACCAGGAAGACGAGCGCGGGGACGATCAGCCGCAGCTTGGAGTGGTAGTAGTTGCTCTGTCCCAGGGTCAGGACGAGGACCGTGCAGCCGTAGACGAGCAGCGGCGGCCAGGTGTCGCGCCGGAAGGCCAGGGCGGTGCCGGCGACGGCGGCGACGAGCAGGACCGCCGTGCTGAGGGCGACCCAGCCGTCCGCGGACCGGAAGGTGTCGGCGAGGAAGCGGAAGAAGGCGTCGCCGTAGTCCCAGTGGGTGCCCCAGCCGGCTTCCTGGACGAGGAACCAGGCGTCCGCGCGGCCGGTGCGCAGCCCCACCCAGCCGAGGTAGGCGGGGGTGCCGGCGCAGCCGAGGGCGACGGCGGCGAGGGGCCGCCAGGTGAAGCGGCGGGTGCGCCGCAGTTCCAGGGCGACGGCGGTGATCAGGGCGAGGGTGACGGCGCCGGCGGCGGGGCGGGTGAGCCCGGCGAGCAGGGCGAGGGTTCCGGCGGTGAGCCAGGCGTGCCGATGGGCGGCGAGCAGGGTGCCCGCGGCGAGGGCGAGGAAGAGGGCTTCGCTGTAGCCCATGAGGAAGGTGAGGGCCATGGGCTGGGCGCCGGCCACCAGCACGATGCCGATGACGGCGACGCGTTCCCCGCACAGCCGGGTGAGGAGCCGGTGGACGGCGTAGAGCGCGGCGAGCAGGGCGAGGTGGGAGAGGGTGATGGCGGCGGTGCCCGCTTCGATGCCGGTGCTGCGGTGGAGCAGTCGGGTGAGGAGCGGGTAGAGCGGGAAGAAGGCGAGGTTGTTGCCGGTGGGTTCGCCGTCGGGGCCGTAGGTGAGGCCCGGGGGGTAGCCGTCGGTGGCTATGGAGAGGTAGAGCTGGGCGTCCCAGGCGAGCAGCCGGTCCCGGAGGGCGGGGGCGCCGGGGCCGCCGGCTCCGTTGAGCCAAGCGAGGATCATCAGATGGACGCCGGTGGTGACGGCGTGGACGGAGAGGGCGGTCCAGGCGGCACGGCGGATGTCGTTGCGGCGTCCCCTGTGGCCGCTGCGGCGGGGTGCCGCTGCCCGGGGGTCCTTCCGCGCCACGGGGTCCCCGGACGTCCCGGTGGTCCCGTTCGCGCCGGCCGGTGTTCCGGGGCCGGTGTCGGCCTTCCGGAGGCGGCGGGGTGCCGGGACCGTGACGGTGGACGGTCGGGGGTCGTGGTGTGTCTGGTGTGCTGCCATCGGCTCCTCGCAGGATCGCTTCTGCTGGCCTTACGCACGGCGGCGGTCGTTCGGTTGACGGCTGAGACGTGGATCACAGCGGCTGGTGGGTGCGGCGGGGGCGGGCCGGGTGGGCAGGCGGGTCATCCGGACGGCCCGGCGCGTTGCGGCTTTCCGAGCGACTCCAACGGCGCTCCCTGAACTGACATGTCACTGAATAAGGTGTTATGACCCTTATGAAGGCACCTTTCCTCTGACGTTCTTCCGCCCTGGAACGGGGAGTCACCTCATGAGCGACACCGGCACGGCCAGGCACCAGAAGGCGGACCGGACCGCCGACAGCGACGACGACGCGGTGCACATCCTCTGGATCAACGCGGGCCTCAGCTGCGACGGCGACTCGGTCGCCCTGACCGCCGCCATGCAGCCCAGCATCGAGGAGATCGTGACCGGCGCCCTGCCGGGCCTGCCGAAGGTGGCGGTCCACTGGCCCCTGATCGACTTCGAGTGCGGCCCGGTGCAGGGCGCGGACACGTTCATCGAGTGGTTCTTCAAGGCCGAGCGCGGCGAGATCGATCCCTTCGTCCTGGTGGTGGAGGGCTCGATCCCCAATGAGCGGATCAAGCAGGAGGGCTACTGGTGCGGCTTCGGCGACGACCCGGCCACCGGCCAGCCCATCACCACCAGCGAGTGGCTGGACCGGCTCGCGCCGAAGGCCACCGCGGTCGTCGCGATCGGCACCTGCGCCACCTATGGCGGTATTCACGCCATGGCCGGAAATCCGACGGGCGCCATGGGCGTCCCCGACTACCTCGGCTGGGGCTGGACCTCGAAGGCCGGCCTGCCGATCGTCTGCGTCCCGGGTTGCCCCATCCAGCCGGACAACCTCGCCGAGACCCTCACCTACCTGCTCTACCAGCTCGCCGGCTCCGCGCCGATGATCCCACTGGACGACAAGCTCCGCCCGGCCTGGCTGTTCGGCGCGACCGTGCACGAGGGCTGCGACCGGGGCGGCTACTACGAGCAGGGGCAGTTCGCGAGCGAGTACGGCACTCCCGAGTGCCTGGTGCGCCTGGGCTGCTGGGGCCCCGTGGTCAAGTGCAATGTCGCCAAACGCGGCTGGATCAACGGGGTCGGCGGCTGCCCCAATGTCGGCGGCATCTGCATCGCCTGCACGATGCCCGGCTTCCCGGACAAGTTCATGCCGTTCATGGACCCGCCGCCGGGATCGCATGTCTCCAGCGACGCCAGCTCCGCCTACGGATCGGTCATCCGCAGACTCCGCTCGATCACGATGCGGACCGTCGACAAGGAACCGAAGTGGCGCCACCCGGGGCGCCGGCTGACCACCGGGTACCACGCTCCCTGGTGAGCGCGCGGCCGCGCACCACCGCGGCTGTCCGCCGCACCGCCCCCGCGACCCCGTACCCCACCCCGTCCGCAGAAGGGCACCACACAGACCATGGCACCGACGACCAGGGCGGCCGGCGACGGCAGCGGCCTGATGGAGATGAGCTGGGACCCGATCACCCGGATCGTGGGCAGCCTGGGCATCCACACCAAGATCGATTTCAAGGCGAAACGGGTGGCGGAGTGCTACAGCACGTCGTCCGTCTTCCGCGGCTACAGCGTCTTCATGCGCGGCAAGGACCCCCGGGACGCCCACTTCATCACCAGCCGGATCTGCGGTATCTGCGGTGACAACCACGCCACCTGTTCGGTGTACGCGCAGAACATGGCGTACGGGGTGAAGCCGCCGCACCTCGGCGAGTGGATCATCAACCTCGGCGAGGCGGCCGAGTACATGTTCGACCACAACATCTTCCAGGAAAACCTGGTCGGGGTCGACTACTGCGAGAAGATGGTTCGCGAGACCAATCCCGGGGTACTAGAGCTGGCCGAGCGGACCGAGGCTCCGCACGCGGGCGACCACGGCTATCGCACGATCGCGGACATCATGCGCTCCCTCAACCCCATCGAGGGCGATTTCTACCGCGAGGCGCTCCAGGTCAGCCGGTACACCCGGGAGATGTTCTGTCTGATGGAGGGCCGGCACGTCCACCCCTCCACGCTCTACCCCGGGGGCGTCGGCACGGTCGCGACCGTGCAGCTCTTCACCGACTACCTCACCCGGCTGATGCGGTACGTCGAGTTCATGAAGAAGGTCGTCCCGCTCCACGACGACCTGTTCGACTTCTTCTACGAGGCGCTGCCCGGGTACGAGGAGGTCGGCCGCCGCCGGGTGCTGCTGGGGTGCTGGGGCAGCCTCAACGACCCCGACCACTGCGACTTCACCTACGCCCGGATGACGGACTGGGGCCGGAAGATGTTCGTCACCCCCGGTGTGGTGGTCGACGGCAAGCTGGTCACCAACGACCTCACCGAGATCAACCTCGGCATCCGGATCCTGCTCGGCAGCTCGTACTACGAGGACTGGGAGGGCCGCGACCTCTTCGTCAGCCACGACCCGCTGGGCAACCCGGTCGACCCCCGGCACCCCTGGAACCAGCACACCATCCCCTCGCCGCAGAAACGCGACTTCGCGGACAAGTACAGCTGGGTGATGTCCCCGCGCTGGTTCGACGGCAAGGAACACCTCGCCCTCGACACCGGCGGCGGGCCCATCGCCCGGCTCTGGTCCACCGCGCTGTCCGGGCTGGTCGACATCGGCTACATCAAGGCCACCGGGCACAGCGTGGTCATCAACCTCCCCCGGTCGATGACCAAGCCGGAGACCACCTTCGAGTGGAAGATCCCGGCCTGGAGCAACGCCATCGAACGCAACCGCGCCCGCACCTACTTCCAGGCGTACGCGGCCGCCGCCGCCCTGCACTTCGCCGAGAAGGCCCTGGAGGAGGTCCGGGCCGGACGGCACAAGACGTGGGAACGGTTCGAGGTGCCGGACGAGAGCATCGGCTGCGGCTTCACCGAGGCCGTGCGCGGGGTCCTCTCGCACCACATGGTGATCCGCGACGGAAAGATCGCCAACTACCACCCGTATCCCCCCACCCCCTGGAACGCCAGCGTCCGCGACAGCTACGGCACTCCCGGGCCGTACGAGGACGCCGTCCAGAACACCCCGATCTTCGAGGAGAACACCCCGGAGAACTTCAAGGGCATCGACATCATGCGCGCCGTGCGCAGCTTCGACCCCTGCCTCCCCTGCGGGGTGCACATGTACGTGGGCGGCGGCCGCACCCTGGAGCGCATGCACGTCCCCACCGGGCTGAGCGGGCTCGGCGGATGACGCCGGAGGAGACCGGGGTACGGGTCGGGGCCGCCCTGGACCGGCTGCCCGCCGGCCCGCACCGCGAGGCGGGCGAGGAACTGGCCCGCGCGCTGATGGCGCTCTACGGCGACGGCCTCGCCCGGCTGGTCGCGGCGGTGCCGCCGGGGGTGCTCGCCCCGGCGCTGGACGACCCGGCGGTTGCCGGGCTGCTGATCCTGCACGACCTGCATCCCGAACCGCTCCGGGTACGGATCGGGCGGGCGCTGCGGCTCGCGGGCGCGGACACGGTGGAGCAGGCCGCCTGCGACGAGGACGGCGGCGCCCTGACCCTGCGGCGCGCGGCGCAGGGCTGCGGCTCGGGCTGCGGCGACGGGGACACGGCCGGCGTCGAGAGCGCGCTCGCCTGCCACGCCCCGGAGGTGACCTCCGTGGTGTGGGAACGGGCCGAACCCGCGCCGGCGCTGCTCCAGATCGGCAGCAGGCCGCCGGCCGCGGCGGAGGCACGGTGAACGGCACCCCACCGCACCCGGCCGGCGACGGCACCCGGCTGCTGCGCGGGCTGGTCGGGCCGGCGCCCGCCCGGCCGGAACGATGCGGGCTCTGCGGCCTGCGCCTCGCTCCGGGGCACCGGCATCTCGCCGACACCACCGGGCGTGCGCTCGTCTGCGCCTGCACCGCCTGCGCCCTGCTGTTCCAGCGGCCGGACGCCGCCCAGGGACGCTATCTCCCGCTCCCGGAACGCTTCCTCACCGACACAGGCGCCGACACGGACCCGGACGCCGACACCGACAGGGACACGGGCGCCGACGGCCACAGCGGAACGGGCCCGGGGGACGGTGCCATCGGTGAGGCCCAGTGGGCCGCCCTGCGCATCCCCGTCAGTACCGCGTTCGTCCTGCGGGACAGCGCGCTCGGCCGCCCGGTGCTCTGCTACCCCAGCCCCGCCGGGGCCACCGAGGCCGACCTCGACGAGTCGGCCTGGCGGACCGTGTTCGGGGCGAACCGGCTCGCCGCCGCCCTCCGCCCGGACGTGGAGGCGCTGCTGCTGCGCCGCACCCCGCGGCGCGTCCACTGCTATCTGGTGCCCGTGGACCTCGCCTACGAACTCGTCGGCCGGATGCGGCTGCGCTGGCACGGCTTCGACGGCGGCGCCGAGGCCCGCGCCGAGCTGGACGCCTTCTTCGCCGCGCTCCAGGAACGGGCGCGGCCGCTGACCGAGGCGGCGGTGGCATGAGGGAACTGGCCTTCCGCTGCACGGAGGTGCGCGCCGACCGGCACGCCGCAGGACCCACCCTCGTCCTGCGGCTGCGGATCACCGCCCCGGCCCGGACCCGGGTGCACGCGCTGGCGCTCCGCTGCCAGCTGAGGATCGAACCAGCGCGGCGTGCCTACGACGAGGCCGAGGGCGAGCGGCTGACCGCTCTCTTCGGGGAGCGCTCCCGCTGGGGCAGCACGCTCAACCCGATCCAGTTCGCCGAGGTCCCGCTGATGGTGCCGGGCTTCACCGGCGAGAGCGAGATCGACCTCCCGGTGCCGTGCACCTACGACCTCGACATCGCCGCCACCCGCTACTTCCGGGCGCTGGAGAGCGGGGATGTGCCGCTGCTGCTGCTGTTCTCCGGAACGGTGTTCAGCGGACCGGCCGGTTTCCACGTGACCCCGGTGCCGTGGGACCTGGAGGCGGCGGTACGACTTCCGGTCAAGGTGTGGCGGGAAATGATGGAGCAGCACTTCCCGGGGTGCGGCTGGGTGCGGCTGCCCGCCGACGTCCTGGACGAGTTGCTGGCGTTCCGCACCCGGCGGTCGCTGCCGTCGTGGGAGTCGACGGTACGGGCCCTCCTCGGCGCGGCGGACACCCGGGGCACCGCGGACACCACGACGCATGCGGCGGACGCGGGGGACGACCCCGTCGGCGGCGCCCCGGGCCCGGCGGGCACGTCATGAGCGCACCGGTGACGGCACCGGCCGTGGACACCTTCCCGCCCGGTCTGGAGGAGCGGCTGGCGACGGGCCGGCAGGTGGCCGACGCGGTGCTGTTCGAGGGGTACGTCCTCTATCCGTACCGGGCGTCCGCCGCCAAGAACCAGCTGCGGTGGCAGTTCGGTGTGCTGGTGCCCCCGGGGTACGGGCAGGACAGCGCCGAGCACTCCGTCCAGCGCACCGAATGTCTGCTGGAGCCCCGCGCGGGCGCCCGCCTCGCCGTCGAGCTGCGATTCCTGCGGGCCCGCCGCAGGACCGTGCAGCGGGGGCTGGGGGCGTACGGCTACCGGACCGTTCCCGAACTGGAGCTGCCGGACCGGGTGCTGGTGCCGTGGGACGAGGGCGTGGTGGAGACGGTCCGGCTGCTGGCCCCGGTGGACCGGCTGCTCGCGCCGGACGGTGTGACGCATGCGTTCCGGCTGGCGGCGGGCCTGGAGTCGGAACCCGTCGTCGTGGACGGCGAGCGGGTGGGACGGCTGCTGCGGGCCCGCGAGGAGGTCGCCGGGGTGATCCGGCTGTCCGCGCGGGAGCTGCCCGGTCCGTACGGGGCGCTGCGGCTGACCGCCGTGGTCGCCAACACCTCCGGCTGGCGGGCCCCGGACAGCGGCGGCGGGGACGGCGGCGGTACGGACCGTACGGACGCCGGCGGCGGTACGGGCGGGTGCGGCCGGGACGGCGGCGCGGACCGGGCGGCGGCCCTGCCGCACTCGCTGGTCTCCGCGCATCTGCTGCTCGCCGTCGACCGGGGCGTCTTCCTCTCCGCCACCGACCCGCCCCGGTGGGCGGCGCCGGCGGTGGCCGAGTGCCGTAATGAGCACACGTGGCCGGTACTCGCCGACGCCGACGGCCGGGACGATGTCCTGCTCTCCTCGCCGATCATCCTGGAGGACCGGCCGAGGATCGCCCCGGAGAGCCCGCTCGCGCTCTACGACGCCACCGAGATCGACGAGATCCTGGCGCTGCGGACGGCGTGTCTGACCGACCGGGAGAAGCGGGAGGCCCGGGGCACCGACGAACGGGCGGGCGCGGTGGTCGACTTCGCCGCCTCGATGCCCCGCGAGGTGCTGGAGCGGCTGCACGGCACGGTGCGTTCGCTGCGTGACATCACCGGGGGCGGCGGGGCCGGGGCGTCCGGCGCCGATGCGGAGCCCTGGTGGGACCCCGGGAGCGATCCGGACGTGGACCCCGCCCGGGACCGGGTGCTGATCGGGGGCCGGTCGGTGGGCGCGGGCAGCCGGGTGCTGCTGCGGCCCGGCCGGCGCCGCACCGACGCGCAGGATCTCTTCCTGGACGGCCGGGCGGCCCTGGTGGAGGCGGTCCTGCACGACGTGGACGGCTCGGTCCATCTGGCGGTCACGATCGAGGACGACCCGGGCGCGGACCTGTGGCGGGCCCAGGGCCGGTTCCGCTACTTCCAGCCCGACGAGGTCACCCCCCTGGAGGCGCCGTGACGACCCGCGAGAGCCCGGCCGGGGTGCTGGTCGCCGGGGTGGGCAATGTCTTCCTCGGCGACGACGGCTTCGGGGTCGAGTGCGTCCGCCGGCTCCGCCGGTTCACCGCGCCCCAGGTCCCCGACGGCGTCGAGATCGCCGACATCGGGGTGCGCGGCGTGCATCTGGCGTACCAGCTCCTCGACGGCTACCGGCTGCTGGTGCTGGTCGACGCCGTGTCCCGGGGCGGCCCGCCGGGGACGGTCCATCTGATCGAGGCCGACACCGGCCCGGTCGAACCGTCCGCCACCCCCGCCCTCGACGGCCACCGGATGGGCCCGGACGCGGTGCTGGCCCTGCTCGCCACCCTGAGCGCGGGCACCGGCGGGACACCGCCCGAACGGATCCTGGTCGTCGGCTGCGAACCGCTGTCGCTGGCGGAGGGGATGGGGCTGAGCGCACCGGTGGCGGCGGCGGTCGACGGGGCCGTACGGCTGATTCTGCGGCTGCTCGCCGAAGCCGAGGAGGCCCCGGCACCGGCCGGGGCGCGGGGCGGGCGGTCCGAGAGAGAGGCGTCATCATGCTCAGAGCGGTGATCGGTACGGCCCTGGCGGGCGCGATCGGGGTGGTGCTGTGGCGCACCATGCCCGACATCAAGCGGTATCTGGAGATCTCACGGATGTGAACCACGCCCGGCCCGCGCCCCGCTGCCGCGCGCCCCACGTCTGCCGGCCGGCGTCCCGCGGGGGCGCGCTGCTGCGAATGGGGAGGCCCGGGGCGGGTCGGCGGCGTGGCTCCCGGTCCGGGCCGGTCGCGCCCCCTGGAATGGGGGTGCCCGCCCGGCGGACCGGGTACGGGCGGGACCGGCCCGGGTCCTCGCGGGTGGACCCCACCGGCCTCGTACGCCTGGCGCCGCTTTTCGGCCCGGCCTGATCCCAACGAAAGACCCAGCCGTGGAATGAGGCGCTCCGGTGCATGAGATGTCGATCGCCACGGCCGTTGTCGAGCAGGTGGAGCAGGCGGCCGCCCGGCGGGGCGCGACGGCGGTGGCAGCGGTGCGGCTGGAGATCGGCGAGCTGGCCGGGGTGGTTCCGGAGGCACTGGAGTTCTGCTTCGCCCTGGCGTGCGAGGGCACGGCCCTCGCGGGGTCGGTGCTGGAGACCCGGAGCGTGCCGGGGCGGGCGCGGTGCGGCCCCTGCGGGGTCGAGTGGCGGCCCGGTCTGCCCCCCGACCTGCTCTGTCCGCGCTGCGCGGGAGCGCGGGCAGAGCTGCTGGCCGGTCGTGAGCTGAGGATCCGCGAGGTCGAATGGGCCGCCGGCACGGCCCTCGCCCCGGGCTGACCGGCCACCCGCGCCCGCGGCCGCGGCCCGACCGACCGACGGTCCCGACCGACCAACCGTCACGTCCGGTCCGTACCGCAGGAACCCGAAGACCCCCAGAACGAAGACCCCGAGAACCCGGAGCGAAGAGAGAGGGAGCAGGCCCATGTGCCGTTCGTCCGACCTGCGGCAGGCCGTTCTCGCCCACAACGACGACTGTGCGGCGCTGCTGCGGTCCGAGCTGGCCGCCCGGGGCACCGTGGCCGTCAATCTGCTCTCCAGCCCGGGCAGCGGGAAGACCGCGCTGCTGGAGGCCGAACTCGCGCTCGCCCGGGAGCGGGGCGTCCCGGTGGCGGCCCTCACCGCCGATCTGGCCACGGAGAACGACGCCCGGCGCCTCGCGCGCACCGGCGTGCCGGTGCAGCAGGTCCTCACCGGTGGTCTGTGCCATCTGGAGGCGGTGATGCTGCGCGGCTATCTGGCGGGCTGGCTGCCCGAGGGCACCCGGGTGCTGTTCGTGGAGAACGTGGGCAACCTGGTCTGCCCCGCGGTGTACGACCTGGGCGAGTCCCTGCGGGTGGCGCTGGCTTCGGTGACCGAGGGCGAGGACAAGCCGCTCAAGTACCCGGGCGCGTTCGGCCTGGCCCAGCTGGTCGTGGTCACCAAGACGGATCTCGCGGAGGCGGTCGGCTTCGACGAGGGGGCGTTCCTGGCGAATGTCGCCCGGGTCAACCCCGGGGTCGAGGTCGTCCGTACGTCGGCGCGGGCCGGATTGGGTATCGGAGTGCTGCTGGAACGGGCGCTCGCGGTACGGGAGGGAGCCCCGCCGCACCGGCCGGTGCTGGCCCGTACCCCGGCGGCGGGCGGCGGCACGGAGCCGGGGGCGCCCGGCCCCGTACCCCACCGTCACGTACCCCGGGGGGCGGACCCGCAGGAGCACACCCATGCGGCGGACGTGTGGCCGGGCTCCTCCGTACCCCACATCCACCCACCGCACACGCATGAACCGCAGCCGCACGGATCCGACGCGCCCGTGGCCCACACGCGGGAGTCGCACGGCCACGCGCCGGACAGCGGGCCGCACGCGCACCTCCCGGCCGGCGGTCCCGCGTACGGTGCCCCGGTGGCGGACCGGCCGTGACGGGCCCCGCGGCGGCTCCCGGGGACGTCCTGCGGCGGCGGGTCGCCGTCCAGGGGCTGGTGCAGGGTGTGGGGTTCCGCCCGTTCGTCTTCGCGCTCGCCGCCGAGCTGGGGCTCTCCGGCCATGTCACCAACACCGGCGACGGTGTGCTCGCGGAGGTCGAGGGCGCGGCCGCCGCCGTGGACGCCTTCTGTCTGCGGGTCGCCGCCGACGCCCCGCCGCTCGCCGACGTGGTCGCCGTACGGCAGGAGAGCGTCCGCGCCACCGGGGCGCGCGGTTTCGCGATCGTGCCGTCGTCCCGCGGCCGGGCGGGCCGGGGCCTGACCCTGATCCCCCCGGACACCGCCACGTGCGACGCCTGTCTCGCGGAACTCCGCGACCCCGCCGACCGCCGCCACCGCCACCCCTTCATCACCTGTACGGACTGCGGGCCGCGTTTCACCATCGTCACGGCGCTCCCCTACGACCGGGCCCACACCACGATGGCGGGGTTCCCGATGTGCCGCGGCTGCGCCCGGGAGTACGCCGACCCGGCGGACCGCCGCTTCCACGCCCAGCCGGTGTCCTGCCACGACTGCGGACCCCAGCTCTCCCTCGCCGTCCCCGGGGAGCCGGAACGCGACGGCGAGGCTGCGCTCGCGCAGGCACGGCGGATGCTCGCGGCGGGCGCGGTGCTGGCCGTCAAGGGGATCGGCGGCTACCACCTGGCGTGCGACGCGTCCGACGCGAGGGCGGTGGCCCTGCTGCGCCGCCGCAAGAACCGGGGCGACAAGCCGTTCGCGCTGATGGCCCGCGCCCTCGCGGACGTCGAACCGCTGGTGTGCCTGGGCCCGGAGGAGCGGCGGCTGCTGACCGGTCCCGCCCGGCCCGTGGTGCTGCTGCGCCGCCGCCCGGGGGCACCGCGGGGGGCCGTGGCGGAGTCGGTCGCGCCGCGCTCGCCGGATCTGGGCGTGATGCTGCCGTACACCCCGCTGCACCATCTGCTGCTGGGGCTCGACGGCGATCCGGACGGCCCGCGGGTGCTCGTCATGACCAGTGGGAATCTCGCCGGTGAGCCGATCGTCACCGATGACGCGGAGGCACGGGAGCGGCTGGCGCCCCTGGTCGACGGCTGGCTCGCGCACGACCGGCCGATCCGGGTGCCCTGCGACGACTCGGTGGTACGGGTCGTGGACGGTGTGCCGCTGCCGGTGCGCCGCTCCCGGGGGTACGTCCCGGCGCCGGTGCGGCTGCCGGTGCCGGTGGCCCCGGTGTTCGCGGCGGGCGGCGATCTGAAGAACGTCTTCGCGCTCGCGGAGGGCGACCGGGCCTGGCTCTCCGGCCACATCGGGGACATGGACGATCTGGCGACGCTGCGGGCGTTCGACCGGGCCGTGGACCATCTGACCGCCGTCACCGGTGTGACCGGGGCGGTGGCGGTCGCGGACCGCCACCCCGGCTACCGTTCGGCGCGGCGGGCGGGCCGGTCCGCGGCGGGCCGGCCCCCGGTCCGGGTACAGCACCATCATGCGCATGTCTCGGCCGCGATGGCGGAAAACGGTCTGGACGGGACCCGGCCGGTGATCGGGGTCGCGTTCGACGGCACGGGGTACGGCGACGACGGCACCGTCTGGGGCGGCGAGGTGCTGATCGCCGACTACGGCGGTTTCCTGCGCTTCGCCCATCTGGAGCCGGTGCCGCTGCCCGGCGGGGACGCGGCGGTGGTCCGCCCGTACCGGATGGCGCTCTCGCACCTGCGGGCCGCCGGTATTCCGTGGACGTCCGACCTGCCGCCGGTGGCGGCCTGCCCCGACGACGAACTGAGGGTGCTGGAACGTCAGCTGGCGACCGGGCTGCACTGTGTGCCCACATCGAGCATGGGGCGGCTGTTCGACGCGGTGTCGTCGCTGGCGGGCGTCTGCCACCGGGCCGGTTACGAGGCGCAGGCGGCCATCGAGCTGGAGGCGGCGGCGTACGCGCACGGACCGTACGACAGCGACGGCTACGGCTACGGCTTCGCGCTGCGGGAGGAGGCGGGCGGGCGCTGGGTCGCCGGTCCCGCGCCGGTGCTCGCCGCCGCCGTGGCGGACCTGCGGTCCGGGGCGCCGCCGGGCCGGGTGGCGGCCCGTTTCCACGCCGGTGTCGCGGTGGCGGTCCGCCGGTTGTGCGGGGCCGCCCGGGACCGGCACGGCCTGGACACGGTGGCGCTGACCGGCGGGGTCTTCGGCAACGCCCTGCTGCTGTCGGCCTGTGCGCGGGGACTGGCGGCGGACGGTTTCACCGTGCTCCGGCACCGCCGGGTGCCACCCAATGACGGAGGGCTGGCCCTCGGCCAGCTGATGGTGGCCGCGCGGGCCACGGCGGGAGAGGAGACGGGCGTATGTGCCTGGCGGTGCCCGGCAGAGTGATGGAGATCGAGGAACGGGACGGCACCCGGATGGCCGTCGTGGACTTCGGCGGCGTCGTCAAGGACGTCTGCCTGGAGTATCTGCCCGACCTGGCGGTGGGCGAGTACGCGATCGTGCACGTCGGCTTCGCGCTCCAGCGTCTCGACGAGGAGTCGGCGCTGCGGACCCTGGAGCTGTTCGCGGAACTCGGCCTGCTCCAGGAGGAGTTCCAGGACCCCTGGGAGGCGGCGGCGCACCAGGGCGGCCCGGAGTGGGAGGCCGAGCGGTGAAGTATCTGACGGAGTTCCAGAACCCGGAGCTGGCGCGGGGGCTGCTGGACGACATCCGCTCCGCGGTGACCCGGCCGTGGGCGCTGATGGAAGTGTGCGGCGGGCAGACCCACACCATCATCCGGCACGGCATCGACCAGGTGCTCCCGGAGGGCGTGGAGCTGATCCACGGCCCGGGGTGCCCGGTGTGCGTGACCCCGCTGGAGGTCATCGACAAGGCCCTGGCGATCGCCTCCCGGCCCGGGGTGGTCTTCTGCTCGTTCGGGGACATGCTGCGGGTCCCCGGGACCGGCCGGGACCTGTTCCGGGTCCGGGGCGAGGGCGGCGACGTGCGGGTGGTGTACTCGCCGCTGGACGCCCTGCGGATCGCCCGCGAGCACCCGGACCGCGAGGTGGTGTTCTTCGGCATCGGCTTCGAGACGACGGCCCCGCCCAACGCGATGGCCGTCCACCAGGCCCGGAAGCACAAGATCCGCAACTTCTCCATGCTGGTCTCGCACGTACGGGTGCCCCCGGCCGTGGAGGCGATCATGACGTCGCCGGAGTGCCGGGTGCAGGGTTTCCTCGCCGCCGGGCATGTGTGCAGCGTGATGGGGACCGGGGAGTACCCGGCGCTGGCGGAGCGCCACCGGGTCCCCATCGTGGTCACGGGTTTCGAGCCGCTGGACATCCTGGAGGGCATCCGGCGCACGGTGCGGCAGCTGGAGCGGGGCGAGCACACCGTGGAGAACGCGTATCCGCGTGCCGTGCGGCCCGAGGGCAACCCGGCGGCCCGCGCGATGCTGGAGGACGTCTTCGAGGTCACCGACCGCGCCTGGCGCGGGATCGGGGTGATCGCGCGCAGCGGCTGGCGGCTGTCGCCGCGCTACCGCGACCACGACGCCGAGTACCGCTTCGACGTCGGCGGGATCGACACCCGGGAGCCCGCCGAGTGCCGCAGCGGCGAAGTGCTCCAGGGGCTGCTGAAGCCGCACGAGTGCGCCGCCTTCGGCGAGGTGTGCACGCCGCGCACCCCGCTCGGGGCGACGATGGTCTCCAGCGAGGGGGCGTGCGCCGCGTACTACCTGTACCGGCGGCTCGGCCCCGCCGCATCGCAGCCGCCCGGCTTCCCGGCGCCGGGTCCCCTGTCCGCCGGTTCTCCGGTGCCCGCCGGTTCTCCGGTGCCCGCCGGTTCTCCGGTGCCCGCCGGTTCTCCGGTATCCGCCGGTTCTCCGGTGTCCGGAACGACCCCGCTGGAGGCGAACCCCGTTGGCTGAAACCGTGCTTCCGAAACTCGGTTCTGTCGACGCGGCCGGTTCCGTCGAGGCCGTTGGCTCCGTCGGTCCCGTCGGTTCCGTCGAGGCCGTCGATGTCGCCGGCTGGTCGTGTCCGCTCCCGCTGCGGGACCACCCCCGGGTGGTGATGGGCCACGGCGGGGGCGGCGCGCTCTCCGCCGAGCTGATCGAGAACGTCTTCCTGCCCGCCTTCGGCAACGGTCCGGCGCTCGCCGCCCTGGGCGACTCGGCCGCGCTCGACGTCGGCGGGGCCCGGATCGCGTTCTCCACCGACTCGTTCGTGGTGCGTCCGCTGTTCTTCCCCGGCGGCAGCATCGGCGACCTCGCCGTCAACGGCACCGTCAACGACCTGGCGATGAGCGGGGCGCGGGCCGCGTGGCTCTCCTGCGCCGCCATCCTGGAGGAGGGCGTGGAGACGGCCGTGGTCGCCCGCGTGGCGCGGGCGCTCGGCGCGGCGGCCCGCGCGGCAGGGGTCGAGGTGGTGACCGGGGACACCAAGGTGGTGGAGGCGGGCCACGGCGACGGCGTCTATCTCAACACCGCCGGCATCGGCCTGATCCCGCCCGGTGTGGACATCCGGCCGCAGCGGGCCCGGCCCGGCGATGTCGTGATCGTCAGCGGGGAGATCGGGCTGCACGGGGTGGCGATCATGAGTGTGCGGGAGGGACTGGAGTTCGGCGTGGAGATCGAGAGCGACTGTGCCGCCCTGGGCGGTCTGGTCGCGGCGATGCTGGCGGTCACCCCCGATCTGCACGTCCTGCGCGACCCCACCCGGGGCGGCCTCGCGGCCTCGCTCCACGAGATCGCTTCGGCGGCGGGCGTCGGTGTCGCCGTCCGGGAGACCGCCGTGCCGGTGCCGCCGCAGGTCGCCAACGCCTGTGCCGTGCTGGGTCTGGACCCGCTGTACGTGGCCAACGAGGGCAAGCTGGTGGCCTTCGTCCCGCGCGACCGGGCGGAAGAGGTCCTGGCGGCGATGCGCGCGCATCCGCTGGGCGCGGCGGCGGCCGTGATCGGCGAGTGCGTGACCGAGCATCCGGGGATGGTGGTGGCGCGCACCGCGTTCGGCGGGACACGGGTGGTGGATCTGCCGCTGGGGGAGCAACTGCCCCGGATCTGCTGAGCGTACGAGCCGGGGCGGCGCGGACGGCTGTCTGCCCCGGCGGTCGGCGTGCCGGCCTGCTCACTCGATGTCGCGGACCGCGAGCAGTTCGACCGTCGCCCCGGACGACTCCAGCAGAGGCGCGGCGGCGGAGCGCCGGGGATCCACCCGGTAGGCAGCGAGGTCCCGCCCGCTGGGAAAGGTGACGAGGTGGGCCTCGACCCGGTCGTCCACCGTGCGCAGCCGGCGTTCGAGCCGTCCTCCGTGATCGGCGAGGAGCGGCAGGACGGCGCTCTCATAGGCCTCGAAGGCGCCCAGGCCCCCTTCGGGCAGCCGCGCGAGCATCAAGTAGGTGACGGCCATGATTCCCCCTACAGCGGTTTCAGGACAGGGAATTTCCGACCCTAGGGTCTCTCGATGCCGCCCGCCGTCGGCCCGTCCCCGTGACCCGGCGCTCCGGGCACCCCGGGCACCCCGGGGATCAGCTCCGCGAGCCTGGCCCGGGTCTCCTCGTCGGTGGAGTGGACCACCGTGCCCAGGAGGCCCCGGGTCAGGAGGCTCAGATAGGCCCGGCGGATGTAGCCGTCGGCGTCCTCGCGGGACGCGCGGCGGATCGCGGTGTCGTGGGAGGCGCGCCGGTCGGTGACCCAGTCGCCGTCCCGCCAGACGAGATCCGGGCCGATGAGCACGCCGCACCAGTCGAACTCGAAGCCCCGCGCGTACTCGACGCCGCCGACCTGGCCGGCCGCGTCGGGGTCCACCGCCCAGGGGACGACACCGGGTGCGCGTTTCTCCCGGCCCGCCCAGGGCAGGGCCCAGTCACCGATGCGGACGTCCGGGGAGAGCGAGCCGCCGTGCCGAGGAGGATGCCAGGCCCAGCAGGCGCCCGCGGTGATGCGGGCGCTGTGGCCCTCTGTCATCCGGGCCGTCAGCACCGCTTCGAGCTGGCGCGGGCCGTCCGCCAGCAGCAGGGAGGGGGTACGGGACCGGGGGTCCCACTCGGCACTCTCCGCGCGCAGGCCGAGCAGCCATGACACCCACCGGCGGTAGGCGCGGTGGGTGCCGGCGCCCAGGTCGTCGAGGTCGATCTCGCGGACGGTGAATCCGAGGTTCGTCGCGGCCCCGGCGACGGCGGCGAAGGAGCCCGCCTCGCCGGGGTGGCCGGTGTCCTCCTGGTCCATCAGGAAGACCGGCACCCGGGCGGCGCGGATCAGCCGTCCGGCCCGGCCACGCGCGCTCTCCCCGAACCGGTGGCGCTCCCCCGGCGGCGGTGGGCTCGCCTCGATGCGCTGGGCCTCGTCGCACAGCAGCACGTCGAACCCGCTCGGTGCCCCAACGGCGTAGTACAGGTGGTTGTCGTCGAAGAGCGCCGCCTCGCGGGGGGCGGCCGCGCTGAGCGCCCGCAGGGCACCGGTCAGTTGCGGGGACCCGGTCGTATACCGGACGGACGCCCCCTGGCGGCGCAGCTCCCGCAGCAGCGCCAGCGCGACGGCGGTCCTGCCGCTGCCGGGGCCGCCGATGACGACGATCACTTCCTTGGGGTGGGCGTCCCCGGCCGCCGACACCGCCCGGAGCACCTTCTCGTACACCTTCTCCTGGCCCGGCCACACCACGAACTGCGCGGGGTCCTGGGGCAGCGGCTCACCGGCGAGCAGGGCGCTGCCGCTCTCCAGGCCGGGGCTCGGGGCGAGGCGCTCGCGGAGCCAGGCGATCGCCCGTTCCCGGCTGTCCTCGGCGAAATCCGGCCTGTGGCCGAGAAGGGCGCGAGAGGGTACGTCGGCGGAGTGCCAGTAGACCAGGCCGTCCAGCAGTTCGGGGCGGTCGCGGAAGAGGGGCAGCCGTCGGATGAGGGCGTCGAGGTTCCGCCGCATCAGGGTGTTGGACTCCCGCAGTGATCGCGAGTCCACGGGGGCACGGCGGCTGCGCTTCAGTTCGACCATCGCGTACGAGGGTTCCCCGGTGCGGGGGTGCACGCCGGCGAGGAGGGCATCCACCCGGGTGCGTGTTCCGGGGACGGGGAACTCGCCCAATACTTCGACCCCGTGGAGTCCGGAGGCCATCAAGAGCGCTACCAGCAAGCTCAGTTGCTCCATCCCTGGCCCGCGGGTGTCGCCGAGGGCTCCTGACTCCAGCAGCCGCAGCAGATCGGCCGCGGTGCCGCGGTGCCGCCGCGACGGACTGGACTTCCGCCGCGCCGGCGGGGCCAGTTCGTACACCGCGCCCGCCGGGGTCCGCAGCCGTACGGGCCCCTCCCCCACGTCGACGGTCAGCTCGGCGCCGGACGCCACCAGGACGGTCCGCGCGGAGCCGTCCCCCTCGGCTTCGGCCAGGATCTCGATCACGCGGGGGTCGGTGTCCGGTACGGGGACCGCCGCGCCGCCGGGGACCGACGCGCCGATGCGGAGCCGGGCGCCGGCACGGACCAGGCCCAGGGGCACCTGCGGCAGGGCGTCCGCGAGCACGGCGACATGGCCGGGTGTCAGGGCGGCGGGTGCGTTCGGTACGGCAGGACTGCGGCCGGGGTCCCGATGGGCCGCGACGGTGGCGAGCTGCCAGGCGGTGACGGTGGCCTTCACGGACGCGGGCAGCCGGGGCCAGGCGCCCGCGATCCAGTCGGCGAGTCCGTCGCGGCCCTCGGCCACCAGGGCGCGGAGGGCCGGTTGCAGGGCCTCCTCCAACGCCTCCTCGCGCCCGGCACCGGCGGAGACGTCGATCCAGGCGGCGCGCTCCTCCAGGCGCAGCGCGGGCGGGAGTCCGGCGTGGATGTCGGCGATGAGATGGCCGAGGGTGTGGAGCGGGTCGTCGGCGGCGCTGTCCCGGAGCCGGGCGGCCAGTTCGGCGCGGAGGCCGGGCAGGAGCGCGGGCCGCAGGGCGATCCCGGCGCGGGTCCGGGCGGCGGTCCAGGGGCCGAACCAGAGGTCGGTCTCGGCTCCGACGTCCAGCCAGGGCAGGATCCGCACCCGGACGGCGCGGATCAGCTCGGGTTCGATCCGGGTGGCGACGCTGAGGGCGACGGCCAGTTCGCGGGCGCCGCCGGAGGGTTCCGGGCGGAGGGCGCGCGGTGGCGGGGCGAGCGCGGAGGGCCTGACGGGCGTGGGCGGCAGCGGCGTGGGCCGGAGCGGCGGGCCGGAGAGCGGCTGCGGCAACGCGACGGCGACGAGGGGGGTGTCCGGTTCGGCCGGTCCCGTTCCGAGCGTCACCGGGTTGAGCATCGCCCCCCGTCCCGGTGCCACCGGTCCGATTTCGGCCCCGGCCGGATCCGGGTTGGCCGGATCCGATTCGTCGCCGGGCAGGATCCGGTCGTCCAGCGGCGGTTCTGCGTACGCGGCGGGCCCGGTCGGCGGACGGTCCGGTGCGGCGGATGTGGACAGGCCGGGCGGCGGCGGTGTGGGCGCGGCCCGGCGGGCGGCCTCCGCGCGCGTCTGCGGGCCGGCGGCCAGTTCGGCGCAGAGCGCGTGCAGTCGGTCGCGCCGGTCGCCGTCGGGCAGGGTCCGCGCGTGCTCCAGCAACCGGCGTACGAGGGTGTCCTGCCCGGCGTCCGCCTCGGCGGCGAGCCGGAGCACCGGGTACCACTCGGGGTCGTCGGCGTGCCGGATCAGCGCGTCGGGGCCGCCGTGTGCGATGGCCGCCTCGGCGCGGAAGTAGTCGCGGAAGGCCTGGTGGGTGAAGGCCACCGTGTTCGCGGGACCGGTCCGCAGCAGGCCGGTGCGGTCGGTGAGGTGGGAGAGGACGCGGCGGGCGTCCCCGCTGCCGTCGCTTTCGGCAAGAACGTCCAGTGCGGTGCGGGCGGAGAGTTCGCGGGTGCCGTCGAGAATCATCCGGCGGGCGAGGTTCCGTACGGCCCGGTGGCAGGTGTCCCGGTCCAGGTCCTCGCCGAGGGCGACGCCGCGGGCGCGGTCCCGGTCGCCGAGGAGGAGCGCGGTGATGCCGGAGAGGTGGGCGTGTTCGGTGAGCGGGCCGTGCGCGTCGGCCTGGGCGCAGAGCGCGGTGCAGACCAGGGGGTCGGTGGCGGCCTCGGCCAGACGGGGTCGGGAGCGGAGAAGACGGATCAGGCTTGGGGCGGCGCCGGGGGTTACCGGATGCCAGCGGCCGATGAGTTCGGTGACCCGGTCCGCCGTCAGGGGCAGCAGGGTGGCCTCGGTGAAGTCGTGTTCGGCGAGCCAGCGGCCCCGTACCGCGCCGGGCCGGGTCAGGACCAGGATCCGGGTGGCGGGGTGGGCGTCGAGGAGATCGGCGAGCCGCCGGCCGGTGGCGGTGCGGACGGCGATGGGCACCTCGTCCAGGCCGTCGACGAGGACGAGCCCCCGCCCGGCGGCGAGCACCCGGTCGATCCATCCGTCGTGCAGTCGTTCGATGGGGAACCCGGGGCCGGTGGCGAGGAACTCCTCGACGGTGTCCGGCGGGGGGCCCTGGGCCGCGAGCCGCCGCAGCGGCACCGGGAACGGGATCCGCCCCCGCAGCCAGGGCGGGGTGTCCGGACCCGGGTCCGCCGCCGCCAGCGCGACCGCCTGGGCCAGGTGGGTCTTCCCCGAACCCGGGCCGCCGCGCACCAGCAGCCTCGGGAACCCGTCCGGCAGCCGGTGCGCGGGCTGGGGCGGCGCACCGGGCGTCAGGGCCGTCAGGGGGACGTCGACCAGGCGCAGGGGCCGTGTCGCCGTGAGCCCGGCGACGTGCACGGCCCCGTTCCGCTCGCGCAGGGCGGCGAGATGGCCGGTCTCGAACTCGGCGTCGGAAAAGGCCAGTTCCGCGCCGAGGGCCAGGAGACGTTCGTCGGAGCGCCGGATCAGTTCGGAGTGGACGAGGGCCTGGTGCCGTGCCTCGTGGGCCACGAGCCGGGAGCGCCGTGCCAGCCGGTCCACGATGTGCGCGCAGACGGCGGTCAGCAGCGCCTCCCAGACCCGCATGCCCTTGGCGGAGAGCCCGGAGCGCCCGGAGCCGCCGGTGAGGCTGAGCCGGCGCACCAGGGCCTGGTGTCCCTCGCTCACCACCCGCAGATCGGTGAGCGGCAGCGTGCGCAGCGCGCGTACCGACTGGTTCAGGGCGTCCCCGATGGCGCGGCGCTCCTCGGCGGTGAACCGCCGGCCGCGACCGTGGGTGGAGTGCCGGAACAGCTCCGACACAAGGGTGTGCGCCTCGCCCGGGCCGACGGGCCGCTCGCCGTCGGTGAAGGCGAGGATCCCGGACAGCGGCTCGGGGCCGGACGCGGCCGGGTCGCGGGGCACGAAGAGCCGTTCGGTCAGCGGGGCGAGCGCCCGCGACGACAGTCCCACCGTGGTCCCCGTGGGCTCCATCTCCCCCTGCTCCCGTGCTCGTTCAGGTGCTCCGGCCGCCTCGTCCACCCATGGTAGGGGCCGGGCTCCCGGGTACTTTGCCGGATGCGGTCCCGGTCCGCCAGAATCACACCGTGGAGACGTACGGGGGGAACGCACCGATACGGTCGGCGCCGTGGCGGTCCGCCCGCCCGGGGACGGTCCCGCCCCCGGCGGCCCGCGCCCGGACAGCCGCGCGGCACCCGGCGTAGGGGCGGAGCGCGGTGACCCGGGTGTTCATCAGTCACAGTGCCAAGAGGGATCCGCTGACGCTGGCCGTGCTCCGGCGCGTGACCGGCGGGCTCGCCGAACGGAACTTCGGCGTACGGGTGGACATGGACGC
Source organism: Streptomyces yaizuensis (assembly GCF_034961445.1). NCBI lineage: Bacteria > Bacillati > Actinomycetota > Actinomycetes > Kitasatosporales > Streptomycetaceae > Streptomyces > Streptomyces yaizuensis. The sequence goes on from NZ_BSBI01000005.1 coordinate 95,163, forward strand.
GCTGCGCCCCGGCGAGGACTGGTGCGCGACGCTGTACCAGTGGCTCGCGGAGTGCGACGCGGCGGTGGTCTTCTTCAACGAGGCGGCCCTGGAGTCGTTCTGGGTGCGGCGCGAGGTCAACATCCTGTTGTGGCGGCGGGCGCTCAACCCCCGGTTCCGGGTGGTCCCGGTGCTGATGGGGTCGATGACGTCGGGGCGGCTGCGGGACGCGGGGTTCACGGACGTCCTGCCGGTGGAGTTCGCGCGGGAGGCCCCACCACCGGCCCCGGACCCAGAACCGGAAGCCGCCCCGTACACGGAAACGGAACCGGAAACGGAAACGGAAACGGAATCGAACCCAGAACCGGAACCGGAACCGGAGCCGGCGTCGGACACGGACCCCGAACCGGACGGGCCGTGGGACGGCGCCGTCACGGCCGACCCGGGCGGGGCCGGGGAGCCCGACTGCCCCGCCGCCGTCCGTGAGGCGTACGTGGAGCGGCTGGCCGGCGCGGTGCTCGGCCGCTTCCCCACGCGCCCCGACCTCTCGGCGGTGGCCGATCCGATGCGCGGCTGGATCGCCCGGATAGCGGACCAGCTGCAACAGACGCGCAGCGACCGTCCGTTGCTCGCGGCGGCCCGCACACTCGGCATCCGGGAGGACGAGCTGCCCGACGTGCGTGCGGACACGGGCGCGTGTCTGCTGCTCGCGCACCGGATGCTGGGGACGGTGGAGGGCGCGGTGCTCAAGAGCGCCCTGATGGAGCTGTCCGCCGTGCTCAGCAGCGACCAGCTGGACCGGCTGGTCACCCAGCTGCTGCCGATCTGGGTGAACGGCGAGTCCGCCCGCCACATACTCCCGCCGCCCGGCGGTCCCCCGAGCCGGGCGGTCGTGCTCAACGCGAGCCAGCAGACCACGGCCGGCCACTTCGTGGACCGGGCGATGTGTCTCCAGCTCGACCGGTACCACGTCGGCAGCGCCGGGGGGATGCCGATGGGGGAGGACGCCGCCGGGGAGCTGACCGACGAGTGCGTCGACGCCGTCCGCGCGCTGCTCCACTACCCTCCCGGGGTGCCGCCCGAACGGTTCCGCCCCCGGGAGGGCGTCCTGCACTGTCTGAGCGTCGACGTGTCGGCGCTGCGGCCAGCCGTGGTGGAGCGGGCCGTGGGCGAGGTCCGCCGGCGCTTCCCCTGGCTGGTGGTCATCCTGCTCACCGGTGAGACGGTGCCGGACGAACGGACCCTGCGCGACTGGCGGATCGACGGCCTCGTCGTCGTGACGCCCCATCTCGCCGAGGACGAAGAGATCCTCGGCTATCAGCTGACCGAGGACCTGCGCGAACTGCCCAGGCGGCTGAACGGCTCATGGAGGTAGGACGAATGAACTCACCGGCCGCCGCGCACGGAGCGCGGGAGATGGGCGGCACCGCGCCGGACGGGGCGCTCCCGGCTGCGCCGCACTCCCCCGACTCGCGGGACGGGCAGGTCTACATCATGCCGTCCGACGTGGCCCTCGCGGTCGAGGTCGCCCTCGCGACCGGCCGGCCGCTGCTGCTGCGCGGCGAGCCCGGCTCCGGGAAGTCGTCCCTCGCGGCCTATGTGGCCCGCGAGCGGGGCTGGCGCTACTACGAGCACGTGGTGACCTCCCGGTCCAAGGCGGACGACCTGCTGTGGACGTACGACCACGTCCGCAGGCTGAGCGACGCCCAGGTCAGGGAGCCGGGCACCGATCTGGACGACCAGCGCTACGTCACCCCGGGACCGCTCTGGTGGGCCTTCGACCCGGTGTCGGCGCGCGGCGGCCAGGGCGGGCGGCCGCTGCGGCCCGACGCCTTCGCCGAGGTCAACGCGGAGCGCCCCGAACCGCATGCGGTGGTCCTCGTGGACGAGATCGACAAGGCCGATCCGGACCTCCCCAACAGTCTCCTGGTGCCGCTGGGCTCGCACCGGTTCACGGTCACGGAGACCGGGGAGACCGTCCGCAAGCGGGTGTCGGCCGAGGATCCGGAGGCTCGGAATCCCGAGGACCGGAATCCCGAGAATGAGGAACCGGAGGACGAGGAACCGGAGGCGGACGAGGAGCCGGAGGGCGGGCCGCTGCGGCATCTGGTGATCATCACGACCAACGAGGAGCGGGAGCTGCCCCAGGCGTTCCTGCGCCGCTGTGTGATCGCTTCGCTGCCGGAGCCGGACGCGGCCCGTCTGGTGGAGATCGCGGAGGCGCACTTCCGCAGCGACTACCAGGAGTTCGGCCCGGCCGACGAGGAGCTGGCGCGGGAGCTGGCGGAGGAGATCGAGCAGGCCCGCGCGGAGGCGCGGGCCCTGGCGATCCGCCCGCCGAGCACGGCGGAGTTCCTGGACGCCCTGCGGGCCTGCCGCGCGCTGGGGATCGGGGTGGCCGACGACCGCTGGCCGCTGCTGAAGAGCCTGACCCTGCTCAAGCCGCAGCAGCCCGGGGGCTGACGGATGTCCGGGGACATCTGGTTCGGCGACCTGGCCCGCGCCCTCGGGCTCGCCGCCACAGGCGACCGTGAGCGGCAGCGGACCATCGCCGCGCTGCTCGGGTTCGCCTCCCGGGGGCTGCCCGACCCGGGCCCCGGTTCCGCCGCAGCTGTCGGCGGAGAGCTGGTGGAGGCCGCCGGGGAGCAGACGACCGTACCGGTGGAAACGGAGGCCGCTCCGGACGGGCGGGAGACAGCGGACGACACCGCCGTGGCGCCGCAGGCCGGGGCGTCCGCCGGGACCGCGCCGCCCCGGCTGCTCGTCCCGGTGGCCCAGGAACCGCCGCCGGTGGCCGAGTGGCGGGCGGCCGCGCTGCCCGCCGCCCCGGCGGTCCGGGGCGCCGCGCTCCCGTACGAACCGCTGCTGGCCCGCCGGTCGTCGGCGGCGCTGGTGCAGACGGCGGTGGCCCGGGTGGTGGCCGACGGCGGGCCGGACGTCCCCCGGATCGTGCGCCGGCTGGCCCGGGGGCTCGCCCTGACCGGGGTGCCGCTGCGGCCCGTGTCCACGCTCCGGTTCGGGGTGCAGATCCTGGTGGACCTCGGGGCCGGGACGGAGCCCTTCGCCCGCGACCAGCGGGAACTGGCCGACCAGGTGCGGGCGGTCGTGGGCCGGGAGCGCACCCGGGTGCGGTACTTCGAGGACGCGCCACTGCGCGGGGCGGGCGCGGAGGCGCGCTGGTCCTGGGGCCCGTACACCCCGCCGACGCGGGGCACCCGGGTCCTGGTCCTCAGCGATCTGGGGCTCGGCGGCCCGGCACCGCATCCGCGCCGGAGCACCCGCGCGGAGTGGGAGGACTTCACCCGGCTGCTCGCGCGGGCGGGGTGCGGGGTGACGGCGTTCGTCCCCTGCCCGCCGCACCGGATCCCGGCCTGGGCGGGCGCCGCGATGGAGGTCGTGCCCTGGGACCGGCACACGACGGTCGGGCAGGTCCGGGGGCGGCTGCGCCCGCCCGGCACCTGCTGAGGCGGGCACGGCACTCACGGCGGCACGTCGGGCACAGGGGCCATGGGGGCGTCCGGGGCGCGGCGCGCGGAGCCCGTCAAAGCGGCGCGAAGGGATCGTCAGGGCGGCGTCAGGGAAGGGCGCGGGGGCTGGCGCGGCGGCCCGGGCCGGGATCGGATGACGGGGTGAACAGCGCGTGGCTCCTGCTCGACCGGCCGCCCCATCGGGCGTCGTCCGGCCGCGCGCCCCGCTGTCCGCGCATAGCCGCCGCCGTCCGCTGACGCGCACGCGGCCCGCGGACGCCGTGACCGTGACCGGTCCGGCGTTCTCCGCACCTCCCTCGCACATCCTGTACGCGCCCGACGGCGCGCCCCGACACCTTGGACCGTCCATGCCGGTATCGGCTGTTTCCGCCACTTCCTCCACCACTTCCTCCACCACTTCCACTTCCTCCGCTTCCTCCGCTTCGTCGGAATCCTCCGTCTCCTCCGACTGCTCGGCGGGGGCCACCGCCCCCCGGACCGTGCTCGTCACCGGCGCCACCTCCGGCATCGGTCTGGAGACCGCGCGGCTGCTCGCCGAGCGCGGCTCCACGGTGCTGCTGCACGGCCGCACCCCGGGCGAGGCACGGGCGGCGGCCGACCGCGTCACCGCCACCGCCGGCGTGCCGGAGCACCGGCTGCGCGCCTTCCACGCCGACTTCTCCCGCCTCGGCGAGGTCGCGGCCATGGCGCGCGCCGTGCTGGCGGAGCACCCTCGGATCGACGTCCTCGTCAACAACGCCGCCGTCGCCGCGCCGGAGCGCCGCACCCTCACCGCCGACGGCAACGAACTGACCTTTCAGGTCAACTTCCTGGCGCACTATCTGCTCACCCGGCTGCTGGAGCCGGCGCTGACCGCCGGGACGGGCGAAGCGGGCGGGCCGGGCGGCCGGGTGGTGCACGTCTCCTCCTCGCTGCACCGCACCGGCTCCATCCCGTGGGGCGACCCCCAGCGCGCCCGCCGCTACTCCCGGCTGGCCGCCTACGCACAGTCGCAGCTGGCGCTCACCGTGTTCGCGGGCGACCGGCGCGTCCCGGCCGTCTCCGTGCACCCGGGCATCTGCGCCACCCGGCTGCTGCCCCTCTACGCCCATCGCGGGGCCTCCCCCGCCGAGGGCGCCGAACATGTCGTACGGCTGTGCGACCCGGCGGCCGGGATCGCCCCCGGCGCGTACTACGACCGCGACCGGCGGGTGGAGCCCGCGCCGGGTGCCGCCGGGGAGCGCGCCCTGCGGCGGCTGACCGGGCTCGCCGACGCGCTGGTCGGCCACACCGCCTAAAGCACCGCCCCCTTCGGGGGGCGGTCCCTCCGAGGGGCGTCCGCCGTCCCGGCCCCGGGTAATTTCCGTTCGCACACGCACGAGACGCGCCACGTTCACATTCCGCTGGTCTCCCGTGCACACCCGCCGGGCATCACCCTCACGCCCGGACATCTCCGGCGGGCGGGCCGGACCCCCAGGACACAGGATCACCGATCTCGGAGGAGCCCATGCGAAGGAACGTCACAGCCCTGTTCACGTCCCTCGTCGCCGCGGCGGCGGTCCTCGCGGGGGCGGGCGCGGCCCATGCCGCGCCCCCTCGGACGGCGCCCGAGCGGCCGCCGGGCACGCCGGAGCAGCTCCGGCACCGGCCGGTCGCACCCCCCGCCATAGACGGTGGGGCGTGGCAATCCGGCCATCTCCAGGGCACGGCCATCGACCGGCGGGCCGGGTTCATGTACTTCTCGTTCACCAATTTGCTGGTGAAGACCGATCTGGGTGGCACGCCCGTCGGCTCCGTCACCGGCTTCACCGGCCACCTCGGGGACCTGGACTTCAACAGATCCGACGGCCGGGTCTACGCCTCGCTGGAGTACAAGGCCGCGAAGGCGTTCTATGTCGCGATCTTCGACGCGGACGAGATCACCCGGATGAACATGGACGCCGCGACCACCGGAGTGGTGTCCACGGTCCATCTGCGGGAGGTGGTCGAGGACTACACCGCCGACATGAACGGCGACGGGAAGTTCGACGGGAACACCGGCAACACCCCGGACCACCGGTACGGGTGCAGCGGCATCGACGGCATCGCGTTCGGCCCCGCTTTCGGCCGCCATGGCCGGCAGCGGCTGACGATCGCGTACGGCGTCTACTCGAACACCACCCGGGCCGACAACGACCACCAGGTGCTGCTCCAGTACGACGTGCGGCGCTGGCGCAAGTACGAGCGGCCGCTCACCGAGAGCGACCCGCACACCAGCGGGCCCCTGCACCACGACGGCAAGTTCTTCGCGTACACCGGCAACACCACGTACGGGGTGCAGAACCTGGAGTACGACGCCGACAGCGGCAACTGGCTGATGGCCGTCTACAAGGGGAAGAAGCGGACCTTCCCGAACTACTCGCTGTTCGTGGTGGACGGCTCCGAGCGCCCCTCGTGGGGGCTGCTGCGGGGGCAGGCGCGGCCCGAGTACGGCCGGCTGCTCACCCTGCTGCCGGAGGGTCTGCACCACGAGCCCACCGGGTTGTACGGCTTCGAGTCCGCCGGTCAGTACGGGCTGATCTCCCTGGACGACGGGCGTTTCTACGTGGCCCGGGCGGGCACGGCCGAGTCGGACGGGATCGTCCGGCAGACCGGCCGGGCGGTGCTGCACGACTGGACGGGGCTGACGCCCGACCCGTTCACGCCGCTGCCGCCGCGCTGAGCCGGGGCCGGGGGCCCGGGCGGGCGCGGCGCTGTCCCGCAGCGCGGCGTGGTCCGCCGGTCCGGTGGTCACCGGCCGACGGCGGGTGGTGCGGTGTCGTCGCGGCCGGCCGTCAGTCAGCGGTCCTCGTCGTGGTCCTCGTCGCGGCCCTCGTCGCGGCCCGGCCGAGCGCGGTCTCCAGACAGGCGAGGACGGAGGTGCAGTCACGGAGCAGGGCCGGGGCGTCGGCGGCGGTGAGGAAGAAGATTCCGAGCCAGTTGGCGGCCCCGGCGGCCGGATCGTAGACCGGGGCCGGCCGGCCCGGCGGGAGGTCGAAGGCGGCGACCGCTTCGATGGCGCTGCCCGGGGAGAGGATCCCCGTCCAGTCGATGGACCGGGGCGCCCAGGCGGGCCGGGTGCGCCAGGGGGTGCCCGTGGCGTCGGCGGGCGCGGCGACGAGGGAGGCCGCCGCGCCCGTGCCCTCGGTGAGCATCCGTTCGGGGTAGTCGGCCCGTTCGCCCAGCAGTTCCCGTACGAGCAGGGCGATCGGGTCGATCCCGAAGACCTCCTCCACCGTCCGGGTGATCATCACGCCGCCGAAGCGGGCGGCGGTCTCGATGACGGCGAGCCGGCCGCCGGCGCAGAGCTTCAGTTCGGTGTGGGTGCCGCAGGTGTCCAGGCCCAGGGTGTCGACGGCACGCCGGGACACCTCCTCGATCTCCCGTTGCAGCGCCTCCGGGAGCACGCAGGGCGCGGTGCTCGCGACCTCGTTGAACGGGGGGATGGTGGGCAGCCGGGCCGTGATGCACAGCGGGTGGTAGACGCCGCCGGCGACGATTCCCTCGACGCTGACGTAGTCGCCGTGACCGGGCCGGTCGTACCAGTCCTCCGCCGCGCCGGAGACGATCTCCTCGACGATGACGGCCCGGTCCGCCCCGGTCTCGTACAGCTCGCTCATGCGGATCTCACGGCCCTTGTCCAGGGCCTGTTCCAGCCGGGTCCAGGCGCCGTCGGCCTCGTCGGGCGCGTGCAGCACCAGCTGGGCGATGGATCCGGCGCTCCACGCGGCCTTGAGGAGCAGCGGCGGGGTGAGGTCGGTGAGCGCGGCGCGCAGTTCGGCCGCCGAGCCGACGCGGCGGAAGGCCGGTACGGGGACGCCGGCGGCGGCCCAGACCTCCCGCATGAGGCGTTTGTCCCGGGCGCGTTCGGCGGCGGCCGGGCCGGCGCCGCGCAGCCCGAGCCGGTCGGCGGCGTGCGCCACGGCGAGGACGGCGAACTCGGAGAGGGTGACGACGGCGTCGGCCCCGATGTGCTTGGCGACGCGGACGATCTCGTCGGTGACGGCGTCGCCGGCGGTGGGTGCGTCGGCGCCCGGCAACGCGGGCGCGGGGACCGGGGCGGTGGCGGTGGCGGTGGCTGGGGCGGACGCAGGCGCGGGGACGGCCTCGGTGACGGAGGCGCAGTACGGCCGCCAGACGTCGGCGGCCGCCGTCGGCAGCGGCATCAGCGCCAGCACGTGCAGTTCGCCGCAGGCGGCGATGCGCGGGAAGGCGTACTCCAGGGCGGTGCCGCCCTTGGCGTACACGTACAGGATCCGGCTCACGCGACGTTCTCCTTCTTCGGGGTGGGCCGTCCGCCGGACGGGCCGCGCGGGGTTCGGCGCACCAGATGGACCAGGACCGCGAGCACGCCCATGAGCGCGACGGTGCACACGGCGACGAGGGTGAGGAACTCGTGCATCGCGCCCCGGGCGAGGAAGCCGCCCAGGGCCCAGATGACCAGGGCGCACACGGCCCGGTCGGCAAGCGATTCCGTGGAGAGGAGGGTGGCCCGGTGGCGGGCGCCGGGGATGGCCCGGTTGACGACCTGCCGCTGGATGGGGAAGACCAGTCCGGCGGCGAGGGAGAAGACGCACAGCAGGACCGCGGTGCCGGTGAGTCCGGCGGGGACGAGCAGGGCGAGCGAGAGCGCCATCACGACGGTCAGCGCGAACACGGACCGGACCTCGCCGAACCGCCGCAGCCAGCCCGAGCGGGCGGCCCCGGCGAGTTCGAAGAGGGTGGTGACCGCCATCATCAGGCCGAAGGCAGCGAGCGGCAGTTCCTTTTCGGTCAGGATCGGCTGGAACAGGTTGGCCTGGCCGATCCGAACGAGGGTGAAGACGGCGACGCCCTGGGCCATCAGCAGGACGAGGACCGGGGAGCGGCCCAGCGTGCGGAAGGCTTCCAGCTGGTCCCGGGCGGACCAGGCGGACTTCTCCCGGCTCTCCTCGTGGTCGTCCTCGCCGCCGGGGAGGGCGGGGAGCCGCAGCGCCAGGACCACGGCCACCGCGCAGCAGAGCGCGGAGAGCACGTACGGGGAGGGTGCGTGCCACTGCATCAGGACACCGGCGGCCGGAAGACACACGATGCGGCCGGTGAGGGCGTAGGCGCGGCCGCTGCCCTCGGCCTGCTGGTAGGCGCCGGCCGCGCCGCTGCGCTGGAGGTACTCGTACAGATAGGCGCTGCCCGCGCCGGAGACCAGCGAGTTGGCGAGGGCCACGAGCAGGAAGTGGGTCAGGAAGCCGCTGTACGAGGTCCAGAGCGCCGGGAGCAGGTTGGCGACGGCGAGCAGAGCGGCCCCCGCCTGGAGGAAGCGCCGGTGGTCGAAGCGGTCGGCGAGCGCCCCGGTGGGCAGTTCCAGCAGGCAGAAGGCGAGGTAGTAGAGGCTCTGGATCTGGAAGATCTCCGCGTCGCCGAGCCCGCTGTCGCGCTGGTAGACGTAGAAGACCGGCAGCCACCAGAGCAGTCCGGTGAAGAGTTTGAATCCGTTGTGGGCGCGGATGACCCGCCGGACGGCGGGTGGCGGCGGGGGTGTGGCGGGGGCGGTGGTCATGCGGTGGACCGCACCCGGTAGGGGCGGATCTGGAGCAGCTGGATCACGTCGCCGTGCAGGGCCCATTCGATGTCGACGGGTGTCTCGTAGAGGTAGTCGGGCGAGAAGTGGGACTGGAGCAGCCGGCCGATCAGGGCGAGCCGGCCGAGGGCCGTTCTGCCGCGGGCGTCGAGGTCGTCTGCGGCGGAGCCGAGGGAGAGGGTCCGGCCGCCGCCCTCGACGGTGTTGTAGAGGTGCTGGAGGGGGGCCGCGACCCCGTCGACGACGTCGGCGACGGAGCCGGTGGAGATGTTCGCGTACACGTTGCGGAAGTCCCGGGCGTCCAGGGGGTTGCAGGTGACGAGCACGCCGCCGAGGGGGACGTCGACCTCCTCCTGGACGATGACGCCCATGTACGAGTCCTCCAGGCTGATGCCGGCCTCGTCGCGGAGGCGGACGCTGCGGGCGGAGACCACGGAGGCCCAGACCTCGCGGACGGCGTCGGCGATGGCGTCGGTGGTGCGGGCGTCCGGGATCGAGGCGTAGACGCCGGCGGCGGAGAAGCCCGCCAGGTCCTCGGCGTTGGACGAGCTGCGGACGACGAAGCGGGCGACGCCGGAGAGGTGGGTGACGACGGCCTCGTCGATCTGGTCGCGGATGTCGTCGGGGAGCCGGGTGGTGGTGATGAGGTACTGGAGTTCGGCGCAGATGGCGTCCAGGGGTCCGGCGCCGACTTCGAGGGCCATTTTCAGCCGGCCGATGGTCTGCTGGATCCGGGGGGAGGACTCCAGGAAGCGGCGTTGCAGCGAGAACGGCAGCGCGATGCCCCGGGGCACCCGGACATGGGCGCGGACCAGGCGGTGGGCGGCAGCGGAGAGCGCCGCGTCGTCGGCGGGGCCGTGGACGCCGAGGAGGGCGGCGAGGTGGTCGAGGAGGTCGGCGCGGGGCGGCCGGGGCACCCGGTAGAAGCCGAGCCAGCGGCGGGAGCCGCCGTCCACGACGCCGAGGAGTTCACCGATGTTGGCGGCCTTGGTGCCGTAGCGGTAGTGGTCGCCGCCGCGGAGCCGGGACAGCTCCACGATGGGGGCGGTGTCGGTCTCCGGGCGTTCCATGGTGACGGTCTCGCCGGACCAGGGCCGCCCGGTGTCCAGGTCGGCGGGCTCCTCGGCCGCTTCGACGCGGACGGCGGTCGCGGACGTGGCGACTTCGTACCGCACCCACCGACCGTTCAGTCCCAACCGGTCGAGGCGGTCCAGGATGTCGGTCTGGATGGCGTTGGGGATGCCCCAGCCGGTGGCGAGGACGTTGGTGTGGGAGAGCGGGGTGGTGTGCTCGGCGTTGATCAGCCCGGAGATCCGGGGGATGTCGTCGGGGACGCGCGGCATGACGACGATGTCGTGCCAGCGGAGGGTGTCGGCGGCGGAGCGGTAGGCGGCCTCGGTACGGAAGACGCGCAGCCGGCCGTAGCCGACACCGGGGTGGAGGGGGACGTACGCGCCCTGGGAGAACAGTTCATGGGCGAGGAGCCGGGGCAGCTCGTCGGCGGGGACGGCCGCGACGGACGTCTCCTGGAGGTGGTTGGCCGGTTTGAGGTAGAGCGGGAGTCCCGGGTCGATGTGCGCGCGGACCTGCTGGTGGAAGGTGCGCAGCATGTCGCCGGTCATGGTGTCGGCCTCGACCGTCTCCAGGGAGAGCAGGGCGCTGCCGCGGACATCGCCGTCGCCGTTGCCCTCGCCGTCGCCGTCGCCGTCGCCGTCCTCGCGCCGGTGCAGGGCGAGGAGTCCCAGGTAGAAGCGGCGGTCGGGGCGGATGTAGACGTCGTGGTTGAAGGAGTCGATGTCGCTCAGGAGGCGGTCGACGGGGGTGGCGAGGATGCGCTCGCCGATGTAGTGCACATGGAGCGGGTTGGCGGTGCTGTCGATGAGGTGGAAGGTGGATTCGGCGAGGTCCAGGACGACCTTGACGAAGGGGTAGCCCGCGAGGTTGCCGGCGATGCGGGTGAAGCCCTCGGCGGTCAGGGGGAGTTCGACGCCTTCGGGGGCGACGACGGTCCGGAACGGGGCCGCCGCGGCCTTCGGGGGCGTCGGGGGTGTCGACGCCGTCGGGGGCGTCGAGGGCGTTGCGGTTGCCGGGGTCTTCGGGGGCGTCGGGGCCCGGTCGACGGCGTTCACCACGGACGATCACCGGCCTTCGGGGCGGGGCGCGGGGCGGCCGCGCGGACGGGGGTGTCGATGCGCACTGCGTACTCCCGTTCACAGGGGGAGAGGGGCGTGGGTGGTCACCGGCGCCCGTGGACCGGCCGCGTCACGGCAGCACGCCGCACCGCCCGCGGGGTGCGCGGGCGGAGCGGCGTGATCCGGGAGTGACGCGTGTGCCGATACGGAAGGGACATCGGTGTCACGGGTTCATGGAAGACAGCGACGCCTGTGCGGGCCTAAAGGCACTCGCGGAGGGGGCGGGGCGGGGGCGGTACGCGAGGAGGCGTGAGGGCGGGGCAGGGAGGGGCAGGGCGGCCCAGGGTTACTCGGTGGGCTCCGTGCGGGCCGCGGGCAGCCGCGTGGCGCCCGGACCCCGCTCGGCGAGGCTGTCCTGCGGATTGAGCACCCGGCAGCGCTGGAGCGAGAGGCAGCCGCAGCCGATACAGCCGGTGATCTCCCGCTCCAGTTGCTCGATCTCGCGCCGCCGCGCCTCCAGCAGGGCCCGCCAGCGGCGGGAGATCCGCTCCCAGTCCCGCTTGGCCGGCATCCGGTCGTCGGGCAGCGTCCGGAAGACCTCGGCGACCTCGGCGAGCGGAATGCCCATCCGCTTGGCGACCTGGATCAGGGAGACGCGGCGCAGCACATGGCGGCGGTAGCGGCGCTGGTTCCCGGCCGTGCGCTCGGACCGGATCAGGCCCTGCTGCTCGTAGTAGTGCAGGGCGGAGACGGCGACTCCGGTCCGGCGGGCGACCTCGCCGACGGCGATCAGATCGGACGGAGTGATCTTTTCCATGTCCCCTTGGTCCCCGGCCGACTTGAGATTTCAGCGTAACCCACCGCAACCCGCCAGGACGTGATCCCCCGAGGAACACATCCGGGCCGCCGCCCGGCCCCGGCGGAGCCCTTCCGCCGGACGCGGCCCCGGCGCTCTTCCCGTGCGCGGGGCCCCTTCGTACCGTTCCTCCTCACCGGTGGCGGCGTTCGGCCGCGACGAGGGGAGAGACGGATGAGTGAGAAGAGCAGGAGGCGGGTACTGGGGGCCGCCGTCCTCGCGGGCGGTGGCGCGGTACTGCCCCCGGGCACGGCGCGAGCGGCTCCCGGCGATATCCCGCCGGCCGACCGGGACGCGCCGCGCGTGACGCCCGGCGACCCCCGGTACGGCCATCTCGTCGGCCGTGGCGCGAACCGGTTCCGCGGCACCCCGGACGAGGTCCGCCCGGCCCTGACGACACGGCAGGTCGTGCGGGCGGTCCAGGAGGCGGTCGACGCGGGGCGGCGGCCCGCCGTCCGCAGCGGCGGCCACTGCTTCGAGGACTTCGTCGACCATCCCCGGGTACGGACGCTCATCGACCTCTCCCGGATGCGCGATGTGGCGTACGACCCGCAGCGCCACGCCTTCGCGGTGGAGCCCGGGGCCACCCTGGAGGAGGTCTACCGGCTGCTCCACCTCGGCTGGGGTGTCACCGTCCCGGGCGGCTACTGCCCGGACGTGGGCGTCGGCGGCCATGTCCCCGGCGGCGGGTACGGTCCGCTGTGCCGTCTGCACGGGCTGGTGTCGGACCATCTGTACGCGGTCGAGGTCGTCGTGGTCGACCGCGCGGGCCGGGCCCGGAGTGTGGTGGCCACCCGCGAGCCCGGCGATCCCCGCCGGGAGTTGTGGTGGGCCCACACCGGCGGCGGGGGCGGCGGCTTCGGGGTGGTGACCCGTTACTGGTTCCGCTCCCCTGGCACCACCGCCGCCACTCCTCCGGAGCGGCTGCTGCCCGTCCCCCCGGCGACCGCGCTGACGTTCCGGGCGGGCTGGGATTGGCGGGATCTGGACGAGGCCGCCTTCGTGCGGCTGGCCGACAACTACGGGCGGTGGGCCGAACGCAACAGCGCCCCCGGCTCCCCCGCCGCCGCGCTCTACGCCGAACTCTCCCTCTCCCGGCCCGTGGGCGGCGGCCCCAGCCTCTTCGGCCAGGTGACGGCGGCGGGCCCGGCGGCCGGACGGCTGCTCGACGACCTCATCGGCGCGCTCGGCGCGGGCACGGCCCGCCCCGCCTCCTTCTCCTCCCGGGAGGAACCCTGGCTGACGGCCACCCTGCGCGGCTCCGGCGAGAACGCCGTGGGCGACTGGCGGCTGAAAATCAAGTCGGCGCAGCTGCGGCGGCGGTTCACCGCGCGGCAGCTCGCCGCCGTCCACCGCCATCTCACCCGTACCGACACCGACGCCTACGGCAGCCTCACCCTCAACACCTACGGTGGCCGGGTCAACGCGCTCGCACCGGGGGCGACCGCGACGGCCCGGCGTGACGCGGTGCTCAAGGCGGTCTTTCTGGCCGGGTGGCACGATCCGGGCCACGACGCCGCCCATCTCGCCTGGATCCGGGAGTTCTACCGGGACGTGTACGCGGACACCGGCGGCGTCCCGGCACCCGGCGGCTCCGGTGACACGGGCGAGGGCGGGGCGTTCATCAACTATCCCGACGCCGACCTCGCCGACCCGGAGCTGAACACCTCCGGCACCGACTGGCAGACCCTGTACTTCGGGGACAACGCGGCCCGGCTGCGGCGGGTGAAGGCCCGGTGGGACCCGCTCGACGTCTTCCGGCACGACCTCACCGTGCCGCCGGACTGAGCCGCGGTACGGGTACGGGGCGCCCCGCACCCGTACCCGTACCGTTCCCTGACGGCCCTGTAGGCCTGTACGGTGCGGCCACCGGCAGCGGTCAGAGCGTGCGGGCGAACTCGTCGGTCAGCCGCCGTACCCCGCCCGCCCGGAACGCGTCCAGCATCCGGTCCGCCGGGGTCTCCCGCCGTGCCAGCCGGTCGAACAGCGGCTCCAGGAAGACCTCCTCCCCGGCGCCCCTGCCGCGCAGCCCGTCACGGGCCAGCTCCAGGAGGTCGCGCACGCGCCGGAGGGACCGCTCGTCCTCGGCCGCGAGGCCGTGCCGCCCGGCCCGCGGCCACAGCGCCCGCCACTCGCCCCAGGGAACCCGCCGCAGCAGCTCCTCGGCCGCGTCCAGCCGTTCCACCACGCCGAGGGTGAGCGCCGCCGCCACGCCTTCCTCCCCCTGCGGCGCCACCCCGCAGGTGCGGTTCTCGACATAGCAGTTGACGGCGTGGTCCCCGAAGTACTCCCCCATCGAGCCCTCGCGCAGCGCGGCACGCACCCCGTCGACGTCGGTCCGGTCGTCGAACCCGTAGTGCAGCTTGGCGGCGGGCCACCCGTACTGGTGGATCCGGTCGAGCATGTCCCGTTCCGGACTGATGCTCGTCTCCGTGCCGTCGACCCACCGGGCCGGTACGGGCTCCGGAGCGAGCAGGAAGTCACGGAAGGAGAGGTTCCCGGCGATTTCGCAGCCCCGGCTCTTGAGATGGGTGAGGAAGTACACGCGGGAGTCCCAGAAGTGCTCCAGATACGCCCCGGCGTCGGCGTAGGGCCGTGGCGGGATCCCGTTGGAGGTGTAGCGCGCCTCGCGGGCGGGTACTCGGGAGGCCCGTTCGTACCAGATCCAGTTCCGGGTCTCCTTCCACGGCTGGACGACTCCCCGGGCGACCGGTGAGCACACCGTCAGAGCGGTGAAGATCCCGGCGAGCCCGCTCAGCACATTGACCACCCGGGCCGCCTCACCGGGCGTGACGTCGACCGAGACCTGGTGGGAGGCGAGCGGGACGAACCAGTGGTGGTAGTGCCAGCGGCGGGCCAGCAGCAGATACCAGTCCTTCTGGGTCTTGCGGTGGGGGTCGGTCCAGGTCCAGGGCTGGATGCCCGCGCACAGCAGCGCGTACCCCCGGTCCGCCAGGAGTTCCTGGACGTCCCGCAGCACCGGGGCGGCGGCCGCGAGCGCCTCGCCGACGGTGTCGCGGGGCGCGAGCGACACCTCGACCGTGCAGACGCCGGTGTCGGTGTTCACGGACTCCTCGAAACCGCCGCTGACCCGCCGCAGCCCGCTGACCACCCCGCTGACCGTCTCCACCACCGGCGACCAGGAGCCGTCCCGCGCCGCCAGCGCGGGCCACAGCTCCCGGGCCCCGTCCCGGTCGAGCCCTCTGCCCGTCGCCGACTCCACGACGGGGAATTCGAGTTCGAGACCGACACGCCGCCGCGACACGACCATGAGAGAGCCCCTTCGTCCGCTGTCCGCTGTCCGTTCTTCGCTGTCCGTGGTCCCTGTGCCTGTGTCCCGCGACTTCGTGATTCGTGGTTCCGTGGACCGACTCGACGACCGGTGCGGGACACCGCGTGGGGCCCCTGCGCGGGGGTCGGTCCGGGGTCACCCCGCCCCCGTGGACGGCCCGGCCGGCAGGACGGGATTTTGGATGGTAACCCTCTGATCTACAGTGCCCAGGTCAGTATCCGTCGCCCCTGGTGATCTGAGAAGGAACCACGGACCATGCCGACTGAAACGTTCGAGTTTCAGGTGGAAGCTCGCCAGCTTCTCCAGTTGATGATCCACTCGATTTACTCGAACAAGGATGTGTTCCTGCGGGAACTCGTCTCCAACGCCTCCGACGCACTCGACAAACTGCGTCTCGAAGCACTCCGCGACGACACGCTCGGCGCGGATGTGTCCGACCTCCACATCGAGATCCTCCCCGACCCGGAGGCGCGCACGCTGACCGTGCGCGACAACGGTATCGGCATGTCGCACGAGGAAGTGGTGCGACTCATCGGCACCATCGCCAACTCGGGCACGGCAGCCTTCCTGAAGGAGCTGCGCGAAGCCGGTGACGGCGCCACCGCCGAGGGCCTGATCGGCCAGTTCGGCGTCGGTTTCTACGCCGGCTTCATGGTGGCCGAGGAGATCACGCTGCTGACCCGGCGCGCCGGCGAGGAGCGGGGCACCCGCTGGACCTCGACCGGCGAGGGCACGTACACGATCGAGTCCGTCGACGGCGCCGACGCCCCGCAGGGCACCTCGGTGACGCTGCGGCTGAAGCCCGAGGACGCCGAGGACCGGCTGTACGACTACACCTCCCCGTGGAAGATCAGGGAGATCGTCAAGCGGTACTCGGACTTCATCACCTGGCCCATCCGGATGACGCCGCAGGCACCCGCTCCGGCCGGGAACGACCCGGAGGACGGACCCGGACCCGGGGGCGAACCCGGGGACGGCTCCGGCACGGCGGACGGGGAGGCGCCGGAGGCCGGGGCGGTGCCCGAGCCCGAGGTGCTGAACTCGATGAAGGCACTGTGGGCCCGGCCGCGCAGCGAGGTCTCGGACGACGAGTACCACGAGCTGTACAAGCACATCAGCCATGACTGGAAAAACCCCCTGGAGACCATCCGGCTCCAGGCGGAGGGCACCTTCGAGTACCAGGCGCTGCTGTTCATCCCGTCCCAGGCGCCCCGGGACCTCTTCCAGCAGGGCCACAAGCGCGGCGTCCAGCTCTATGTGAAGCGCGTCTTCATCATGGACGACTGCGAGGCCCTGCTGCCGTCGTACCTGCGCTTCGTCAAGGGCGTGGTGGACGCGCAGGACCTGTCCCTGAACGTGTCGCGGGAGATCCTCCAGCAGGACCGCCAGATCCAGCTGATGCACCGGCGGCTGGCGAAAAAGGTGCTGTCGACGGTCAAGGAGATGCTGACCGGGGCGCCCGAGCGGTACGCCTCCTTCTGGCAGGAGTTCGGCCGGGTCCTCAAGGAGGGGCTGCTCGGCGACTTCGAGAACCGCGACGCCATCCTCGGGGTCTGTTCGTTCGCGACGACCCACGACGCGGAGCAGCCCACCACGCTGGCGCAGTACGTGGAGCGCATGGGCGAGGACCAGGAGCACATCTACTACCTCACCGGCGAGTCCCGGCAGGCCGTCGAGAACTCGCCGCACATGGAGGCGTTCCGGGAGCGGGGCATCGAGGTGCTGCTGCTGACCGACCCGGTGGACGAGGTGTGGGTCGACACGGTGCCCGAGTTCGACGGCAAGCAGCTGCGGTCGGTGGCCAAGGGCGATGTCGACCTCGGTGCCGGGGACGGGGACGGGAAGGAGTCCGGCGAGGACCGGGAGAAGCGGCGCGAGGAGTACGCGGCGCTGCTGGCCTGGATGTCGGAGCACCTGGCCGACCAGGTCAAGGAGGTCCGGCTCTCCTCCCGGCTGACCGTCTCGCCCGCCTGTGTCGTCTCGGACGCGGGCGATGTGACCCCGGCGCTCCAGAACATGTACCGCGCCATGGGGCAGGAGCTGCCCGAGGTCAAGCGGATCCTGGAGCTCAACCCGGGGCACGCGCTGGTCAGCGGGATGCGGCGGGCGCACGCGGAGCACACGGAGGGCAAGGAGAGCACGGAGGCCGCGGAGGGCACAGACGGCGCCGATGGTTCCGGCTCCGGCTCCGGTCTCGGCGAGACGGCCGAGTTGCTGTACGGGATGGCGCTGCTGGCGGAGGGCGGGGAGCTGAGCGACCCGTCGCGGTTCGTCCGGCTGGTGGCCGACCGGCTGGAGCGCACGCTGTAGCGCGCGTCGGGCCCCGGAGTACCAGTTCTGGTCCCGGGGCCCGTCCCAGTTCCGGTTCCGGTTCCGCCTCGTTAGGTCGGGGCGGAGCCGGAGCCGGAGCGGAACGGGAAGAACCGGCTCAGGCGGCTTCGCGGCGCCGGATGTCGTCCCCCGACGGCAGCAGTTCGGTGATCAGCTCCCAGACCCGGCGGGGAGCCACCCGCCGCAGCCGCAGCGCGCTGTCCGGGCCGACCTGCCCCTCGCGGACGGGCTCGGCGGGCAGCTCCCGGTGCCAGAGGCCGAGCGGTCCGCAGTCCCAGACGGCGAGGCCGTGGCTGACCAGGGCGGGGCTGCCGTCGTCGTGGCCCTGCCAGGCGGCGGTGATCCGCCAGCTGGAGCGCAGACCCGCGAGCAGATCGGCGAAGAGCGCCTGCTCGGGGCCGTCCGGGGCGCCGGCGCCCCGCAGTGCGGTGCGGATGTGCTCGCGGTCGCCGGCGGCGGAGCCGATGGCCGGAAGCGAGTCCAGGGCCGCGAGCCCGGCGTCGAGCACACCGACCGTGGCATCGAGGACCCCGGCCCCGGCGGCGTCGGCGGTGACCTCCTCCTGGCGGAGGTTCACCATGTGGGCGAGCGCCCAGACCAGCATCTTGGGCTCGACGGGTACGTACTCCGCCTCCGTCGCGCCGGGCCAGAACTCGTGGGAGTAGACGTGGTTCTCCCCGATGACCATGCCGTGGTGGAGCTGGCCCTGCCGGCCCGCCGTCTCCACGGAGAGCATGACCACCGGGTTGAGCAGGGTCTCGATGAGCGGCCGGAGCAGAACGGAGAGGGCGCCCGACTCCTCGATCAGGCCGCTGGCGCGCAGTTCGTCGCGCGCGCCGGTCAGCTCGGGGGCGACCGGCTCCCCGGTGGCCAGCTGGGTGAGGGCGAAGACATGGTCGCCCCCGAGCCTCAAGCGGGACCGGGCGATGTCGTACGAAGGCATTTCTACTCGCTTTGTCGTGGCGGCGGGTTGTCGTGGCGGGGGGCCGGGCGGCGGCTGCGGCCGGTTTTCGCCGGTGGGTCGGGTCGGGTCGGTCCGGTCAGGATTTCGCCTCCATGGTCAGGTTGACGGCCCGGGAGACCCCGGCGCGGACGGCCCCGCCGCGGGTGAGGGTGGAGCGGTCGACCCCGGCGAAGAGGACCGCGAGAGAGATGTCCGCGGCGACGGCGCGGCCGGTGACGTGGACGGTGAGCCGCCGCCCGCGGCCCCGGCCCGACTCCCCTGCCCGGATCGTGACCCCCGGGTCCTCGTCGTCGGGTTCACGGGTCAGGACATAGCTCCTGCCGCCGTCGGCGGTGAGCCGGTAGCGGTCCCCGGCGAGCCGGAGATGGAGCGCCCGCGCGCCCCGGGTCACCCCGAGGCGGTTGCGGCTCAGCGTCACCAGGGCGTCCCCGACCCGGCAGGTGGCACCGTTCAGGGTCGGCATCTCCACGACGGCGGTGTGCATCCCGCGCGACGCGAAGCTGGCGGTGGGGATCAGTCCGCCGCGCACCTCGGCGGTGACGGTCTCCCCGTGGACGCGTTCCACCGGGTATTCCACCGTGATGGCGCCGAACTCCGGCGAGGTGCCCGTCCAGCCGGAACGGGGCCGTTCCTGCTTCTTCTTCTCCCGCCAGTGGTCGAGTACGAAGACGTCGGCGGCGGTGTGCATGGCTCTCCCTCTGTGCCTCTGCCGCCCTGCGGGGGCGGCGGCGCCGATGGTGGGTTCACAGTGGTACCTCGGGGTATCTAGGCCGTCTCTTACGGATCTTGCTGGGGCTCGCGTGCCCTGGCACCGCACCTCGCCGCGTTGTCGTCAATCGCCAATGCTCCGCAGTGGCTCAATCCTCCGCCTTGCGATGCACGGCACCAGACCCCGCTCCCTGACCCAGCCTGATCCGTAAGAAACGACCTAGTCGAACGGATTGAGCGCGCTGCCGACCTTCTTCGCTCCGTCGGCTATCCCCTCGGTGACCTTCTTGGCCCCGTCGGCGATGCCGTCACCGATCTTCTCGGCCTGGTTGCCGACCCACTCCTTGGCCTCCTTGGCGCCCTTCTCGATGTCCTCCCAGTTGTCCCAGACCAGCGCGGCCCCGTAGACGACACCGGTGCCGATGGCCAGTCCGGCGGTGATGGGGTTGGGGGCCACCGTCAGGGCCGTCATCGAGGCGCTGAACGCCGTACCGCTCAGATCCGAAGCGAACTTGGCGGGATCCGCCTTGATCTGGGCACTGTCGTACGTGGCGAGGTTGGCGATGCCGTAGCCGGTGGCCATCACACCGCCGACGACACCGGCGCCGCGCAGCCAGCCCGCCGCCTTGGCCGCGTTGGCCATGCCGCCCTTCTGTGCGACCTTCAGCAGATTGGCCTCGCCCGCCGTGGGCATGTAGAAGCGGCCGTTGCGCATGTAGCCGGCGAGCATCGCGGCCTCGTCGGAGCCGGTGAGCGCCCGGACCGCGCCCGGCGGGATCTTGCTCAGCATGCTGCCGGGGACGGCCCCGTTCAGCCGCATGTTGATGCGTTCGGTGAAGAACGTCCCCGGCGCGGTGATGATCTTGTCGGACTTGAGGTACGTGAACAGCTTGAACGAGGAGCCCAGGGTGCCGCCGGTGGCCGCGGCGAACGCGCCTGCGGTCATGGTGCCCTCCGCGTACGCGGCCCACAGCTTGCCGAGCCGCTCGCTGCCGGTGAGCCGGGTGACGCCTTCGCGCTGGAGCCGCAGAAGGTAGTCGTCCAGGGTCTCGTCGCCCCGCATCGCCAGCGAGGCGAGTTCCAGACGTTCCTTCTTCTGTGCGTCGTCGGCCTTGGCGACGGCGTCGGCGCCGCCGTTGAAGCCGGTGCCCGGGGTGCCGTCGTTCTTGCCGCCGGTGCCGTCCTTGACGACGGCCTCCAGGTCCTTCTTGAGGTCCTGGTCGGCCTCGTCGACCAGCTTGACGCACTGGGTCAGATAGTCGCGCCAGGACTGCTCGTCCGTTTTGACCTTGGCCATCCGGGTGGCGTCCTGCTCCAGGTCGGTGCGCTCCTGGGCCGTCAGACGGTCCCAGTCGAAGGCGACATTGCCCTGCTCGGACACCTTCATCCCGGCCTTGACCGCGTCGGCCCGACCGGATTCCAGCTGCTTCTTCAACTCGGTGAACTGCTGGTGGGCGTTACGCAGCAGGGTGGCGGTGGCCTTGGCCTGCGTCTGGGCGGCCTGGTACTCGTAGCGGGTGGCGGCGAAGGCGGTCCCGGCCGCGTTCGCGCTCCCGCCGACCCAGTCCGGGCCCGTGGTGATCTTCTGGACGCTGTCCTTGTAGCGCTGTTCGACCTTGTGGAACTCGCCCGCCATGTCCTGCCATTTGTCGGCGGCGGTGGCGAGGCTGCTCAGATCGATCGTCATGACATCGTGGTACGTCAGCACATCGGTTCCCTCGTGGCGGCATCCCGGCGCGGCCGGCGGGCGCGCCCCGGCGCGGTCGGCTCGCCCCGGTCTCGTACGTCTGGGTGTGGCAGGCCCGGTCCGCGGTCCGGCCCCTGTTCTGACACGCGTTCCCGTGACGCGTCACCCGTCGCCCACTACGCGTCGCGCGTCGCGCGGGACAGGTTGTGCGTCGTGGGTCGCGCGTTCTAGTACGTGTCGAAGTTCGACCTGACGCTGTTGATGCGGCCGCGCTGCCCCATGTCGGTGGTGGTGAGGGTGGTGGACGCGGCCCGCAGGGCGCCCTTCTCCGACGCCAGCCGCGCGTTCAACGTCTTCACCTGCTTCTCCCAGGTTTCCTGCACGGTCTTCAGACCGGCCGCCGTGGCCCAGCCCGTGAAGCCGGAAACGGCCTTCCCCGTGGCGGCGTCGGCGACATCGCCGGCCTTCCTGGTGCCCGGTTCCAGCTCCGTCTCGATGGTGCGGGCGGCGGCCGACTTCTGCGCCGGGGTGGAGACGAGATCCGGGGCACCGCCACCCGGACCGGGACCGTCGGGGACACCATTCAGCCTGGTCGACGTGGCAGCGGCTGCGTCGGCGCCCGCCTCCCGGTCCAGGGCCCCCGCCCCGGTACCGGCCCAGTGCTGTTCGAAAGCCATCCCTGTGTCCTCCCCGTTGTCGCTGGTGAGGGCGGTTGCGGCGTGGACTCCCGCAGCTGCCCGGCGGATCGTCGGGGCCCGCTCGGCGTGCCGCCCTCCCGATGCCGTGACCGAGAGTTTAAACGGATCATATGAGCCAGGGGCCACCGCGCCGACTGGGGGATGTGGAGAAAACGTGGTAGAGGGCCGGGATTTGTGCAGGTGTCGCCCGCTCCCCACCGGGGCGGCCCCACCGGAGCGGCCCGGGGCGGGTGCTCAGGGCAGGCGGGTGGCGTGGGTGACGCGGTCGACGCGGTAGTAGTCGGCGACGCACCCGGCGGGCCAGGAACCGTGCTTGCCGAACGGCTCGCCCATCCCGGCCACCGAGGTGGGGGTGTACGGGAGTACCCGGTCGCCGGCGGCCGCGCGGTCCCGCATCCACCGGTCCTGCCGGTCCCACTGCCCCGCCCGCACCCGCATGTCCTCCCCCAGCCGCACGAGGGAGAGGGCGAGCGCCGCGCAGACCACGACGACCGCCGCCGCGCAGATCCCGCGCGCCGCGCGGACCGCGCCGACGGACCGGACCCGGCGCCCGACGGCCCGCCCGATGAGCGCTCCCGCGCAGGTGAGCAGGGCGACATAGAGAAGGAGGAAGTCGTTCCACGCCCGGGTCACGACCACGATCCCGTCCCCGAACACGGGGTAGGCGACGAGCGTGCAGAGATACCCGGAGACCAGGAAGGCGACCACGCCCGTACCGGCGAGCAGGGCCGTGGACCGGCGCCCCCGGACGTACGGCGGCGAGGCTCCGGGACGCGTGCGGACGACCAGCCCCGCCAGCGCCCCGACGGCCACCGCGCCGAGGTACTGCCAGCTCGTGACCAGCGTCTGCACGATCTGCGCGAACGCGGTCAGGGAGCCGGTCAGCGATTCGGGCGCGAAGACGGTCAGGCCCTCCGCGCCGTAGCGTTCCCGCCGGGTCCTGGAGCCGGGGGAGGTCACCAGGACGAGCAGTCCGGCGACCGTGCCCGCGATCCCCGCCAGACACCAGGCCCGCGCGTACGCACGCCGGCGCCCGGCCAGGAGCAGATGCCCGAGCGGGAGCGCGCAGCCGAGCACGACGAGCGCGACGACCGAGGACTCCTCGGAGAGCGTGCCCAGGGCTGCCCCCGTGAGGAACGCCGTGGCCAGAGCCGCGATCCTGCCGCCCCGGGAACGGGCCCGCAGCAGCGGCACGAGCGCCGCGCAGGCCAGCACGGGCGCCAGCGTGTGGGAGACCGAGGAGGCGGGCCAGTAGAACGTCTTGTACGTGTTGGGGGAGCCGAGGAGGAACAGGGCGGTGACGGTGGCCGCCAGGAGCGCCGGGAGGCCGCGCGGTACCACCAGGGGCCGGCCGGCGGGCACGGCGGCGGCGACCGCCCACACGACACCCGCCATCATCACGCCGGTGACCAGGGCGTACCACTGATGTCCGGCGATGTCGAACCGCGCGTACGCCCCGGTGAGCGCGGCGTTGACGACCCGTCCGTTGTCCCGGAGGTAGAACTTGTCGACCAGGCCGACGACGCCCTCGTCCCGCACGAACGGCAGGAAGCACCAGTCGTCCGCTCCGGGGCGGACATGGCGGCCCAGCCACAGCGCGGCGCCCAGCAGTCCCAGCGGCAGCAGCGCGAGGGCGGCGGCCGGGTGCACCCGCCGGCGGCCGGGCGGGGCCGGCGGATGGCCGCCGTCGGCCGTCCCGGGGGCGGTCGCCGTGGCCGGGACGGTGGTCGCTTCGGCGGGGGCGCGTTCGGCGAGTTGGACGACGGTCATGTCTGCTGCTGCTCCCCGTGTCTGCTGCGGTCCCCTGCTGCCCGGTGCTCCGCGTCCGCTGCGGCCCTTTGTCACCGGTGCTCCGGTACACCGCTCTCGGGTGCGCCGTTCCCGGTACGCGGATCCCCGGTGCACGGTGCTCCGGTGCACGGTGCTCCGGTACGTGGTCCACCGCCGCTGCATGCGTCCCGCCGCTGCCGCCGGAGCGCCATCGGCCACCCACAGTAGGGACGTTCCCGGTCGTCTCCGGGCGGGACAGGCACGGCGCGGTCAACTCCGGATACGGCTTCACTCCCCCGGCGGACAGCGGCGTCCCGCCCGGACCGGCCCCGGGGGCTCGGTCCCGGGGGCTCGGTCATACGGGTTCCAGCCATACATGTTCAGCCGTAGGGGTGCAGGGTGACCGGCAGGCCGTCCTTGGGCACGGGCAGGGTGGACATGTCCAGATCCCAGGTGTACCCGGCGGGCACCGACCAGCGGTGGGCGCGGAGCAGCCGGTGCATGACGGCCTTGACCTGAAGGTCGGCGAAGTGCAGACCGATGCACTTGTGGACGCCGCCGCCGAAGGGGAACCAGGCGTACGGGTGGGTGATCGCGGAGCGCCGGTCCGGGGAGAAGCGTTCCGGGTCGAACCGCTCCGGGTCGGGCCAGTAGTCGGCCAGCCGGTGGTTGCTGAAGGTGGTGACGGAGACCAGGGTTCCGGCGGGAATGTGGTGGCCGAGAACGGAGGTGTCGCGCACCGCGATACGCGGAAGCAGGGGTACGGGAGGGCACAGCCGCAGCGACTCCCGCAGCACGAGGTCGAGCGTCGGCAGGGACTCCAGTGCGGCACTGTCGACGGGCCCGGCGCCGAGGCTCCGCGACTCCTCGCGGCAGCGCTCCTGCCACTCCGGATGGCGGGCCAGGTAGTACGCCATGGTGGTCAGCGCGATGGTGGAGGTGTCGTGCGCGGCCATCAGTACGAAGATCATGTGGTTGACGACGTCCGCGTCGGTGAACCGTTCGCCGTCCTCGGAGCGGGCGGCGCAGAGCACGGAGAAGAGGTCGTCGCCGCCCTGCGCGCGCTTGGCGGGGATATGGCCGGCGAAGAAGTCGACCAGGGCGGCGCGGGCCCGGAGGCCACGGCTCCAGCGGAGGCCGGGGACCGGGAAGCGGACGACGGCGAGCCCGGCGCGTACCGCGTCCACGAAGGCACGCTCGACGCGGCGGGTCTCGCGGCGGTCGAGTTCGAGTCCGAGGAAGACGTCGATCGCCATGTCGAGGGTGAGGCGCCGGAAGAGCGGCAGCATGCGGCGGCGCCCCGGCCGCCAGTCGGCGACGGTGTGTCCGGCCCCGGCGTCGATGCGTCGCAGATAGGCCGCGAGCCGGTCGCGGGTGAACGCCTGCTGCATGATCCGCCGGTGCCTGAGGTGTTCCTCGAAGTCCAGCAGCATGATGCCGCGTTCGAAGAACGGGCCGATGAAGAAGTTCCAGGCGGGCCCGGAAGCGAACGCCTTCTCCCGGTTGCCGAGGACCACCTGGGCGGCGTCGGGGCCCTGGACGGAGACCATGGGGCGGCCGAGGAAGTTCCCCCAGGAGACAGGGCCGTGCCGGTCGTAGCGGCGGCGGTAGTGCCCCACCGGGTCGCGGATGGTCTGGAGCGCGTAACCGAGGTAGGGCAGCCCGGGGTCGCCCGGCACCGGGGCCAGGCCGCTGTGCGCGGGAGCGGGGGCCAGGAAGGTGGTGGCGCGATCGGCCAAAGCGGGTCCTCCGGTCGATTTCCGGTCACGGCAGGTGACAGCGGGACGGCGGTCACAGGGGGATGGACGTGCCGTGCGGGGGGGGGCACGCCCGGTCGCGTCGGTCGACTGCGGACAGTCGGTTCCGGACGGTCAGTTCCGGATGGTCGGTTTCAGACGGTCGGTCGGTTCCGGACAGTCAATTCCGGATGGTCGGTTCCGGATGGTCGGCTGCGGACAGTCGGTTCCGGACAGTCGATTCCCGACCGCACCTGGTGACGGTCGGCTCCGGACCGCTCCGGTGACGGTCCGGAACCCGACCGTACGCGTCCCGGTGCACACTCCAGGCCGGAATGACTTGCTCCGTATCTCCTCCGGGTGTGCTGCGGGTGCCGACCGGAGCCGGGGTGTCCGGTACATGTCCGCCGGGAGGGCGGACGGTCGCGGAGTTACGGGAGCCGACAGCACCCGGCGGCGGACCGGAACCGGTGTCCCGTGTCCGGCGCCGGAGGTGCCATGGCGGCCCGCTCCGGCACCGGGACGCACCGTGGCCGGGGCCGGCGCGGACCCGGCGAACGGCCGCAGGGTCCGCGCCTCAGGTCACGGGTGGACCGTGGTCCGGGCGGCCGGCGCAGCGGCGCAGGGGACGGCTTCCCGGGCGCCCGGGTGACCGGGGATGTGACCGGCCGGCGTGCCGCGTCCGTACAGCCGCGCGTGGCCGCCGACATGGGCGAGGACGTCCGCCCGGCCGGCGCCGGTGGCCGGGGCCGCCGCACCGCCGGGCCGGGTGCCCCGGACCGGGGCCACGGCCCGGGTACTCGTCGCCGGGGCACCCGGGTCGGCACAGGGGCACGGCCGGTACTCCAGGCCCAGTTCGCTGTCCACCGCCTTGCTGGTACGGGTCGCGGCGGCGGTGACCTCCGCCCAGGAGCCGTACTTGGCGTACAGCTGATCCGCCGTCGGGCCGAGCGGATTACCGTACTTCTCCTGGTTGCGTGCCTCCAGTTCCCGGACCTCCTCGGGCGTCATGCCCGCGCGGACGACGTCCTTGGCCTCGTTGCGCAGCCGGACCAGCCGGCGGGCGATCTCCTCCTCGGAGCGCCCCTCCGCCCGCATGGCGCACTCGACACGGTCCATCTCGCCGAGGAGTGCGTGGTAGCGCATCCGGTGCTCGCGGGACTCCTCGCGCTCCTGCGGGGTCTCCCGCCGGATCATGCAGACGACCTTCTCCGGGCTGGTGCACGGCCCCTCGCTCGGCGGCTCCTGGGAGAGGGGCGCCACGATGACCGAGCCACCGCAGTCGGCGGTCGCGCAGCGCGGGGCACCCCATCCGGCCGGGGCGTCCGGAAGCACGGGCAACGGGGAGCCGTCGTCCGGCCCGCCGGGGTGGACGATGCCGCCGGGGTGACCGGCGTACCGCAGCCGCGTGGAGAACGACCAGGCGGTGGTGGCGATTTCCAGGGCGGAGGGATCCCACACCGGCGCCCGGGGAACGGTACGGGTACGGCCGGCGACGGCGCCGTTCCCGGTGTACCGGAACCACCAGCCGCCCCCGTCGGCGGTGAAGGTGCACGGCCCGGCGGCGCGGGGCGCCGGAATGCCGCCCGGGGAGACACAGGCGGACGCGTCGGCACCGGTGGGCAGCGGCGGCACGGCCGGGGACATCGCGGCGGAGTCGATACGGGCCGGTGGGGCGCTCCCGGGCGCGGTGGTCCCGGAGGCGGCCGTCGCCGTACTGACGGACGCCGTCACAGCGGGGGCGGTCGGGGGTGCCGCGCTCGCGGGCACGGCGGGGAGCAGAAGGGCCAGGGCGGAGGCGGCGAGCAGCCCCGCCCCGGCACGCAGTGTGTTCTTCACGCGTCCGTGCATATCCGCTGGGCGGTGGCGCCGTCGGCGGTTCGGGCCGGGTGTCACCCGGACGCGTCGGTCGGGGTGCGCGCCTCCTTGACCCGGGGCCCGCCGCACCGCGCCCGGCGCATCAGGGACACGCCTCCGGGCCGTGCGGCCGAAGTCGCACGGCCCGGAGGCACGAGGCACCGGAACGCAGGACGCCGGACGCCGGGACCATACGGCGACGAGCAGGGCCGGGCACCTGTGGTCGAGAACGCGCCCGGATCAACGTGGCCGGATCAGCACAGCGGGATCAACGCGCCCGGATCCAGCGCGGCCGGATCGACGCGGCTGGATCAGAGCGGCCGGGGCTCCTCGGGCCGCACGGGCCCCGGGGGCCGCCACATCGCCGTGGTCTCCAGCGGCCCCACGCGCGGCCGGTCGAGGACGGTGAACCCGAAGCCCTCGTAGAAGGCGACATTGGCGTGATCCGCAGTGGTCAGGAAGACACCGCCCGGGGCGGGTGCGGTGGCGAGCAGCCGACCGAGCAACAGGCGCCCGGCTCCCCGGCCGGCCGCCTCGGGCCGTACCCCGATGAACTCCAGCGTCCACGCCCCGGGCGGCGCCAGTGACTCCGTGCGGTGCAGATAGCGCAGGGTCCGGGTCAGCGCCCGTCCGCCGCAGAGCGTCAGGGTGCGCGCGGCCCAGCGCGCCTGTGCCCCGGCGGACGGATCGGCGCCCGGCGGGGTGAGCACGGCCGCGCCGGTGGCCCGCCCCCGGCCGTCGGTCAGCAGCAGCCGGCGCGAGCCCGCCACGGTGGCCTGCGTGTCGAGCAGGACCGTGAACCAGCGCTTCCGTACGACGTCGGAGCCGTGGCAGATCCACTGGGTGGCGCTCTCGCGGGCGAAGGCCGCCGCGAGGACGTCCGCGCAGACATCCGGCGCGGGTGTGTCGTCCACCCGCCACTCCTCGGTGCCACCGGACCGCCCCTCTCCTGTGGTGTCAGCCACCGATCCCCCTCGGACGCAGCGGTGCCTCGGTCACCAGATGGCACACCAGCAGCTTGAGGAAGAACAGCGGGGCGAACCAGAGCAGTGCGGCGGGTGTCGGCAGCCAGAAGAGGTTGACCAGGACGGCTGCCGTCCATGTGGCCATCGCCACCGGGCGCTTGATGTGGACGGGCGTGAACTCGACGGTCACCGCGCCGAGCAGCAGCAGCGCGGCGTTGACCGCCGTCCAGCCCATGTCCCCGTCGAGGACGACCAGCCCCATCGCGGCCAGGTGCAGCAGGTGCGCGCCGGTGAACAGCAGCCGTCCGCGCCGTACCGCGGGACCGGGCCGGTGGTACCAGCGTTTGGCGGCGTTGGTCGCGTTGGTGAGGATCCCGCCGACGAGATCGAGCCCGGCGAGCGCAACGATGGCGAGTTGTGGACCGGACCAGTCGTCGAAGGAGTCCGATGCCGTGATGCCCGCCGCGAGCAGCAGGACGCAGACCAGCGCGCCGGCGGCTTCGACGGCCGACTCCGCCCGGGACTTGCCGGGGCCCATGAAGCGTTCGAGCCGACCCGCCAACCCGCCGGGTGTCGCGGGTATGTCCCAGTCGACTTCCAGGTCAGCGCGCATCGGCGGCTCCGCTCCACAGGCCGTGCAGCAGCTCCCAGACCTGCCGGGTGTCGGGCTCGTGGCCGTCGCGCAGCCACGCGGCCAGGGCCCAGGCGTCGCCGGCCCGGAGCACCGACTCGGTGGCCGCCACGAGCAGTTCCCGGTCCACATCCGTACGGATGACGCCGATCCGCTGCCCGTCGGCGACGACGGAGGTGAACCAGCCGGTCCAGACCGTCCCACCGGCGCGCGCGGCGGCCGCCCCGGCGAGCACGAGGTCGTCGGGGTGCTCCCGCAGATGGGCCGAGAGGGCCCGGGTGCCGGTCTCCAGGGCGGCCCGGAACGCCGCTGGGTCGCGGGCGGGCTGCCAGGTGCCGAGCGCGGCGAGCAGCCGCTCCAGTACATCGTCGAGGACTGCGGCGAGCAGGTCGTCACGGCCGTCGAAGTACTGGTACGCGGCGGTCTTCGACATGCCGGCGGCCTCAATGATCTTGTTGTACGAGGCACCCTCCGGACCCTGTTCGGCGAAGTACCGGCGGGCCACGCCCAGGATGGCCTGCCGCCGTTCTGCGGGCAGGCGGTGGAAACGGGGAAGCGGACTCATGAACCCACAGTACGCACCACTGGGGTGTACCGCTAGTACACCCTGGTGGTTCTGCGGCTGCGGCATGGCGGAACACCGGCGTACGGTGGGGAGGAAGGAGTCAGGCGCGGGCCACGCCACCGGCCCCGGAGGTGGGAGCGATGGACGGACCGCTCTCCGAGCGCGAGCAGCGGGTCCTGGACGACATGGAGCGGGAGTTGTCCGGCGGCCGTGCGCAACGCCGGCGGACCGCCGCAGCGGGCCCCCGGCTGCTCGTCCTGCTCGCTCTCGGCTCACTGGGGCTGCTCGTGGCGGCCGCCGTCACCGGTGAAGCGGCGTTGATCGGCGCTTTCGCCGTCTGCTGGCCGCTGACCGTGGCGGCGGGCTTCCGTCTGCTGTATCTGCTGTACCGGCGTTCACCGGGACACAGCGGAACCGGCGGCCCGCCGCAACCGTTCGTCTGACGCGTACGGCATACGGCGGCCGGGACGGACGCCGGAGACGGAGACAGGGGCGGGCACTGGAGCGGGCATCAGCCGCCCGGGGCGGGCTCCCGCGCCGTGTCCAGGGTGAAGTCCGGTTCCTCCGTGCAGGGGCGCTTGAGTTCGTAGAAGCCCGGGACACCGGCCAGCAGGAGGAAACCGTCCCACAGCCGCCCCGCGGCCTCGCCCGTGGGCGCCGGGGAGACCACCGGACCGAAGAATCCGGACCGTTCACCACCGGCGTCGGTGACGGCCACCACCGGGGTGCCGATGTCGGTACCGGCGAGGGCGATGGCGTCCGCGTGCGAGGCGCGGATCGCCTCGTCGCGAGCGGTGGACCAGGCGGCCTCCGCGAGCCGCGCGGGCAGTCCGGCGTCGGCGAGGGCGGCTTCGAGTTCCCCCCAGTCGCCGCGCAGATGGAAGCGGTTGCCCATCGCCGTGAAGAGATCACCGAGGGCCCGCTGCCCGAACTCCTCCTCCGCGGCCGCGCACACGCGGACCGGTGCCCACATGTACTCGCCCCACTCGCCCTCCGGGTTGTCGTCCCGGTGCTCGTTGAGGACCGACAGGCTCATCAGCCGCCAGCGGACGGCGACCGGCCGCACTCCGCTCACCTCCACCAGCCACCGCGAGGTGATCCAGGTGTAGGGGCAGACAGGATCGAACCAGAAGTCCACCCTCCACGGCCCGTCCGTGTTCCCGGTCCCGATGCTGCTCACACGCTCCCCCTGTCCGTCCGTCCCGCACACCGCCGGCCCGGCAACCGGACCGCCCGGACCGCCACACTGCCGTGAAAGCCGGCCCGCCCGCCAGTCCCCGCGAACGGCGCGGCCCCGGCGAGAGTCGCGGTGACCGTCGAACCGTCATGCCCCGGCGGGGAGGTTTCCGTACCGGGTTCCGTCGTTCCACGTGCCCGCGAGGAGTTCCGTGGTGAAGCCGGGGCCGAAGGCGACGACGAGGCCCCGGGCCGCGTGCGCGGGTGACCCGTTCTCGTGGTGGCGCCGGAGGACGTCGAGGATGGAGACGCTGGAGGTGTTGCCGATCCGCGCCATGCTCTCCCGGCTGTGGCGCAGCGTGCCCGGTTCGAGTGCCAGACCGCGTTCGACACCGTCCATGATGAGCGGTCCCCCGGTGTGGGAGACGCAGAAATCCAACGCGCCGGGCTTCCAGCCGAGATCGGAGAGGAAGGACTCGATCTCGGGGATCACCTTGGGCACGGTGGTACGGACCCGCGGGTCGGTCCGGAAGTGGAAGCCGTCCTCGGTGGTACGGCCCGCGATCACCGACTGCGAGCCGGGGAGCAGATGCTGCCGTGCGCCCTGGATCTGGAAGCCGGTGGCGCCGGGGGTCGCGCGCCGCAGGACAGTGGCGGCGGCGCCGTCGCCGAAGATCCCGTTGGAGATGAAGTCGCTGAGCGAGTCCTGCTCCGGCTGGAAGGAGAGGGAACTCAGTTCGACGGCCACCACCAGCGCCGTCGCGTCGGGGTACGCCTGAAGGAAGTGGAACGCCTCGGCCAGCGCGGAGACCCCGGCCGCGCACCCCAGTTGCTGGATCGGCGTGCGCCGGACGGTCGGCCGGCAGCCGATCTCCTGGGCGATGTACGCGTCGGGTCCCGGCAGCGCGTACCCGGTGCAGGAGACGAAGACCAGATGGTCCACGTCGGCGGCGTCGGTACCGGCGAGTGCCAGGGCCTCCTCGGCGGCGCGGGCGCCGAGGCGGACGGCCTCCTCCGTGTACCGGGCGTTGCGGTCCCCGAAGGGGCGCGGGGTGAACATCTCGGTGAGTCCGGCGACAAGGTTGCGGGTCTCGACGGTGGTGGCGCGCATCAGATCCAGGCCGCGTTCGACGTGGGGGACCTCCGCGAAGTGCTCACCGACGGCGGCGACGATCTCCTGCTGGGTCACCACGTGTTCGGGGAGCACGACGGCGGGGTGGGTGATGGCGACACGGGCGCGTGGCTCGTGCTCCTCACCGAGGTATGTCGCGGGCACGGCGTCCGTCCTTCGGGGGTGGGGGGGGAAGGCCCGGGGCGCGGATGTGCGACTCCGGGCCCTGTTTCCGCGCAGGGGGTACGGCGGGCCGGGTCAGCCGGTGGCCGCGAAGTGGGGGAACGATTCTCCTGGGGAGGAGCCGGCACAGGCGCGGGGCACCATCCGACCGCCGCGTCCGGCGACACCGGCGACGGCTCCGGCTCCGGCTCCGGCAGCGGCAGCGGCAGCGGCAGCGGCAGCGGCCAACAGCAGGGAACGGAGGGCCCGCTGCCGGGGATCCGCGCGCGTCAGTTCACCGGCACGCGTGGGAGGGCGCGCCTGGAGCACGGAGGCCCGGATGTGAGCGGGGCTCCGCAGGAACGTTCCTTCGGGTGCGCCGACCAGCCCTCCGCAGAGACCACGCCGACACGACAACGACCGGTGACCTGTGGACCGGGACGCCCGGTGGCAGGGCGGAGCGCGTGATGGTCAACGGTGTTTCCTTACGCTGTGGGGGGAGCCTGGGCCTGTTGGGGGCGGCCCACGCGTTAGGAAGCATGAACTCCTGGTATTCGGCTGGACAAGATCGCCTTTCGGACACCCCGATCCACCCGGCGCCCTTCCACCCGCCACGGCCCTGCCATGAGCCGTCTCGGACGACACCGGCGCATCCGACCGTTCACGGGACCACCCCCCGCCGAAACTCCTGCGGTGAGCCGGACAGGGGTGCCACAGCGACCGGGGAGGGCCGCCGAAAGCCGGTGACCACGGAGGATCGCCTCCATCGGCACCCCGCGCCGACAGGACGGACACCGCCCGGCTCCGCGTCCGCGCCACGCACCTCCGAAGCGTCCACCGCATCGGCATCCCGGCGGGGACGTTCTCCAACTCCCTTCCACAAAAGCGTCGTTATGCGGGTGATGCCGCGCTTGACCATAACCGCTGATTGGCTGATTCCTGACTCCCCGCCCCGACATTCCGGCCACCCGCCCCCGGACGCCCCCGAAACCCCATCTCCCACACCACAGACGTGGCCCCCGCACCGACCGTGTCCACGACCTTCAGGACACGGATCCCGGGCAACCGGGCCGCCGCAAGACATCGCATCCGACAGCGGCGACACGGCGGAGAGCGCTCCCGGACGCTGCGCCGCCCCCTCACTCCGTCCGGGAGATTCCCCGCGCCGACGGGGTGACGGCCGCGCAGCTTCCGATGCTCGGGAGCCTCAGGTCCGTGAGGTAGTCGTCCACCGCGCCGCGCGTGCAGTCGCTGCGGCCGTAGACGCTGTGGCCCGCGCCCTCGTACGGCAGGAGGACCGTGGTCCCGCGCGTCTGCCGGTGCACATGGGCCGCCACCGTGTAGTGGGCCGCAGGGTCGTGCCGGGA
This sequence comes from Streptomyces yaizuensis, assembly GCF_034961445.1. Classification (NCBI taxonomy): domain Bacteria; kingdom Bacillati; phylum Actinomycetota; class Actinomycetes; order Kitasatosporales; family Streptomycetaceae; genus Streptomyces; species Streptomyces yaizuensis. Next base: position 128,192 of record NZ_BSBI01000005.1, read on the forward strand.
GTGCAGCATCAGGATTCTGGGGGCCTTCGTGATCCGGAGCGGGCGCTGCGGGTTGTTCACCTCCTCCGGCCAGCCCATGCAGCCGGAGGCCGCCTCGTGGACGCGGGGTGCACCACGCATGTGCGGCGCGGCTCGCACCTCGGCCGCGGTGAGCCGGGCGTACTCGCGATGGTCCTCGGCCCGTATCCGCCAGTCCTGGCAGAAGACCGCGTGGAACGCCGGGTCGGGCGGCGGGCTCGGCCTGGGTGGTTCGAGTGGCCCGGGTGGTGGAGGCTGCGCGTCGAGCCGCGCCAGCTCGGTGGCCAGCCCGGCCCGGTCCGGGCCGTAGAACGCCCGGAAGGCCTTCGCCGTGATCATGGTCGCGGTCAGCGCGTGGTCCGGGCTCCGGGGGTCGCTCACCTCCCCCCGGTCCGCCCGCTTCAGAAGCCGGTCCCACACGGCGGTGACGTCCCGGCCGTGCAGCGCGCAGGAGTCCGTGCGGGCGCACCACCGCACGAACTGGTGGAACGAGTCCTCCGCGCCGGCGGCCGACGACACCATGAACTCCCGCGCGCCGAGGCTGTGGTCGACATTCGCCGTCAGGGTCATGGCCCGGAGCCGCTCGCCGTACCGCTCCGCGTACTGCTGGCCGATCAGGGTGCCGTAGGAGTGGCCGAAGTAGGTGATCGTCCGCTCGCCGAGGGCCTGGCGCAGCGCGTCCATGTCCTGGACGACGCTCAGGGTGTCCGCGTGGTCGAAGACCGGGCCGCTGTGCCGTCGGCAGTCCTTGCGCAGGGCGCGGTTGAAGGCCACGAGCCGCTCGAACTCGGCCTGGTCGCGCGGATACGCCGGCGGTCTGCGGTCCAGCAGGCCCTGCGAGCACCTGATCGGCGCGCTGTCGCCGATGCCCCTCGGGTCGAAGCCGACGATGTCGAACCTCGCCAGGATGTCCGGGCTGAAATAGGACGGGGCGCGCCGTACGGCGAAGTCCACCCCGGAGTCGCCGGGACCACCCGGGTTGACCAGCAGTACGCCGATTCGGCGGGCCGGGTCGGCGGCCTTGCGCCGGGCCACCGCGAGATCGAACCCGGCGCCCGACGGCCGTGCCCAGTCGACCGGCAGCCGCAGACTGCCGCACTCCGCCGCCGGGTCACGGGGGCACGGTCTCCAGTCGAGGACGCTCCGCACCGCCGGGCCGCCGCCCGGGGGTCCGCTGCCGGCCGCCGCCCCACCGGGACCTGCCGCCCCCATGAGTAACCCGACGCCGAGCGCTCCGGCGAGCGCCTTGACGAGCCTGCGCATGAAGCCCCTCCACGGTGTGCGGGACAGGGCGACCGAGGATCGCCCCCGTATCGAAGGTCGCACCGGACGGCCCGCGACGGCCAGCGTTCCGGACCGGAATCAGGGGAGGCTCCGGGACGTGGTCGGGGTCGCCCTCGGGGTACCCCCTCAGGGTCCGTGGCCCGGCGCGCAGCAAGCTCGGTCAGGGCTCGGGACGACCACCTCGGGCAGGCCCCGTGAACACCATCGGCAGGGGAGCCCGCCGACGGTCGCGGCAGTCCGGGCAGCGCGCCGTCCGCGCCTGGCGGACTCCCCCTCCCGGGTGCATCCGCCGTGCCACCGCCCGCAGTTCGCCCACCGGCTCGACCACGGCCCCGTCGTACCCGCTGCGTACCGCGCAGTGCCGACGCTGCGGCGTCCCGCCCCGTACCGGCACCGATGTCCGCGGCCCGGGCAGGGGCGGAGGGTCCACCGCACTGGTCGCAGTTCCACGCCACGGGAGGGAACCGTGATGTCGATGTCGATGTCGACGTCGCCCGGAGGGCGCTCAGCCGGGGAGGACTCCGCGAGTCGTCCAGGACCACGGCGCGCGGCCGATCACCGGCCCGTCGGGGTCGCGGTCGCCGTCGCGGCTCATCCGGCGACCCGCAGCCGGTACTGCCGGAGGGTGGCGCCGGGTGTGTCCTGGACGGACACGGCCGTCAGCCCGGCGGCCGCGGCGAGACCGTCGAAGCCCTGACGGGTGTACCAGTGCAGCACCCAAGGACGGTCGACGACCGTGCTCTGCCCCTCGTGGTGCCGCTCGTAGCGCAGCAGCGTCGTCTGCGTCCGCGCGGCCTCGTCGCGCTCTTCGGACACCACCGATACGCGCAACTCGGCACCGTCGTCGGCCGTCGCCGTGCGCACCTTGCCGATCTGGTCGGCAGGTGTGGGCGACGGGACGAACAGCGGTACCAGGGCGGTGCCGCCCTCGGCGAGGTGGTCGCGCACACCCCGAAGGGCCGCCAGGGCGGTGGTGTCGTCGGGAAGGAGGTTGAAGGTCGGCCCGGCCAGGAAGATCGCGCGATACCGGCGGGGCAGGTCCAGCGCCTCCATCCGCTGATGGTGGACGGCGACCTCGACACCTTGCTCGCGCGCCCGGCGGCGGCACCGGTCCAGCATGTCCGCCGACGCGTCGACGCCCTCGACGTCCAGACCACGGCGACGCAGGTCGAGCAGCGGATCGCCGTCTCCGCACCCCAGCTCCAGAGCCGGGGAACCCGCTTCTCGTACGAAGGACGCGCTGGGCTCCGGGTCCTGGGCGACCGCCTTCAGCGGCCCGTATATCTCGGCGACGATTCCGGTGTAGAAGTCAGCTGGATCCACGTCGGCACCCTACGGCCCAACCACGTTGCTGTCGCGGTCATTTCGGCGGCCCCGGCCACCCGCTGCACCAAGCGGCGGGGCGGTGCCCGGCGGCGTTGTCAGTGCCGGGTGCCATGCTGACCGCGACCGGAGTTCGACCCACAGGGTCCGGCTCAACCGCACGAGGGGAGGGCCGCCTGATGAGTGCTGAGTACTACCGCGCGGACAGCGAGGACGGCGACAGCATCGACGATCCGTCCGAGGACGCTCTTTTCATGATGCTCAGCGACCTGAACGGCACCGACAACACTTTCGTTGCCATCCGGCCCGATCAGGACGATCCTGTCTGGTTCGCTTCGGTCACCGTTCTGGCCGGAGGCGGTTACGAGGTCGTGCTCCACGACACCGCCCGGAACGAGCACCGGAGCACCGTCTCGACGCGCATCCACGACATCGCCCGGGACCTCACCCTGTGGATGGCCGACCGCGACTCCCCCGGACCGTGACCGGCACACCGGGTGGCCCGGGGCGGTCACTGACGGTGAGTGCGCCACTCGGGTGCGAGGACCGCCCAGGTCTGCTTGTCGTGACGGGTGCCGTCGAAGGGCCAGGACTGGCGCTGCACCCCTTCGAGCGTCATGCCGAGCCGCTGGGCCACGGCGGCGCTCCGCTGGTTGTCGGCCCGGCAGTGCCATTCGGCGCGATGCACTCCCCGGTCGGTGAAGGCCCAGTCCAGCAGGGTGCCGCAGGCCTGGGTGATCAGGCCGTGGCCCTCGGCGGCCGGCTCCAGCCAGCAGCCGATCTCACAGGAGCCGTAGGCCGCGTCGAAGTCCGTGAACATCACGCCGCCGACCAGCGTGCCGTCGAGCCAGATGCCGTAGAGGCGGGCGCCGTCGGCGGCCTGGCGTTCGGCGTAGCGGCTCAGGGTGCCCCGCGCCCCGTCGAGGTCGTCGGTGACGAACGCCGCCCCGACCCATGGCCGGATGTGTTCGCGAGCCCGGTCCATATGGGCGGCGAACTCCGCGGCATGCCAGGTCTCAAGCGGACGGAGCTGGGCACCGTCCCGCAGCGGGAGGGAGAACAAGAGGACCTCACATTGACAAAACGCTCGTTATATTTATGTACGGTAGCAGCATGCCACGTACCAAGGGGGACCACGAGGCCCGGCGCCGGGACGTGTCGGAGGCCGTCTGGCGCGTGCTGGCCACGCACGGTTTCGGCGGGCTGACGCTGCGCGCCGTCGCCACCGAGCTGGGTGCCACGACCGGGATGCTCACCCACTACTTCCCCGCCAAGCGTGATCTGGTCGCCTACGCGCTCGACCTGCTCACGGAACGCAGCGCCGCCCGCCCCCGGCAGGCGGGCGGGCCGGGCCTGCCGGCCCTCAGGGCCGCTCTGCTCGACATCCTTCCCCTGACGGCCGAGGCCACCGCCAGTAACAGGATCTGGGTGTCCTCCTGGGACACCGCACTCGCCGACGCGGCCGTGAGCGAGGACTACGCCCGTCAGTACGCACACAGCCGCACCGGGCTGCGTGATCTCGTCGTCACCGCGCAGCAGCGTGGCGAGCTGCCGGCCGGGGACGCGGAGCGCATCGCGGCGGGCGCCCAGTCCTTCGTCCTCGGCCTGACGGTGCAGGCACTGTTCAACCCGGCGGCCTTCCCGCCCCACCGCCAGGCCGAGCTGCTCGACGACTACCTGACGTCACTGGCGTCGCCGGCGTCGTGCCAGGCGGCCCCCGACGACGCGGCCCGCCCCGACGACGCGACCCCCGACGACGTGGCGCCCTCACCCTGACGGGCGAGCGCCCGTCAGGATCCATCCGCGACCCCTGGCGACGGAGCGATCACCCTGGGTTTCTTTTCGGGGGATCGACGGCCGTCCGGCATGCGCCAGGGCCGTCGAATCACCCTGAGGCACCCCGACACACGCCGGTGATCCACATCGGACCGCCAAGTTGTGTTACCGTTCAGGAGTTGCAGTTGTGGTACCCATGAACCTATGTGCGCCTGACGGGAATGTTTCTCCTTCAGGCGCATATTTTGTTATCCGGCATCTTCCGGATGGGGCCTCTGCCTACAGAAGGAGAATGTCATGGCACAGGGAACTGTGAAGTGGTTCAACGCCGAAAAGGGTTTCGGCTTCATTGAGCAGGACGGCGGCGGCCCCGACGTCTTCGCCCACTACTCGAACATCGCCACCCAGGGCTTCCGTGAGCTCCAGGAGGGCCAGCGGGTTTCCTTCGACGTCACGCAGGGCCAGAAGGGCCCGCAGGCGGAGAACATCGTCCCCGCCTGATAGCCGGACGCGTATCCGCTCGCCGGGGTCCGCACCGTCATGGTGCGGACCCCGGTTTGCGCTGTTTCCAGGAAGGCAAGTATCCGCATGTCCCGCAGGTCCCAGAAGCCGAACCGGCGCACCTCGTCGCCCCGGCCGTCCGCATCGTCCCCCAGGGAATTCCGGCTGCCGGAAAGCACGACACCCGCGCTTCCCGCCGTCGAGGACTTCGCCGGTCTGGACATGCCCGCGGGGCTGCTCAAGACCCTCACCGCCCAGGGTGTGACCACACCCTTCCCCATCCAGGCCGCCACGCTGCCGAACTCGCTCGCCGGCCGTGATCTGCTGGGACGGGGACGTACCGGTTCCGGCAAGACCCTCGCCTTCGGGCTCGCGCTCCTGGCCCGGACGGCCGGGCTGCGCGCTGAGCCCAGGGCGCCTCTCGCCCTCGTGCTGGTGCCCACCCGCGAACTCGCCCAGCAGGTGACGACCGCGCTGACTCCCTACGCGACGGCGGTCAACCTCCGTCTGGCCACCGTCGTCGGCGGACTGTCCATCACCAAGCAGGCCACCGCGCTGCGGCGCGGCGTCGAGGTGGTCGTGGCCAGCCCCGGCAGGCTCAACGACCTCGTGGAACGCGGGGACTGCGTACTCGACGACGTACGCATCACCGTGCTGGACGAAGCCGACCAGATGACCGACATGGGCTTCCTGCCGCAGATCACCAAGCTGATCCAGCAGGTACGGCCCGACGGGCAGCGCATGCTCTTCTCGGCCACCCTGGACGGCAACATCGACCGTCTGGTGCAGCGGTTCCTGACGGACCCCGTGGTGCACTCCGTGGACCCGTCCGCGGGCGCGGTGACCACCATGGAGCACCATGTGTTCCACGTCCAGGACGAGACCGACAAGAAGGCTGTCACGACCCGCATCGCGGCCCGTGACGGCCGGGTCATCCTCTTCCTCGACACCAAGAGGTCCGCCGACCGGCTCGCCAAGCGGCTCCTGGCCGCCGGTGTCCGCGCGGCGGCGCTGCACGGAGGCCGCTCCCAGCCGCAGCGGACCCGCACCCTGGAGCAGTTCAAGAACGGCCAGGTCACCGCGTTGGTGGCGACGAACGTCGCGGCCCGGGGCATACACATCGACGACCTCGACCTGGTCGTGAACGTCGATCCCCCCACCGACCACAAGGACTATCTCCACCGGGGCGGCCGTACGGCCCGTGCCGGTGGCTCGGGCAGCGTGGTCACCCTGGTCCTGCCCGAGCAGAAGCGGGACGTCACCCGGCTCATGTCGGACGCGGACATCCGCCCGCGGACGGCCCGCATCAAGTCGAGCGACGCGGAGCTGTCGGACATCACCGGCGCCCGTGAGCCGTCCGGTGTGGCCATCACCATCGAGGTCCCCCAGCCCACCGCGCCGGCGAGGACCGGTGACGAGCCGGGCAGGCGGTCCAGCCGCCGGCGCCGAAGCGGCGGCGGGACCGGGTCCGCGAACGGCACGGCCACCGGAACGGGCGGCCGCGGCACGGACCGCCGGGCCGGGGGAGCAGCGGCCGGCCGTACGTCCGCGTCCGGTGGGCGCGGCTCTGCCCGCCGATCGGTGGCGGGCGGTGCCACGGAGAGCGCCGTCGGCAGGAGCCCGCGTGGCTCCGACCGCCGGTCCAGTGGTGGTACGGCGACCGGTGCCGCATCGGGCAAGGTGTCCCGTGGCTCCGACCGCCGGGGCGGCCGACGCGGCTCGGCCGCGTAGCACGGCAGGCGGCGGCCGCGTCAGCACGGCACGCGGGCATGACCCGCGTGCCCGGCGCGGCCCCGTGGCCGATGCCGGTGGGACGGACATGCCGTCCGGTGACGCTTGAGCCGGTCACATCCGAGGGCCCTGTCCGGGTCGCGCCTTCCCGAAGGCACCACCCGGACAGGCGGGCCTCGGGTGTGACCGGCTCTCCCGCGCTCGGGGCACCGCCGGAACGCCCCTCCGTTCCGCGGGCGTGCCGGCGGGCCTCAGGGGGCGGTGAGAGGTTCGGCCTCGTAGGCCCGGTGCAGAAGCTCCACGAACGACGGCGCCTCCGGCACCCCCAGCGCCCCGATCCGGCGCACCGGGACCCCCGGCGTCCAGGAGTTCATGACCACCGCCCCTGCCAGATCCGGCAGTCGGTCGAGGGTGATCTCCTCGTCCCGCTGGGGCACCCCGAGCCGGGCGAGCTGCCGGCGGACGATCCCCATCGTGGTTCCGTCGAGCATTCCGGCCATCGGCCACACCACGGCCGTACCATCCCAGAACGCCAGGTTCCAGATGGTCGCCTCGCTCAGCCGGCCCCGCTGATCGGTGAAGGCGGCGTCGTCGTACCCGTCGGCGACGGCCTTCCGCAACAGGTACGTCTTGGCGACCTCGCCGGCGTGCTTGATCTCCGGCAGGGGCCGCTCGTACGGCACCGCCGCCAGCGCCAGCGGCCCACGTGGCCCGGACGCGGCGGGGCCCGTCCGTACCAGTACCTCCAACTCGTCGTCGGCGGCGGTGAACTCGCCCGCCCGGGAGTACACGGTCACCGTCAGCGAGAGGTCCCCGGGCCCGGCCGCGAGCGCCGCCCGCAGATACTCCCGTATCCGCTCCTGTGGCACCGTGCGTCCGAAGAGTTCCGCCGAGGCGGCCCGCAGCCGCTCAAGATGCAGGTCGAGGCCCCGTATCCGGCCCCCGCGTACCTGTGCCGCGGTGAAGTGCGCATATCCTGCGAACGCCAGGGGCCCCAGCTCTTCGGCGGTGGCTGCCCGTCCGTCACGGTGCACCACGTACGAGGTCATGCGTCATCACTCCATCGCTACGGCACTGGGGAATCGCGAGGGGCGGAATGCCCGCTCACGGGACGACGTTAAGGCTTCACACCAATGGCAAGGTCAAGAGCGAACCGTACGGGGGCGGAAGCACATGCTGATCGGTGAGTTGTCGGAGCGGACCGGTGTCAGCGCCCGTCTGCTGCGGTACTACGAGTCCCAGGGCCTCCTCACTCCGATCCGCACCCCGAACGGCTACCGCGACTACGACGAGGCCTCCGTTCTCACCGTCCATCAGATCCGCGCACTGCTCGACGCGGGCCTGACCACGGACACCATCGGCGCCCTCCTGCCCTGCGCCCACGGCGCACCGCCCCGGCTCGACCTCTGCATCGATGTCCAGGCCCTCCTCACGCATGAACTCGACGCCACGGACACCCGTATGGCCGACCTCCGCCGCAGCCGTGAAGCCCTGGCCGCGTGGCTGGGGGCGGGCAGCTCCGTATAAGGAGCCCCGCCGGGCCGGGCTCGGAGGGCGAGGCACAGGGCACAAGGCACAAGGCACAAGGCACAAGGGATCATCCGGTCGGTGGCGACTCCCGGAACCGTGCCGCCAGTTCACTCCGGGAGCGGATGCCGAGCTTGGAGTAGATGTTCGTCAGGTGGTACTGGACCGTCTTGACCGAGATGAACAGCTCCAGCGCCGTCTGCTGGTTGGTGGCGCCGGCGGCCACGAGTCCCGCCACGGCCCTCTCCTGCGGGGTGAGGCGGAGCAGGCCCGGGGCGGTGCGGGCGGTGTGCACCCCGCCGGCCTGGAGTTCCCGTTCGCAGCGCTCCACATAGGTGCGGGCCCCGAGGGTGGCATAGGCGTCACGGGCGTTCTTCAGGACGGTGTCGGCCTCGCGGCGCTTGCCGGCGCGGCGGAGGGTCTGGCCGTAGGCGAAGTTCACGCGGGCCCGGTCGTACGGCAGGGGGAGGTGGTCGAGGTGCGCGAGGGCCTGTTCGAAATCCCTGCGGGCGGTGTCGATGTCGCCGCGGGCGGCGGTGAGGCGGCCCCGGGCCAGGCCGAGGCGGGCCTGGGCGGAGCGGCGGCCCCGGCGGGCGGCCCGGGCCTCGTGGGGGGTGAGGAAGGCGTCGGCCTCGTCCAGACGGCCGGTCAGGGCCAGGGCGTTGGCGTACATGTCCGGCCAGGGCCAGAAGCCCGGTTCGTCGATCGATTCCCGTACGGGGAGTTGGACCACGGGGGCCAGGGCCTCGATGACCCGTTCGTAGTCGCCCCTGGCCTCCGCCACCTGGGCGCGGGCCAGGCAGGAGGGGACGAGCATGACCTCGTAGTGGTGGAGGTCGGCGGCGGCCTCGGCCGCGTGGCGGTCGGCCGTCTCCCAGTCGCCGCGCAGGGCGTGTATCTGCGCGGCGGTCCAGTGGATGAGCGGGCGGACCGGTTCGATGCCGGACTCGGTGAGCCGGACCACGGCCCGCTGCGCGGTCTCCAGGGCGTCCGGCCATACGCCCAGCGCGAACTGGGTGCGGGCCAGCCAGCCCTGCGCCCACAGGGAGATCCGGGTGGACCCCATGCGATAGCCGGTGGGCACGGCCGCTTCGAGTCGGCGGCGGGCGGCTTCGGGTGCGTCCAGGGCGAGATCCACCCAGCCACGGCCCAGCTGGAAGCGTTGGGGCTGGGCGCCCCCGGGCAGTTCGGCGGCGGCCGCGTCGTACGCGGCGAGGGCTTCCTCGGGGCGGCCCACGGCGGCCAGGCCGAGGCCGAGCACGGCCTTTGACTCGACGGCGGACGGATCCTCCGGGTCCGCGAGTTCGATCGCCCGGCGGGCCCAGGCGACCAGGTCCCTTCCGTCCCAGCGGCCCAGGGCGTGCAGCACGCGCCGCTGACAGATCCTGGCCATCAGGTCGCGGTGGCGCTCCGGGTCGCAGCGCTTCCAGGCCTGGGTGAGGAAGGCGTCCGCCTCCGCCGGGCGTCCGCGCATGATGGCCAGATATCCGAGGACCGCATCGCGCGGGGTGTCGGCCGGGAAGCTCTCCAGTTCCGCCGCGAACGCGGTGGCCCGGGGCACGTCGCCGGCGCCGATCATCGCGTCGACGGCGCGCAGCAGCCGGTCCTCGCGGGCGGCACGTCCGGTGCTGAGCCGGCCCGCGCGGACGAGGGTGTCGGCCACGGCGGACCACTCCCCCGCCGCGGCTCGTTCGGTGGCGTGGCGATCGAGTTCGTCGGCGAGTGGCCCGTCGGCGGTCGTGGTGGCGGCCACGCGGTGGAAGAGCCGGCGGCCCCGGTCCTCGGTGATCTCCGCCGCCCGTGCGTGGAGTCCGGCCCGGCGGGTCAGGCCGATGCCGGTGAGGACGGCGGCCCGTACCAGGGGGTGGGCGAACGTCAGCAGGGCACGTCCGGGATCGACGGTGGCGGTCAGCAGACCGGCGGCCCGGGCCTCGTCCAGCGCGGGCAGCGGGGTGTCGATGCCCGCGAGCACGGCGGCCTCGGCGAGCAGGGCGTCCTCGCCCAGGACGGCGCACGCCTCCACCAGGGCCCGCGTGTCCTGGCCGCAGCGGGCGAGGCGATGGCGGACGGAGGTGGCACAGCGCGCGGGGGCGGGGAGTTCGCAGCGCCGGTCCTGCCAGGTCTCGTGGGGCAGTTCGCGCAGGAGTCGCGTCACATGGCGCGGGTTGCCCCGTGTGTGGTGGCAGAGCTGCCGGGCGGCCGGCAGGTCCAGCGTGAGGCCCGCGGTGTCCCGGGCCAGGCTCCGCACGTCCTGCGGGGTGAGCGGGCCGGGGCGTACGACGTGCTCGCGGCAGCCGTCGAGGACCTCCAGGGCGGCCAGGACGGCCGGGGACGGCTCGGTGGGCCACCCGCCCGCCTCGTACGAGTCGTACGGTTCGTGCAGCTCGTGCGGGTCCTCCCGGGCGATCAGGACGACGAGGACCCGCTCGGTGGACATGCGGCGCAGCGCCGACCGCATGGCGCGGAGGCTCTCCGGATCGGCCCAGTGGGCGTCGTCGACGACCACGGTCAGCGGTTCCCGCTCCTGCCGGGCCGACCACTGGCGGTGGAGGAGAAGGCCGGCGTCGAGGACGGTCCGCGGCGCAGCCGGGCCGGTCGGGTCGAGACCGCTGCTCTGGGCCCGGATGAGCTGGTGGGCGATCCCGAGCGGCAGGTCCGCCTCCCAGGACACCCCGGCGACCCGCAGGACACCGGGTGGGACCTGCCCGGCCGGATCGTGGCCTTCGCGGTGTTTCCAGAGGTCGTGGTGGTCCTGGAGGACATGTTCGACGAGGGCCGTCTTGCCGATGCCCGCCGCCCCCTCGACCAGGACCGTCGTGGGGTGCCCTGCTCGGGCGGCCTGTATCGCACGGGACAGCGCGGTGATCTCGCCGGCCCGCCCGATGAGGCTCCGTCGCAGCTCAGGGCGGTCGTTCATGAGCCGGACGCTAGCAGCAGGGCCGGGCGGCGGCACAGGGGGGAAGCCGCCCGGGGGCCCCGGGTCCTCCACCGGCCGGGCCTTCCCCGGCCCGCGGTCCGGTTCCCGGTCTCCGCCTCCCGTCGGTCATGGCGTCGGTACGGGTGTGGGTGCCGGCATCACCGCCGGCGTCGGCATCGGCGCGGGTCAGCGCGGGCCGGGCGCGGTCAGCCGGGGTCGCCGCCGCCGACCGGGAGCACCGTGCCGGTGATGTAGGAAGCCTCGTCGGAGGCGAGGAAGCAGATCGCGGCTGCCTGTTCCTCCGGTGTGCCGTAGCGCTTCATCAGTGTGGATGCGACGGTCTGGTCCACGATCTGCTGGTACCAGTGCCGCTCCTGCCCGGTGCGGGGCGCGGGCCCCCGGGCCACGCGTCGGGGCGGGGCGTCGGTGCCGCCCGCCGCGGTGGCGACGACCCGGATCCCGTACGGGGCGGCTTCCATGGCGAGGGAGGCGGTGAGCGCGTTGACGCCGCCCTTGGCCGCCGAGTAGGGGATGCGGTTGATGCCCCGGGTGGCGATGGAGGAGACGTTGACCACGGTGCCGGAGCGCTGCTCGATGAGATGGGGCAGGACGGCCCGGGTGGTCCAGAGGGTGGGGAAGAGGGAGCGCCGGATCTCCGCCTGGATCTCGTCGGGTGTGTAGTGCTCGTAGGGTTTGGCCCAGATGGTCCCGCCGACGTTGTTGACGAGGACATCGATCCGGCCCAGCCGTGCCAGCGACTCCGTGACTGCCGACTCGGCGCCCTCGTAGGTCTCCAGGTCGGCGAGGACGGCGTGCGCCCCGAGATCGGCGGCGGCCTCGTGGACGGTCTCCGCGCGGTCGACCAGGACGACATCGGCGGATTCCGCGACGAGCCGGTGGGCGACGGCCAGGCCGATGCCCTGGGCGGCGCCGGTGACGACGGCCTTCCTGCCCGCGAACCGGCCGGTGTGCACGCTCGGGCCGGACCCGATCGGCGCGTTCACGCGGCCCTCGCCGTCTCGCGTACGGCGGCCGGGGTGAATTTCTCGTAGTGGAAGGCCGCCGGGGTCACGCCGAGCGATGCGATGTGTCCGCGTACGCCTTCCACCATGGCGGGCGGTCCGCACAGATAGATGTCCGCGTCGCCGTCGTGGAGGGTGCCGGTGTCCATCAGCGCCGTCACGAAGCCCTTGTTGCGGGCGGTGGTCGCCGGGTCGGCGACACAGTGGTCGAAGGTGAAGGAGGGGATCGCTTCCGTGTAGTGCGCCAGGGTGTCCAGGTGGACGAGGTCCTCGTCGGTGGTGACGCCGTAGAGCAGATGGACCGGGTGGGCAGCGGCGGCCGGGGCCGTGGAGAGGCGGTCGAGCATGGACAGCAGCGGGGCGAGGCCGGTGCCGCCCGCCAGCAGGAGGGCGGGGCGGACGAGGTCGCGGAGGTAGAAGCCGCCCATGGGGCCGGTGAACTCCAGTCGGTCGCCGACGCGGGCCCGTCCCGTCAGATAGCCGGACATGGCGCCGCCCGCCACGATCCGTACCAGGAAGGAGACCTGTCGTCGGCCGGGGCCCGAGCTGAAGGAGTAGGAGCGGCTCTGGCCGGTGCCGGGGACGGCGATGTTCACATACTGGCCGGGCAGGAAGTCCAGTGCCGGTCGCGCGTCGACGTCGAGTGCGAGTTCGACGGTGGTGGCCGAGTGGTGCTCGATCCCGGAGACCGTGGCGGTGTGGGTGGCCGCCGCGGTCTTCGCGGCGGCGGAGGAGGAGGGGATCCTCAGGACGAGGTCGCTCCGCGGGGTCATCTGGCAGGGCAGACAGTAGCCGTGGGCGGCCTCGTCGTCGGTGAGTGCCTCGTCGATGTAGTCGCCTCCGTCGTACGTTCCCGACTCGCAGAGGGACTTGCAGGTGCCGCAGGCGCCGTCGCGGCAGTCCAGCGGAATGTTGATGCGTGCCTTGTACGAGGCTTCGGCGACGGTCTCGCCGGGGCGGCACGCGACGAAGCGGGTGATGCCGTCCTCGAAGTTCAGGGCGACCTGGAAGGACATGTTCTCGCTCATTTCCGAACGGAGCGGCGGTCGGCTCAGACGTGGTAGATGTCGACGACGTGGTGCACGTAGTCGTTCTTCAGGACGACCCGCTTGCGGGTGATCAGCGGCTCGGGGCCGGAGAGGTCGAGCGTGCAGTACGACGTACCGAAGTAGGTGTCGACGCTCTGGTAGCGGTAGTAGAGGGTGAACCAGTTGAACCGGATCTCCACCGTGTCGCCGTCGCGGCCGGTGATCTCGACATTGGTGATGTTGTGGCCGGTGCGCGGCTCGGGCAGGCTCGTGGCGCTGGAGCGGTCGGTGCGGATACGGAAGACGCGGTCCTCCAGGCCGGCCCGGTTCGGGTAGTAGATCAGGGAGATCTCCCGCTGCGGGTCGGTGGTGAGCCGGTCGTCGTCCGCCCAGGCAGGCATCCAGAACTCGGCGTCCGGGTGGTAGCACTCCAGCCACTGCTCGAACTCGCGGTCGTCCAGATGGCGGGCCTCGCGGTAGAGGAACTGACGGATCCGCTCCAGGGTGGCCGGCCCTTCGGCGGTCTCCGCGACGGCCGCAGAGCCGCCCGTGCCGGTCACCGGCGTCACTTCGTTCACCGTCGTCACTTCGCCGCCTCCGTCTCCGTGTTTTCCGTGTCCCCCGTGTTTTCCGTGTCCCCCGCGCTCGTCGCGCACAAGCTCGCGGCCGGGGTCTCGGCCAGGGCCTTGCGCAGGGTGTCGAGCCAGTAGCCGTGCTGGATGGTGTAGAGGCCTTCGTCCTCCGTGCGCACGCCGCTGGCGATCGGGTTGATGCCGATCTTCTTCGCGTCCTCGTCCGGGCCGTCGATCTGGTGTGTCGCACCACGGCTGAGGTCGTTCCAGGGCATGGACCGGGCCATATACGTCTTCTGGCAGGAGCGGAACTCCTCCAGATCGTCCGGCGTTGCCATGCCGGTCGCGTTGAAGAAGTCCTCGTACTGCCTGATCCGGCGGGCACGGTCCTCGGCCGGTTCGCCCTTCGGGGCGATGCAGTAGATGGTGACCTCGGTCCGGTCCACGGAGATGGGCCTGAAGTGCCGGATCTGCGAACTGAACTGGTCCATCAGATAGACATTCGGGTACAGACACAGATTCCGGGACACGCCGATCATCCAGTCGGCCTTCTCCTCGCCGAACTCGGCGGCCAGTTCGTCGCGGCGCTCCGACAGCGGCCTGTTGGCGGGGTCGAGCCACTTGGTCCACAGCAGGAGGTGGCCGTGCTCGAACGAGTAGAAGCCGCCCTTCTGTTTCGACCAGCCGCCCGCGTCCATGGTCCTGGTGTCGTTCCTGGACTCCCCCGAGGTACGGCGGGCCTGGGTGGCGGCGTAGTTCCAGTGGGTGGCGGAGACGTGGTAGCCGTCGGCGCCGTTCTCCGCCTGGAGCTTCCAGTTCCCGTCGTAGTGGTACGTCGAGGAACCACGCAGCACCTCCAGTCCGTCGGGGGACTGGTCGACCACCATGTCGATGACGACCGCCGCGTCGCCCAGGTGCTCCCTGAGCGGCTTGACGTCCGGGTTGAGGCTGCCGAAGAGGAAGCCACGGTAGCTCTCGAAGCGGGCGACCCTGGTCAGGTCGTGCGAGCCGTCGGTGTTGAACTGCTCGGGATAGCCGGCCCCCCGGGGGTCCTTCACCTTCAGCAGCCGTCCGCTGTTGCTGAACGTCCAGCCGTGGAAGGGGCAGGTGAAAGTGGTGCGGTTGTCGGTCTTGCGCCGGCACAGCATCGCGCCCCGGTGGCTGCACGCGTTGACGAGGCAGTGCAGTACGCCCTGCTTGTCCCGGGAGATCACCACCGGCTGCCGGCCGATGCAGGTCGTGAAGTAGTCCCCGACCTCCGGGATCTGGCTCTCGTGCGCGAGATAGACCCAGTTCCCCTCGAAGATGTGCTTCATCTCCAGTTCAAAGAGTTCCTCGTCGGTGAAGACACTCCGCCGCACCCGGTACACACCGGTGTCCGGGTCCTCCACGAGGGCGTCGTCGAGGATGCTTCGCGCGCGGCTGCGGACCTCAGTCATGACCGCCCCTTTCGCCTCTGGGCCGGGCCGCCTCGCCGGCGGCTTCGTTGCCATTGCTTTTCAGCACCATGACAGCGAGGTGAAGAGTCGGCCCCGGACATTCCCCCAGGGTTGACCCAGGGGGGTATTGATATCGCGGTCGTCTCAATACCCTGCTGACAGATATTTGCGGGCCACGGGGCCGGCTTCCTACGCTGAGGCGCAATCGAGGGCCCCGGACACGGGAAAGAGGCAGCCCCGATGGAATTCAGGCACCTTCGCTATTTTGCGGCCGTCGCCGAGACCTGTCATTTCGGCAGGGCCGCGGAGAAGTTGCACATGGCACAGCCTCCGCTCTCGCAGGCGATCCGCCGGCTGGAGACGGAGCTGGGCGTCGAGCTGTTCACCCGTACCACCCGGCAGGTCGCCCTGACCGGCGCCGGCGAGGTCTTCCGCACCGATGTGGAACGCATCCTCAAGGCCGTCGACGAGGCGGTCACCCGGGTGGGGCGCTTCGCCTCGGGGGTGGAGGGGGTGCTGCGGCTCGGCCTGACGGGCTCCGCCTCGTACCGACAGCTGCCCGCGCTGGCCCGGCTGCTGAAACACACGATGCCGCACGTGGTGATGGAGGTGCACACGGACATGCTCACGCCCGCCCAGGAAGTGGGGCTGATCGAGCGGCGTCTCGATGTCGGCGTGCTGCGCCCGCCGGTGCGCCGCGAGGGCATCGCCCACCGGAAGCTCGCGGACGAGCCGCTGGTCGTCGCCGTACCCGAGGAGCACTGGCTCGCCGGGGCCGGCGGCGTCCGCATCGAGCAGCTGCGCCACGAGGACTTCATCATGTACGGCGCCGCTCTCGGCTCCGTCGTCGGCGACACCGTCGTCCGCACCTGTCTGGCCTCCGGTTTCTTCCCGCACCGCGCCTACGAGGTGACCGAGACCTCCGCCGCCCTGGCGCTGGTCGCGGCCGGGCTCGGCATCGCCGTCCTGCCGGATTCCATCCGCTCCGCGCCCCGCGAGGGCGTGCGGTGCAAGGAGATCGAGAACGCGCCGACCGTGCCGCTGGCCCTGGCCTGGCGCGAGGACGACGGATCACCGCTGCTGCGGAATCTCCGCAAGGTGCTGGAGCACGAAGGCCTCTTTCCCCAAAAGGCCGGAACAGACGAAAGAACCGAAGCGAACGAAGGAATTGCATGAAGATCGTGGCGGTGGAGGCCATCCCCTTCGCCATTCCCTACGCGAAACCGCTGAGATTCGCGAGCGGCGAAGTGCGTACCGCCGACCATGTCCTGATCCGGGTGCGCACCGACGACGGGCTCACCGGGACCGCGGAGGCCCCGCCCCGCCCGTACACCTACGGCGAGACCCAGGAGTCGATCGTCGCGGTGATCGACAAGATCTTCGCTCCGCAGCTCCTGGGTCTCACGGCGCTGGAGCGCGAGACCGTGCACGCCCGGCTGAACCGGACCGTGGGCAATCCCACCGCGAAGGCGGCGATCGACCTGGCCCTGTGGGACATCCTCGGCCAGGCCACCGGAGCGCCGGTCTGCGGACTGCTCGGCGGCTGGACCGACCGGATGCGGGTGAGTCACATGGTCGGCTTCGCGCCCGCCGACGAGATGGTCGCGGAAGCGGAACGGGTCCGGGACACCTACGGCATCACCACCTTCAAGGTGAAGGTCGGCCGGCAGCCGTACGGCGAGGA
The DNA here is from genome assembly GCF_034961445.1 of Streptomyces yaizuensis. Lineage (NCBI taxonomy): Bacteria > Bacillati > Actinomycetota > Actinomycetes > Kitasatosporales > Streptomycetaceae > Streptomyces > Streptomyces yaizuensis. The sequence continues at coordinate 145,014 of NZ_BSBI01000005.1, forward strand.
CGTGGCGGCCTGCCGTGCGCTGCGGGAAGCCCTCGGCCCCGGAGTCGAGCTGTACGTCGACGGCAACCGCGGCTGGTCCGCGTCCGAGGCGGCGCGCGCCCTGTCCGAGATGGCGGACCTGGGACTGCTCTTCGCCGAGGAACTGTGCCCGGCCGACGATGTGCTGGGGCGCCGCCGGCTGGTCGCGGGGAGCCCCGTCCCGTTCATCGCCGACGAGAGCGCCACCCGGCCGGCCGAGGTGACACGCGAACTCCTCGGCGGCTCCGCCACCGCCATCAGCATCAAGACCGCGCGTACCGGATTCACCGGCTCGCAGCGGGTCCTGTACGGATGCGAGGGCCTGGGCGTGGAGGTGGTGATGGGCAATCAGATCGACGGCCAGATCGGCACCCTCTGCTCGGTCGCGTTCGGTGCGGCCCATCGCGCGTCGTCCCGGTACGCGGGCGAACTCTCCAACTTCCTCGACATGACCGACGACCTCCTCACCGAGCCGCTGACCATCGAGTCCGGCACGCTGCGCGTCCGCGAGGGCGCCGGGCTCGGCATCGACATCGACCCCGACAAGCTGGCCCGCTACCGGCAGGACCGCTGACACTCACCCCAGGGACGGGACACCCATGACCGACATCCTCACCGAAGCCGCAGCCGAAGCCGCAGCCGAGCAGGCCACCGCCGCCGCTTCCGGAGCCGCCGCCACCGAGCGCTTCCGCAGCAGGCAGCGCACGGAGAGCGCCACCGCCGACCCGAACACCGCCGACCCGAGCACCGCCGACACCACAGACACCTCCCACACCACCCGTGTCAACGCGCTGGTCTCCGAACTCCTCGCCGCCGCCCACGACATCATCCGCCACCACCAGGTCACCTACGCCGAGTACGACGCCCTCAAGTCCTGGCTGATCCAGGTCGGCGAGGACGGCGAGTGGCCCCTCTTCCTCGACGTATGGCTGGAGCACGTCGTCGAGGAGGTCGCCCACGAGAGCCGCCGGGGCAGCAAGGGCACCATCGAGGGCCCGTACTACGTCCCCGGTTCCCCACTCCTGCCCGCCACGGCGGCCCTCCCCATGCGCGACGGCGAACAGGGCACCCCTCTCGCCTTCCAGGGACAGGTCACGGACGTGGACGGGGCGCCGCTCGCCGGGGCCTCGGTCGAGATCTGGCAGGCGGACGCCGACGGCTACTACTCGCAGTTCGCCCCGGGCCTGCCGGAGTGGAACCTGCGGGGCACGGTCACCGCCGACGACGAGGGCCGCTTCCGCATCCACACCGTCGAGCCCGCGCCCTACCGGATACCGACCGACGGTTCCTGCGGCCGCCTGATCACGGCCGCCGGCTGGCACGCCTGGCGCCCCGCCCATCTGCATCTGAAGGTCTCGGCCCCGGGCCACCGGCTCATCACCACCCAGCTGTACTTCAGAGGCGGGGAGCACGTCTCCGACGACATAGCCTCCGCCGTCAAGCCGGAGCTGGTGCTCGACCCCGTGCCGGCGGCGGACGGCGACGGCCGCCGTGTCACCTACGACTTCGTCCTCGACAAGCTCGGCACGTCCGACCCGTCCGACCCGTCCGACGAGTTCGACACACTCGACACGTTCGACAAGGTGGGATGACGATGCTGTTCGCGGTACGGATGGACGTCGCGATCCCGCCCGGTCTCGACCCCGGGGTCCGGGCGGACCTGGTCGCCCGTGAGCGGGACTACTGCCAGGAGTTGCAGCGGTCCGGTGCGTGGGCGCACATCTGGCGGTGCGCCGGACAGTACGCCAACATCAGTGTCTTCGACGTCGCCGACAACGAGGCGCTGCACCGGATCCTGTGGAACCTGCCGCTCTTCCCCTATCTGAGCGTCGAGATCACCCCCCTGTCCCAGCACCCCTCGGACCTGGCGGCCGGCTGATGGACAAGACTGTTGCCTCGGCGGCGGCCGCCGTGGCCGATGTGCCGGACGGCGCGACGCTGGCGGTGGGCGGGTTCGGTCTGAGCGGGGTGCCGAACGTCCTGATCCAGGCGGTGTACGAGCGGGGTACGACCGGTCTGGGCGTGGTCTCCAACAACTGCGGGGCGATGGACCGCGGCCTCGCGGTCCTGCTGGCGGCCGGCCGGATCGCCCGCGTGACCGGCTCCTTCATCGGCGCGAACAAGGAGTTCGCCCGGCAGTACCTCGCCGGTGAGCTGGAGGTCGAGCTGATCCCCCAGGGCACGCTGGCGGAGCGGCTGCGCGCCGGAGGATCCGGAATCCCCGCCTTCTACACACCCGCCGGGGTCGGCACCCAGATCTCCGAGGGCGGTCTGCCGTGGCGCTACGACGGCTCCGGCGGGGTCGCGCTGGCCTCGCCGCCCAAGGAGGTCCGCGCGTTCGACGGCAAGGAGTACGTCCTGGAACGCGGGATACGCACCGATTACGCGCTGGTCCGGGCCGCGCGCGGCGACCGCCACGGCAACCTGGTCTTCCACCGGTCGGCCCGGAACTTCAACCCCCTGGCGGCGATGGCCGGCCGGATCACGATCGCCGAGGTCGAGGAGGTGGTAGAGCCCGGCGGACTGGACCCGGACGCGGTGCACGTACCCGGCGTCTTCGTCCAGCGCGTCGTGGCCCTCACACCCGAGCAGGCCGCCGACAAGAGCATCGAACAGCGGACGGTGAGCGACTGATGGCCTGGACACGCCAGGAGATGGCCGCGCGGGCGGCGGGTGAGCTGCGCGACGGGCAGTACGTCAACCTCGGCATCGGCCTGCCGACGCTGATCCCCAATCATCTGCCCGAGGGGGTGGAAGTGGTCCTGGAGAGCGAGAACGGCATCCTGGGCACCGGCCCCTACCCCACCCGCGACGAGGTCGACCCGGATCTCATCAACGCCGGGAAGGAGACCGTCACCGTCCTGCCGGGGGCGTCCTTCTTCGACTCGGCCCTGTCGTTCGGGATGATCCGGGGCGGGCACATCGACGTCGCCGTCCTGGGCGCGATGCAGGTGTCCGAGAAGGGCGACCTCGCCAACTGGGCGGTCCCGGGGAAGCTCGTCACCGGCATCGGCGGCGCGATGGACCTCGTCCACGGCGCCCGTACCGTCGTCGTGGTGATGACCCACACCGCCAAGGACGGTTCCCCGAAGATCCTCACCGAGTGCGCGCTGCCCCTGACCGGCCGGGCCTGCGTGGACCGGATCATCACCGACCTGGGCGTCCTCGATGTCACGGACGAGGGCCTGGTGCTGGTCGAGACCGCGCCGGGGGTGGAGATCGCGGAGATCGCGGAGAGGACCGGTGCCCGGCTCTCCGTCGCGGCAGAGCTGCGGGAAGAACTGCGGGACGAGCTGCGGGACGAGCTGCGGAACGGCACACAGGAGGGCACGCGGTGAAGAACGTCTACATCGTCGACGCCGTACGCACCCCGATCGGGAAGTACAACGGAGGCCTCGCTTCCGTCCGTCCCGACGACCTCGCCGCGCATGTCGTACGGGAACTCCTCGCCCGGACACCCGGCCTCGAACCGGAGCGGATCGACGACGTCCACTTCGGCAACGCCAACGGCGCGGGCGAGGAGAACCGCAACGTCGGCCGCATGGCCGCCCTCCTCGCCGGGCTGCCCACGACCGTCCCGGGCGTCACCGTCAACCGCCTGTGCGCCTCCGGCCTGGAGGCCGTCGTCCAGGCCGCCCGCGCCATCGCCTGCGGTGACGCGTCCGTCGTCCTCGCGGGCGGTGTCGAGTCCATGACCCGCGCCCCCTACGTCCTGCCCAAGAGCGACCGGGCGTTCCCGGCGGCCCACACCGAGATGTACTCCACCACCCTCGGCTGGCGCATGGTCAACCCGGCCATGGAGCCGCAGTGGACGGTGCCCCTCGGCGAGTCCGCCGAACTCGTCGCCGAGAAGTACGGAATCAGCCGTGTCCAGCAGGACGAGTACGCCCTGCTGAGCCACCGGAAGGCCGCCCGCGCGCAGGCCGAGGGGCTGTTCGACGCCGAACTGGCGCCCGTGCCGGTCCCGCGGCGCCGGGGCGGACCGCACCTGGTCGCGGCGGACGAGTGCGTACGCCCGGACACCTCCCTCGCCGGACTCGCGGCGCTCCGGCCGGCCTTCCGTCCGCACGGCGGCACGGTCACCGCCGGAAACGCCTCGCCCCTCAACGACGGCGCGGCGGCGCTGCTCCTCGCGGACGAGGAAGGGCTCCGGAGCATGGCCCGCGAACCCCTCGCCCGGATCGCGGCCACCGGTGTCTGTGCCATCGATCCCCACTACTTCGGCCTGGGGCCGGTCGAGGCCGTGCACCGTGCGCTCGCCAAGGCGGGCCGGACCTTCGCCGACCTGGACGTCCTCGAACTCAACGAGGCATTCGCCGCGCAGGTCCTCGGCTGTCTCGCCGCATGGCCGGATATCGACCCGGCGATCCTCAACCCCCAGGGCGGAGCCCTCGCCCTCGGCCATCCACTGGGCGCCTCCGGTGCCCGCCTGGCCGGGACCGTCGCCCATCAGCTCGCCCGCAGGGGGCACGGCACCGGCGTCGCGACCCTCTGCGTCGGCGTCGGACAGGGCCTCGCCCTCGTCCTCGAACGCTGACCGACCATCAACCATCGATGTGCGGGAGATCCGTGCTGCATCACCACCTCGCCGGTCCGGCCGGCGCCCCACCGCTGATCCTCGGCCCCTCCCTCGGGACCTCCACAGCTGTCTGGGAGCGCCAGCTGCCGGCCCTCTCCCGCCGTTTCCGGGTGCTCCGCTTCGACCTGCCCGGGCACGGCGGCTCCCGGGCCGATGTCCTGCCCGCCCCGGAGCCCGGCCGTACCACGGTCGAGGATCTGGCGTCGCTGGTGCTCGCCGTCGCCGACCACCACGGCTGGGACCGGTTCCACTACGCGGGCATCTCCCTCGGCGGCGCCATCGGCGCGCGGCTCGCGGCCCACTGCCCGCGGCGGGTCGCCTCGCTCGCGCTGGTCTGCTCGTCCGCGCGGTTCGGGCCGCCGGAACCGTGGTACGAGCGGGCCGGCCTGGTACGGCTCCGGGGGACCGCTCCCCTGCTGGAGACCAGCCCGGCCCGCTGGTTCGCCGCTACGGAAGCGGCGGCGGACACGGAGACGCGTACCCCTTTCGCCCGCGGACTCCTCGGCGACCTGGCCGGGGCGGACCCGGTCGGCTACGCGGCCTGCTGCGACGCCCTCGCCGCGTACGACCTCCGCCCGGACCTGCACCGGATCACCGCCCCCACCCTCGTCGTCGGAGGCTCCCGGGACAGCGCGACCCCGGTGGCGCACGCCCGGGAACTCGCGGAGGGCATTCCGGGCAGTTCGCTCGCCGTGATCGACTGCGGCCATCTCGCCGCCGAACGGCCCGGCGAGCTGCGGGCCGCGCTGACCGCACATCTGGACGCGGCCGCGGCCGCTGCCCCGCCCGCGGCCCCTCCCGTATCGGCCCCCGGAAACGGAACGCGGCTTCCGCCGCCCGGATGAACCGTTCTACCCTGCGCGTACGCACGACGGGCATCGGAGGTCGCTGTGCGCCCTGATGACACCACGCTCCGTCCGGAGATCGCGCACTCCTGGTGGCGGTCCGAGCGGAGCGGGCTGACGCCCACCGCGCCGAACCTGCGGGTGGAGCCGGACGCGGTGGACCGGCGTGGCCGGCTGCGGGCCGCCGCCGGACCGGTCCTCGCCGAGCTGGCCGGTCAGCTCGGCGACGCGGACTTCTGTGTCCTGCTCGCCGATCGCGAGTCGCGGATCGTGGACCTGTCCTGCGGGGCGCGTCCACTGCGCGACCGGCTGGAGGCGCTGGGTGTGGTGGCGGGCGGGGTGTTCCTGGAGGAGACGACCGGGACGAACTCGATAGCGACCGCGCACGAGCTGCGGCGGGGCGTCGCCGTGCACGGCGATGAGCACTATCTGGAGCCGTTCAAACGGTTCAGCTGCTACGGCCATCCGATCACGCATCCGGTGACCCGCCGGCTCCAGGGCGTACTGGACATCACCTGCCACAGCGGAAGCGATTCCCCGCTGCTGGCCCCGCTCGTCGCGCGCGCCGCCCGGGACATCGAGGAACGGCTGCTGCGCACCGCTCGCGCGGCCGAGCAGCGGATGCTGGCGGCCTTCCAGGCGGCGGCCGGACGCGACCGGGCGGTGCTCGTCCTCGGCGAAGGGGTGGTGCTGGCCACTCCCGCCGCCGTGGAACTCCTCGACCCTGTCGACCATGTACGCCTGCGGGGCATCGCCGCCGACGCCGGGCCGGGCCGCGAGGCCGTGGGTGCCAGTGCCGGTGCCGGTGCCGGTGCCGGTGCCGGTGACGAGTACCGGCTGCCGGCCGTCGAGCTGTCCTCGGGGCGGACCCTGGCCGTGACCTTCCGGGCCGTCGCCGGGTCCGACAGGGTGCTCTTCACGTTCCACCGGCCTCGGAGCGCCGCTCCCCCGGCCCACCGCCACGGCCCCAGGTCCGGTTCCGGGTCCCTGCGGCAGTCCGCCGCTCCCGCGGCACCCCCGGTGTACGTCGGCGGCGTGCCCGGTACCGGTCGCACCACGACGGCGCGGTCGCTCGCGGGTACGGAGCCGGCGCGTGTCATCACCCTCGACGCCTCGGAGGCGGCGGTACGGGGCGAAGCCGCCTGGCTCACCGATCTGGACCGGGCCCTGGCCGGCCTGGAGCCCGCGCCGGCGGAGCAGGCGGCCGGCAGCGGCCCCGGCCTGCTGGTCGTCGAGGACGTACAGCTGCTGCCCGCGGCCTCCACGGCACGCCTGCGGCGGATCATGGAAGGGCGGCCCGGCCCGCGGATCGCCCTGACCGGACCGCCCCGGGCCGAGCTGACCGGCCCCCACGCGGCCCTCGCCGCCGACTGCCCCGACCACATCGAACTGCCCCGGCTGCGCGACCGTACGGCGGAGCTGCCGGAACTCGTCCGGACCATGGTCGACGCCCTGCTCGACCCCCTGGTCGACGCCCCGGGCACCGGCGGCCGGCCGCGCTTCACCCCGGCCGCCCTGGCCGCCCTCTCCGGCCACCCCTGGCCCGGCAACCTGCGGGAGCTGCACACGGTCGTGCGGAGCGCCGTCGAGCGCCGGTCCGCCGGGGACATCACCCCCCGCGATCTGCCCGAGCGGTACCGGGTCAGCCCGGGCCTTCGCGCCCTGACACCGCTGGAACGTGCCGAGTACGACACGATCGCCGCCGCCCTGCTCGCGTGCGACGGCAACAAGCTGCGGGCCGCGAAACGTCTCGGCATCAGCCGCACCACGCTCTACAACCGGATGCGCGCACTACGGATCACCGCCTGAGCCCGGACCCGCAGATCACCCGGGAGCGCGGCGGCGATGCAACCGGCCGGGCGCCGGAACGTTGTCCAGAATGTGAACAGTCCGCGCGGTCCGCGCTGCTCTACTGTGCCGGAAACCCCTGGCAAAGGAGCCGGACCATGCGGATCGACGCAGCGCCGCCCGTGCGCGGGGGCGTCCTGGCGGAGCGAGCCCCGTACCCTCGTCGCGCCCTCCCCCGCGTGCCGGGCCCCCGGCCGGCCCGCACCGCACCGGCGATCCGCCGCGTGGTGGCCCCCGCACCGGGCCGCCCCGCGCACAGCGGCGCCCCCGACGCCCCCGCCACGGCCCCGCGCCGTGCCACCGCCCCCTCGTCCCGCTCCTCGCGCCCCCACGACCGAGGAGTCCTGTGATGGATCTGCGTTACGACACCTTCTACATCGGCGGCGCCTGGGTCCGCCCCGACAGCGGCCGCACGATCACCCCGGTCGACGCCAGTACCGAGGAACCGCTCGGCGAGGTCCCCGAGGGCACCGGGGCCGACATCGACCGCGCGGTCGCCGCGGCCCGTACCGCCTTCGACGACCCGTCGGGCTGGGCGGGCTGGGAGCCCGCCCGCCGGGCCGGGGCGATGGAGCGCCTCGCCGACGCGATCGACCTGCGGGCCGACGGATTCGTGGCCCGGGTCAGCGCACAGAACGGCATGCCCGTCGCGGTCGCCCGCCAGCTGGAGGCCGGCTATCCGAGCGCGATTCTGCGCTATTACGCGGGCCTGGCGCGGGAGCTGTCGGTGGCGGAGACGCGGCCGGGGCTCCTCGGCGGCCCGATCGAGGTCCGCAGGGCACCGGTCGGCGTCGTCGCGGCGATCGTCCCGTGGAACTTCCCCCAGGCCCTGACCATGTTCAAGCTCGCCCCGGCGCTGGCGGCCGGCTGCACGGTCGTCGTCAAACCCTCCCCCGAGACGGTCCTCGACGCCTATCTGCTGGCCGAGGCCGTGGCAGAGGCGGGCCTCCCGCCCGGTGTGGTCAACATCGTCCCGGGCGGCCGGGCGGCCGGGGCCCACCTGGTCGCGCATCCGTCCGTCGACAAGGTCGCCTTCACCGGCTCCACCGCCGCCGGCCGCGCCATCGGCGAGGTCTGCGGCCGGCTGCTGCGCCCGGTCACCCTGGAGCTGGGCGGCAAGTCCGCGGCGATCGTCCTGGACGACGCCGACCTGGACCTGGCGAAGATCGGCGAGGGTCTGTTCGGCGCCACTCTCCTCAACAACGGCCAGACCTGTTTCCTGGGCACCCGCGTCCTGGCCCCGCGCCACCGGTACGCCGAAGTGGTCGACGCCTTCACCGCGTTCGCCGGGTCCCTCCCCGTCGGCGACGCGAGCGACCCCGCGACCCGGATCGGGCCGATGGCCACGCGGCTCCAGCGGGAGCGGGTCGAGTCGTACATCGCCAAGGGCCTCGGCGACGGCGCGCGCCTGACGACCGGCGGGGGCCGCCCCGCCGGTCTCGACCGGGGCTGGTTCGTGGAGCCGACCGTCTTCGCGGATGTCGACAACACCTCCGTCGTCGCCCAGGAGGAGATCTTCGGTCCGGTGCTCTCCGTCATCGCGTACGACGACGTGGACGACGCCGTACGTCTCGCCAATGACTCCGACTTCGGCCTCGGCGGTACGGTGTGGACCTCCGACCCGGAGCGCGGAGCGGCCGTCGCCCGCCGGGTGCAGACGGGGACCATCGGCGTCAACCGCTACATACCCGACCCTGCGGCCCCCTTCGGTGGCATCAAGTCGAGCGGCCTTGGGCGGGAGCTGGGGCCGGAGGGCCTGGCGTCCTACCAGCAGACGCAGACGATCTACCTCTGACCCTGGCCCCCTGATCACTGACCGGTAAAGGCCGGACCCCCTCCACCGATCGGGGTGGAGGGGGTCCGGCTCTCCGGCGCGTCGACCGGTGTCAGGAGTTCCGGACCGCCACGGGCCCGTGCCGCCGGCCCACGCCGAGCGCGGTGGGCCGGCGGCCGTCACGGCCTACGTGCCGTGGTAGGCGTCGTGGACGGTGATGGTGCTCCTGTTGTCCTTCGTGTCCACGATCTGCGCCCGGAAGGAGATCGACTTGCCCTTGGCCGGGTTCTTCACCGTGATCTTGCCCCGGGTGACCGTCACCTTCTTCCATGACGTGCCGTCGTAGGAGACGGAGACCGTGAGGGACTTCAGCCCCTTGCCCGCCGCCGGGCCCTCGACGGTCACGGGGATGGTGGCCTGCCTGCCCGCCGGGACGGTGTTGTCCAGCGCCGGCTTCGCGTCGAGGCGGACCGAGGAGAGCGGCAGCGTGTCCACCGTGCCCTTGGCGGGCTGCTGCGACGTGAAGGTCCAGGCGGCGTCGATACGGACGGCGGTCCTGGTGATCTTCTTGTCCCGCCGCACCGAGGTGGCCAGGGTGTACACGGCCCGGTCCGCGCCGACCTCGAAGGGGTTCGACGCACTGATCGGGTCCTTCGTCTCACCGATCTTCGTCGTCCCCCGGTGCAGGGTGGTCTTCGCCGACGCGTGGTGGGAGTAGGCCGGCTGGCCCTTGCCGTCGCTGAAGAGGGCCACATCGCCGTAGATCCTGCCGCCCTCGCGGTAGGCACCGCTGATGTCCTTCCGCACCAGCGGCGAGTGCACCCCCGTACCGATGGTCTCGGTGTAGGTCCGGCCCGGACGGTAGACCTTGCTCGGGGTGAAGGTCCTCACCTCGTCCCCCCAGGGGTCCGGCACCTTCGCCCGGGACTGGACGCTCTCCAGGGACCAGGTGGCTCCGGGGCCCGAAGCGACCGCCAGGTTCCGGACGCCGGGGAGGGGCTGCGGTCCGCCGTCCAGGTAGGAGGTGATGCCGCCCAGCTCGCTCGCCAGGGTGAGATAGCCGTACTTGCCCTTCACCGAGGACGCCGTGCCGACCTTCACCGTGGCGAAGTCACCGGCCTTGAACTTCTTGGTGTAGCCGGTGGAGTACTTCTTCGCCGGGCCACCGGTGACCGTGGTGTACTCGGTCGGGCCGACCGGCTTCCACCGGGTGGTCCAGGACTCGGCGAACGAGCCGGCGGTGGCCTCCGGGCCCAGATGCGCGGTGCGCACATTGGTCAGCGAGTCGAAGAAGAAGCCGTCGTTGCTCCGATGGGCGCCCTTGCCCACCGCGTACCCGAGCACCGCGCGGCTCAGCTTCGCCTTCCGGTCCGGGACGGTGATGGAGACCGGCTTGGCCTTGCGGGCGTCGACGGTGACCGTGGTGTTCCTGGTCAGGGAGAGCCTCGGCTGGATGAGCAGGTCGTAGCCCTTGGCGTAGTTCCTCGGGTCCACGGCTCCGCTGGAGCTGAGGGCGTACTCGCCCCGCAGGAGGCGGATCGTGACGCTGCTGGCCTCGTCGTCGAACATGTACGAACCCCCGTCCTCGAAGAGCCCGTAGAGCATCGAGGAGAGGTTCCGGGTCGGCTTGCCGTCCCGTCCGATGTACTTGATGGTGAGGTCGTACCGCTCCGGCTCCCGCTCCACGCCCGCGACGGTGCGCACGCTCTGCCCGCCGCCGGTCGCCACGACGGAGGCCGAGTAGTAGCCGTCGGCCGTCCCTCCGATGCGGGTGTCCACGGACAGGTCCACGGAGGCGGTGCCGCCGGCGGGGACGGTTACCCGGCCGGTGCCCAGGGTGAAGAAGCCGGCCGGGGCGGGCCTGCCCTTCGGGCCGTATCCGGTGGCCTTCACATCGAGGGTGATGTCCGTGTCGCCCAGGTTGCGGTAGGTGATCTTCCGGGTCTGGGGGGTGTCGTCGTGGTGCGGCCACGACTGCTGGGCGAAGCTCACCGACGAGGGGTCGGCGACGACGCTCTGCCCGATCGCCCGCTCCAGGGCGATCCGGCCCGTGCCCTGTTCCACGGCGGGCCGGCCGAGATCCTCGGTGGAAGCGGTCAGGGCACTCTTCAGCCGATCGCCCGTCCACCCGGGGTGCCGCTGCTTGAGCAGGGCCGCGGCTCCCGCCACGTGCGGGGTGGCCATCGAGGTGCCGGACTGGGTGGCGTACCCCGCAGGGGCCTGCGGATCGACCTCGGTACCGGCGGCCGCGGCGGCGACGATGTCCACACCGGGGGCGGCGACGTCCGGCTTGATCGCGCCGCCGTCGGCCCGCGGGCCCCGGCTGGAGAAGGGGGCCGTCGCCCCGTCGTCGTCCACGGCGCCGACGGTCAGGGCCCCGTCGGCGCTGCCCGGGGAGCTGATCGAACCGGTGGGGCCACGCCTTCCCTCGTTGCCCGCGCCGACGGCGAAGAGCACGCCCTTCTCCTGGAAGACCTTGTTGACCTGGGCTTCCACCGGGTCGATCTCCGGACCGTCAGGGGCGCCGAGGCTCATGTTGATGACGTCGGCTCCCTGGGCCACGGCCCAGTCGATCCCCCCGATGATGCTGGAGGCGGTGCCGGAGCCGCGGTCGTTGAGCACCTTGCTGCTGATGATCCGGGCGCCGGGGGCGACCCCCTTGTGCGTACCGCCCGATCTGGCGCCGGTGCCCGCCACGGTGGAGGCGACATGGGTGCCGTGGCCGTGCCGGTCCTTCACGTCCTTGGCGTCGGTGAAGTTCTTCTCCGCGACGACCTGCGTCGTCAGATCGGGGTGGGTCCGGTCCACTCCGGTGTCGAGGACGGCGACTTTGACACCGGTGCCGTCGAAACCGGCCCGCCACACCTGGGGAGCGCCGATCCGGGCGACGCTCTTGTCCAGCTTGGCCGAGTACACGCGGTCCAGCCAGATGTGCCGGACGCCGGAGACGGTGGTGGTCCGCGCGTCCGTGCCTCCGCCGGTACGGGTGAGGGAGTCCCACAGGGCGCTCGCCTCCCGGCCCGGGATGGTCACCGCGTCCGCGTTCAGGACCGGAAGGGTCCGGCCGACCCGGACGTCTCCCGCCGTACGCAGGCCCTTCCTGGCCGTGGCCCCCGGGGCGCCGTCGTAGGCGACGATGACCTTCAGGCCCTCGCGGTACGCGGCACGGCTCTCGGCCCTGCTCAGCTCGGTGATGTCGAACAGCCGCCGGTCGAGGCGGCCGGCGGCGATCAGGGAGCGGGCGTCGGCGGGTACGACGTAGGTGCTGCCGTCCTGGGTGAAGGTCTGGACGGGGATGCCCGAGCGGCCCTCGGCCCGGTCGAGAGCGGCCGCCCTGCCCTGGGCGTCGACGCCGACCCGGTCACCGGTGATGAGGGTGACCCAGTGGAGGCCGGCGGCACCGCCCCCGCCCGCCGTGCCGCCCCGGTCCATGAGTGCGGCGCCCGCCCCGAAGGCCACGGCGCCGGCCGTGCCGCCCAAAGGGCCGGCGGAGGCGGATGCCGCCGGGGTGGTCAGCCCCGCGACGAGCGCCGCCGCGACCGCCGTGGTGAGCGTCGCCCCACCGCGATATGAATGTTTCCTGGAGAACACCAATTCCCCCTGCCCGTACGGGTGGTGGTCAGGGAGGTCCGGGAGCGCCACCCGTGATCCACTCCCGCAGGGAAACTCCCATCCCCCACCCGCCCTTGTCAGTACATCTGATGAACCGTTAAAAATATGCCAGGGGGAATGGGCGGGTTCAGGGGGTTTCGATCCAGGGCGGCACCACGACCACCGCCGTACGCCCTACAGCAGCGTCGGCGCGTGGAAGGCGCCCAGGCCGGAGTCCAGGTCGCGGTCGACCCAGTAGCGGCGCGGTTCCACGAACATGACATCGACGCTGACGGCGAGGATGCCGGGGATCCCGGCCAGCTCGTCGTCGATGAAGAGCGCCAGGGCGGAACGGTCGGTGACCAGACCCGTGGCCAGCACGGACATATCGCTGGCGACATGGGCGACGAGCCGGGTCTGGGGCAGCTGGTCGATGCGGCGCATGACGTCGGGTGTCCGACCCGGGGCCACGCGCAGGCGGAGCATGAACGGGGTCTGGAAGTCGAGCCACTCCGACACAATCTCCAGGCGCGGCCTGACCCACCCCTCGTCGAGGACCCGGCGGACGACCCGGTGCGCGGTGGAGGTCGCCAGGCCGGCGGTCCTGGCGATGCCCGCGGCGGACGCGCGGCCGTCCTGGATCAGCTCGGCGACGACGGTCCGCTCGGCCTCGCTGAGCGGCTTGGCGGGCGGCGTCGCGGTCGCCGTCGCGGTGCCCCCCGGCCGGGCGCCGATCAGCGTCAGCAGGTCGTCGCGTTCGGTGTCGGTGAGGAACCGGGGATCCCAGGTGATGCCCCGGCGCAGGGTGCTGAGCGCGGGCAGGGCGTTGACCCGGCGGACCCCCGGGATGGAGAACATCCGGTCGATCGCCTGACTGGTCGCGGCCTCGGAGGGCGCGTGGACCACGGCGTACAGGGGGTAGTCGCCGGAGATCTGCGCCAGCAGCTGGAGGTGCGGCAGGTCGCACAGCCGCCCCAGGACGGCGAGCGGGGTCTCGCCGGTGATGTCCAGGAAGACATGGACCGGCATCGCCGTGGAGTGCACACCCCAGTCGGCCTGCCCGATCACGCGGACCATGCGCGCCTCGCGCAGCCGGTCGTAGCGGCGTTTGAGCGTACTGGCATCGGCGGCCAGGATCCCGCCGATGTCGTCCCAGGTGCCCCGGGGTGCCAGATGCAGCGCGCCGATGAGGCGCCGGTCGAGCTCGTCGAGGAGAGGGCGGGTCATGGCATGTCACCCTAGCCCGACCCCCCGAGACCGCCAGTTAATCCCATCGTTATATCCAGACACTAGGGAATCTCTCACTCGAATGCCATTCTTCGCAGGAACATCCTTCGCACCATGCAAAGAGGTACCGATGAGCGTCACCTCCGCCCAGACTCCGCAGGCCGAGCCTCAGTCGAGAGTGCTGCGCACCGCGTTCCGGGGTTTCGCGGCGATCGAGCGGGTCGGCAACAAACTCCCCCACCCGTTCTGGCTGTTCTGGATCCTCGCGGGGGTCGTCGCCGTCCTCAGCGCCGTGCTGGCGGCGGCCGACGTGAGCGCCGTCCACCCCGGCTCGCGCGAGACCATCACCGTGGAGAGCCTGCTCAGCAAGGCCGGGCTCACCATGGCCATCGAGGGGGCCGTCGACAACTTCGCGGCCTTCCCGCCGCTGGCCACCATCCTGACCGTGATGTTCGGCATCGTCGTCGCCGAGAAGAGCGGACTGTTCTCCGCGCTGCTGCGCCGCATGGTCGCGCGGGTGCCGGGCAAGTACCTCACCTTCGCCCTGTCCATGACGGCCATGGTCAGCCATGTCGCCGGTGACGCGGCCTACTTCACGCTCATCCCGATCGGCGCCCTGATCTTCCGTGCGGCGGGCCGCAGCCCGGTCCTCGGCTGCATCGTCGCCTATGTCTCGATCTCCGCCGGCTACAACGCCTCCCCGTCCCTCACCACCACCGACGTCCTGCTGTCGTCCATCTCCACCAGCGCCGCCCACACCATCGACCCCGACTACGTCATCACCCCGGTGGGCAACTACTTCTTCGGAGTCGGCTCGTCGGTCCTGGTCGCCCTGGTGATCACCCTCGTCGTGGAGAAGGTCATCGCCCGGCGCCCGGACCTGGAGCCCGACGAGCCGGTGGCCGCGCTCGACGCCGCGGAGCTGGCGGCGATCGAGGTCACCGAGCAGCAGCGCCGCGCGCTGCGCACGACCGGACTGGTCGCCGCCGCCTTCATCGCGTTCCTGGTGCTGGCCATGGTCCCCACGTCCTCACCGCTGCGCGGCGAAGGCAGCGGCATCGTCAACTCCCCCTTGATCGGCGGAATGGCCCTCGTCCTGGGCGTGTTCTTCGCCGTCCTCGGCACCGTCTACGGGCGGATCAGCGGCAGCTTCACCGCCGCCCGCGACATCATCGCCGCGATGGTCGACGGCACCCGGTCGATGGCGCCGATCCTCGTCCTGTTCTTCGCGATCTCCCAGTTCCTCGCCTACTTCAAGTGGACGAACATCGGCGACATCCTGGCCGTCAAGGGCGCCGAGACGCTGCGCGCCCTCGACCTGGAGGGCTGGACCGTGCTGGTCGGCATCGCCGTGCTGATCACGTTCATGAACCTCGTCATCACCAGCGGCTCCGCACTGTGGGCGCTGGCAGCGCCGGTCCTCGTGCCCATGCTGATGCTCATCGGCATCGAGCCCGAGACCACCCAGGCCGTCTACCGCGTCGCCGACTCGGTCACCAACTGCGTCACCCCGATGAGCCCGTACTTCGTGATGGCCCTGGGCTTCATCCAGCAGTACCGCAAGTCCGCCGGGATCGGCACCCTGGCCTCCTTCACCATCCCGATCGCCGCCGTCGTCTGGGTCGCCTGGATGGCGTTCTTCGTGGCCTGGTACCTGCTCGGCATCCCCTTCGGCATCAGCTGACCCGCCCGTTCCGCCGAAAGCCCCCCGACCCCGTACAAGAGATGACGAGAGAGCAGACCATGAGCGAATCGCCCGCAGCCGAACTCACCGACCGCGCCCACGAGGTGTCGTCGGAGATCGTCACCGACATCCTGCGACTCGTCCGCCACGAGACCGGGAGCTACGACCTGCCGGGGCTCGCGGGGGGCCTGGACCTCCTGCGCGAGCTGACCGTCAGCCGGCTCGGCCGGCCCGACCACGAACAGCGCCACCCCGGCGGCGAGTGCGGCGACACCCTCACACTGACCTACGCGGGCACCGGCGCCGGGCATGTCGCGCTCGTCGGCCACTACGACACCGTCTGGCCGACCGGCACCCTCGCCGGATGGGTGCAGCCGGCGCCGGACGGCGACGGCCGGGAGAAGCTGAGCGGGCCGGGCATCTTCGACATGAAGACCGGGCTCATCCAGGGCATCTGGGCGCTGCGGCTCGCCCGGGAGAGCGGCACGCCCCTGCCCACGGTCACCTTCCTCTTCAACGGTGACGAGGAGATCGGCTCCCTGTCCTCGCGGCCCGTGATCGAGGAGGTCGCGCGGAAGGCGGACGTCACCCTGGTGCTGGAGCCGAGTGCCCACGGCGCGGTCAAGACCGCCCGCAAGGGTTCCGGGATCTTCCAGGTCACGGCCGTCGGGATCGAGGCGCACGCCGGGCTGGCACCGCAGGACGGGGCGAGCGCGATCACCGCGCTGGCCGAGTTCGTGGTCGCCGCGGCCGCCGTCGCCGCCCCCGAGAAGGGCACGACGGTCAACACCGGCCTGATCAAGGGCGGCTCCGCCACCAACGTCGTCGCCGGGAAGGCCACCGCGAGCGTCGACATCCGGATCAGCAGCGCGGCCGAACAGGCCCGCGTCGACGCGGAGATGGACGCCATCGAGGTCGGCGACCCCCGCGTCCGGATCGAGATCGACCACGCCTGGAACCGGCCGCCGATGACCCTCGGCGCCGCCTCCGCCCCGCTGCTCGCCCTCGCCCGCGAGGTCGCCCGCGAGCAGGGCCGCGACCTGCCCGACACCGCCGTCGGCGGCGCCAGCGACGCCAACTTCGTCGCCGCCCTCGGGCTGCCCGTGCTGTGCGGCATGGGCGCGGTGGGCGACGGCGCCCACGCCCAGGGGGAGTTCATCTACCCCGACACCGTGCCGGCCCAGACCGCCCTGGTCGCGGCCCTGCTGGGGCGGCTGGCCGAGCCGCTGCGAGCCCCGGCCACGACGTCCTGACCCGACCCCGACGATACGACCGGCAGGACCGGCAGGACCGGCAGGACCGGTACGAAACGGAAGCGCGCGGGCCGCGGGCCCGCCCGCCGACGATCTTTTCCACCCCGCCCTCTTGCAACAGATTGTTGTAACTGCCTACCGTTAGGAAAGTTTCCTATAAGTCTTCACCCACCCTCATCAGGCACAGGGAGACCCATGGACATCTCGCGCAATCGAGTGCGTTCGCTGGCGGGCGCGGGCACGGTCGCCGCCGCACTGGCCCTCGGCCTCGCCGCCGCCCCGGCCGCGCCCGCGGCGACCCCGGACCGGGCCCCCGCGGGCGCGGTGCCGGCGCCTCGGGTCCCGGCCGCGCAGGTCCCGGCGGCGCAGGCGCCCGCGGGATCGCCGGTCGCGATCAACGGACAGCTCAAGGTCTGCGGCACCAAGCTGTGCAACCAGTTCGGCAAGCCGATCCAGCTGCGCGGCATGTCCACCCACGGCATCGGGTGGTTCCCCGGCTGTTACAACAACGGCTCGCTCGATGTCCTGGCCAACGACTGGAAGGCCGACGTCCTGCGCGTCTCCATGTATGTCGACGCGGTGGACAAGGGCTACCTGGAAGACCCGGTGAAGTACACCAACCAGGTCCACGACCTCATCGAGAAGGCCACGGCGCGGGGCATGTACGTCATCGTGGACTGGCACATGCTGGGCGACGGCAACGACGCCACCTGGGGGGACGGCGACCCCTGGACGTACGCGGCGCACGCGAAGAAGTTCTTCAAGGACGTGGCCGAGCGGCACCGGGGCAAGAACAACCTGCTCTTCGAGATCGCCAATGAGCCCAACGGCAAGAACTGGCAGGGCAACCGGGTCGACTGGTGGACGGTCAAGACCTACGCCGAGGACCTGATCCCGTACATCCGCCAGTTCGCCCCGAACACCCCGGTCCTGGTCGGCACCCCCGACTGGGCGTCCTTCGGCCTCTCCGGACCCACCGACGAGTCCGAGGTCGTGAACAACCCCCTCCAGCTCCAGAACATCATGTACACCTTCCACTTCTACGCCGCGTCGCACGGCCAGCGGTACCTCGACGGCCTCACCCGGGCCGCCGACAGGATCCCCGTCTTCGTCTCCGAGTTCGGCACCCAGAACAACCTGGGCGAGGGCGCCAACGACTTCACCATGACGCAGAAGTATCTGAACCTGATGGCGTCCAAGAAGATCAGCTGGGTCAACTGGAACTACTCCGACGACCACCGCAGCGGAGCCGCCTTCAAGCCGGGCACCTGCGCGGCGGGCGGCCCCAGCGTCGGCACCGCCTCGCTGAAGGAGGCCGGAGCCTGGATCCGGGGCAAGATCCGTACCGCGGACGACTTCCCCACGAGCTGAACCGTCCGGCACCCCCGTCCCCCGCACGCCGCCCAGGGAATCCCTGGGCGGCGTGCCGCGTCCGCGTCCGGGCGTCCGACGCCGGGACAGGGCAAGGGGCCCGCCCTCGCGCGCAAGTCACCTCCGTCGACCTCTTGTGCCCGGAGCACGATGTCTGCCAGATTCTCCGCAGCCACACATGTCATGGACGCAACAAGACCCCACTGGTGCGTCCCTGCCTTCCCTGCGCATCCCGGCAGGGCTCCACCCCCACATGATGGAGAAGACCACGTGCGCATCACCCGACTCATACCCGCGCTCGCGACCGCCGCACTCTCCGTAGTCGCTCTGGCCCCCACCGCCACGGCCCAGGCACCGGCGCCGTCCGCGGAGAGCACGCCCCGCGCCGCGACCGCGGCGACCACCGGAAGCGCCGCGACCGCCGCAGCCGGCACCAAGGCCCTGCCGATCATCGGCGGAGGCTTCGCGACCAACGCCCCCTGGGCGGCCCGGCTGTTCTCCAACGGCCGACAGACGTGCAGCGCCTCGATCATCGCGCCCACCTGGATCCTCACCGCGAAGCACTGTGTCGGCGGCGGCGGACTGTCGTTCCGTATCGGCAGCCTCGACCAGACCGCGGGCGGCACCGTGGCCAACGCCTCCGGCGTCTACAACCACGCGTCCTCCGACCTGTCCCTGGTCAGACTCGACCGCTCGGTCGCCGCGACCTACGCCCGCCTGGGACAGCCGGGCTCGGTCACGGTGAACCAGACCGTGCAGGTGTACGGCTGGGGCGCCACCTCCCAGTGCGGATCCGAGATCAACTGCCAGTCGCAGTACCTGAAGTTCGCCAATGTCATCGTGAGCGGCGGCTGCCGCGACGCCTACAACGGCTCCGCGATCTGCGCCCGCCGCGGCGACGGGATCACCGCGGGCGGCGACTCGGGCGGCCCGATGAACGCCAACGGCATCCAGGTCGGCGTCGCCTCCACCAGCGACCGGCAGACCATCACCGCCTACACGAACGTGACCGCGTACCGCCCCTGGATCCAGTCCATCGCCGGCGTCTGACCGGACCACGGGCCCACGCCCGGCGCGTACGGGATGAGCGGGGTGGGCGGGACGACAGATGACGATCACGCCCACCCCGCGCCACCAGGAGCACGGGCTCCGTTCATCCCGTGCCCGTGCCCACCACCCCCCGCTCCGTGATCTCCCGTGCCGCGGCCGGTCCGTACGCGTCCGTGAGCCGGGCCGCGAACTCGGCGGGCACCAGCGTGTACTCCTGGGTCCCGACCGTCTCCAGGACGCCAGCCGCCAGGGCGCAGCCCATCTGCGCCGAGCGTTCCGGTGACAGGCCGCGCCCCAGGCCGGCCAGGTAGCCGGCCCGGAACGCGTCGCCGCCGCCCGTCGGATCGACCACCTGGTCCGCCGGCGCGGCGGGGACGGCGCGGACCCGGGAGCCGGCGGACAGGAGGGACACGCCGGAGCCGCCGCGGGTGACGATCCAGGTGCCGACCCGGTCCAGCACCTGCCGCTCCGTCCAGCCCGTGCGCTCCCGCAGCAGCGCGGCCTCGTACTCGTTGGTGAACAGCAGCACGGCCCCGTCCACGAGCCGGCGCGCCTCCCCGGCGTCGATCCGGGCGAGCTGCTGCGAGGGGTCCGCCGCCCGGGGGATGCCCAGCCTGCGGCTCTCGGCGGTGTGCCGCGCCATGGCCTCGGGGTCGTCGGGGGCCACGACCACGAGGTCGAGCCCACCGACGCGCGCCACGACCTCCGCCAGCGCGATCTCACGCGCCTCGGCCATCGCTCCCGCGTAGAAGACGGCGATCTGGTTCTGATCGGCGTCCGTCGTGCACATGAATCGCGCGGTACGGCGGGTCCGGCTGACCTTCACCGAGCCGGTGTCGACTCCGTGGTCGCGCAGCCAGGCGCCGTACTCGGCGAAGTCGGTGCCCGCCGCGCCCACCAGGACGGGGGCGAGACCGAGGACACCGAGCCCGAAGGAGATGTTCGCCGCGACCCCTCCCCGGCGGACCTCCAGTTCGTCGACGAGGAACGACAGGGACACGGTGTCCAGCCGCCCGGCGAGGAGCTGCTCCGTGAAGCGTCCGGGGAAGACGGTGAGATGGTCGGTGGCGATGGAGCCCGTGACGGCTGTGCGCATCTCACGCCCCCTTCCCGCCGGGGTCGGCCGCCGTCGCCTCGATCAGGGCCTCGGCCCACGGGGCGTCCGGCCCGAACCCGGGCATCCGGGTGTCGGTGATGCGGAAGCCCGCGCGGTCCAGCAGGGCGGCCAGTTCGTCCAGGGTGCGTTCGCGGCCCCCGAGGACGACCAGCATCTGCAAGTCGGAGAACTTCCCCGGGTGGAATCCCGCGACGTCGGGGATCACCTTGTCGACGAGGATCAGCCGCGCCCCCGCCGGCATCGCCCCGCGTACGGTGCGCAGGATGCGCAGCGCGTCCTCGTCGTTCCAGTCGTGGATGACGCGGGACAGGATGTAGCTGTCGCCGCCGGTGGGGACGGAGTCGAAGAAGCTCCCTCCCCTGATCTCCGCGCGGTCCCGCACGCCCCGGGAGGCGAGGAGTCCGGGAGCCTGGGCGACGCCTTCTGGTGTGTCCAGGAGAACCCCCGTGAGCTGCGGGTTCCGCTCCAGGACATGGGCCAGGAGGCCACCGGCGCCGCCGCCGACGTCCACGACGACCCGGTCCTTGCCGAAGTCGCAGCGGTCCACGGTCTGAGTCGGGGCGCCCGTCCCGGCCATGGCGTTGAAGGAGGTGCTGGCATCCGCGTCCCGTGCCAGGTAGGCGAAGTGCGACAGGCCGTAGACGTGGTCGAAGGCGGCTTCGCCGGTACGGACGGTGTGCATCACATCGGCCCAGGCCCGGAAGCTCTCCTCGCCGTTGACGATGACGAAGTGCCGCAGCCCCCGCGGGGCGTCGGAGCGCAGGGCGGCGCCCATCGGCGTCGTGCCGAAGACCCGTCCGGGGTGCTCGTGCAGCACTCCGAGGGCGGCGAGCGCCCGGCAGAAGCGGTACAGCGCCCCGGGGTGCGCGCCGGTCTCCGCGGCCAGGTCGGCACTGGACCGGGGGCCTTCGCGGAGCGCGTCCGCGAGGCCCAGCTTCGCCGCGACGTACAGGCTCTGGAAGGCCCACGGGGCCGTGGTGACGACCAGTTCGTTGAGCGCCACGGCATCCGGCAGGGTGGGTGCCCCGTGTTCCGGGACGCTGGTCCGGCGCGGGTCTCCGCTCATGGGGTCCCTCTCTCATGACGTGGGTCGGGGAGGACGGCGCTCAACGGGACTCCGCTGTACCACCATCCGAGGTGGACGAGGCCGGCGGCGACGACGCACCAGATCCGGTACGCGGGGGACGCGCCGGGGGGCGCCCGGTAGCCGTAGGCGAACTGATCCGCCAGGCGGTGGAGCCTCGGGTGCCCGGTGCCCCGGGGCGGTGTCTCAGGCATCACGTTCCCAGCGGTAGAACTCGCGGGCCATGGCGTCCTTGGGCTCACGCCAGGTCCCGGGGTCGTACGCGGACACGAACGGGCCCAGTTCCGCGCTGATGCGCCGGAACTCCGGGTGCTTCCGGTTCCGGGTCACGGCCGCCTCGACCGGCTCGTCGCCCTCCACCAGGTGGAGATAGACCGCGCCGAACTGGAAGAGGCTCCGCGCACGGACCCCGATGGTGCGCGGCAGATCGGACTCGCGGTCGGAGCGCCCGAAGACCTCGGCGATGTCCGGGGCGGCGTCGGGGAGCATACGGGCGACGATCAGGCTTCGGTGCATCGTTCTCTCCTGGGTCGGGGGGAGGGCCGCGGTACGGCAGGGGGCTGGTCAGACGAGGTGGTCGGGGACGTCCTGGCCGAGCAGGACCGAACCCACGCGGCGCTGCGCCTCCAGTCCGTACGCGATGTGCTGTGCGGCGGTCTGGACATCGCGGAAGTAGCGCTGGAGCGGTGCCCTGTCGTAGAGCTGGCTCGCGCCGCACGCGCGCATCGCGGAGTCGGCGACGTCGAGCGTCACCCGCATGGCGTGCTGGACCGCGCCGGTCAGCCGCGCACGGGTGCGCCGGGCGGCGACGCCGTCCTGGGTCTCCGCCCAGACCTGGCCGACGGCCTCCTGGACAAAGGCCCGGGCGGCGCCGACCGCGGCGTCGCAGCGGGCGATCTCCGCCTGCACGATGGGGGTCTCGGCGAGGAGCGTCCGCTCGGTGTTGCGCTTGCGCAGGACGATGTCGCGGTACTCGTCCACGATGCGTCCGGCCGCGCCGAGCGGGAATCCGGCCATCGCGACGAGCAGGTAGGTCATGTACGGAAGCCGGTACAGCGGGCCTTCCTCGCGCGCCGGGCCGAACGGGTCGAAGGTGAACCGGTGGGGGACGAGGACGTCGGTGGCCTCCATGTCGTGGCTGCCCGTACCGCGCAACCCGGCGACGTGCCAGGTGTCGTGGACGGTGACGGCGGCGGAGGGCAGCAGGGCGAAGCGCGGGGCTCCCCCGGCCGGCCGGTACCCGGCGACGAGATGGTCGGCGAGCCCGCAGCCACTGGTGTAGGGCCAGCGGCCGGTGAGCCGTATCCCGTCCGCGCCGGTGTCGGCGGCCGTGCCGAGGGGCGCCATCGAGCCGGTGATCAGCGGGGCGGGCGTGCTGTCGGTGATCTCCTGGGCCGCGTCGCGGTCCAGCCAGGCCAGATATCCGGCGCCCTGTCCGATCAGCACGGTCCAGCCGGTGGCCGCGTCGCCCCGGCTCAGCTCCTCCACGACGCGGACGAGGGTGAGCGGATCGGTTTCGAGCCCGCCGGACGAGGCCGGTGTCATGAGGCTGAACAGACCCGCCTCGCGCAGCTCGGCCACCAGGTCCGCCGGAACGGTCCGGCCGGCCTCCACCTCCAGCGCACGGCCGGGCAGGGTCGCCGCCAGGCGGACGGCCTCCTCGACCGGGGAACTCTCCAGTGTGGTGACGGACATAGTCTCTGCCTCACTTGTTCTCGGTTGCGGCTGGTTGGGACCGTTCACACGCCGAAGAACGCGGGTGCGGTCTGGAGGCCGAGCCGGGCGTTGGCGATGCGTTTGCGGGAGTCGAAGGAGAAGGCGACGTGCTGGGACCCGGCGACGAGGTCGCGCAGGCAGCGCTGCAACGGGTTGGTGTCGAGCACGGCGGCCGTTCCGGCGAGCCGGAACAGTCCCTGCACCAGCTCCCGGCCGACGTCGTAGACGTTGATGATCGCGGCGGCCAGCCGGGCCCGCGCCGCGTAGTCCAGGTCGTCGTGGGCGAGTTCGCCCAGCAGCTCGTCCAGGGTTCCCAGGAGATGGCGCCGGGCGGCGTCCAGGGCGGTCTCGTGCTTGAGCATCGCCACCTGGACGGCGGGGTCCTCGATGTACGCCGTGCCACCGCCCTGGAGCCTGCGCTCGGCGAACTGGCCGCGGGCCTCGTCCAGGGCGCGGCGGGCGACTCCGAGCGGGAAGCCCGACATCACGGTGAGCAGGAGGTTGTAGGCGGTGAGCCGGTAGAGCGGGTCGTCGTACGTCGCGCGGGCGAAGTAGGGCACGGAGGTGTGGGCCAGCGGGAGGTCGATGTCCTTCGCGAGGATGTCGTGGCTGCCGGTGCCCTGGAGTCCGGCGACGTGCCAGGTGTCGTCGATCTCCGCCTGGGCCGCCGGGAAGTACGCGACTCCCATGACCGGGGCGCCCCGGTCGTCGGTCCTGGGCCGCCCGCCCTCCATGACGATGAAGCCGCCCATGTACCAGTGGGCGTGGAGGCTGCCGCTGCCGAAGGGCCACCGCCCGGTGAGGGTGTATCCGGTGCCGTCCGGCTTGGGCACGGCCTGGCCGAGCGGGGCCTGGCCACCGGCCACGATCATGTCCGGGGTGTCGGCCAGGATACGGCGGGAGACATCGGGATCCAGCCAGGCGAGGAAGGCGTTGCCGATGTTCCCGATGAGCAGTGACCAGCCGGTCGCCCCGTCGCCCCGGGAGACCTCCTCGATGACTTCGACGATGGTGCGGGGCGCGGCCCCGGTCCCCCCGAGCGCCACCGGCATGGCGAGGCGGAACAGGTCGCGCTCCGTGAACTCCTTGACGAGATCGGCGGGGAGGGTGCCGGAGGACTCGATCTCCAGGGAGCGGGCCGGGAGTCCGGCCGCGATCCTGCGCGCGGAGTCCAGCAGGGCCCTGTCCACCCCGTCCGTGGTGGTGCCGGCGTTGCCGTCGGTCATGAGCGCGTCTCCTTCGCCCGGGCGATGCCCTCCGCCGCGCGCGCTTCGACGCGCCGGCGGATCAGGTCCATCTGCACCGCGCTGTTGCGGTTGATGTTGTCGGTCATCCAGGCGTCGTCCACGGGGGCGTCGGGCTTCATCGCGAAGTCCTGCCGCCACTCCATCCGGACACCGCCGGGGACCTCGCTGTAGGACCAGTGGATGTTCATGTACCGGAAGTTGCCCGTCTCGACGCGGTGCGCGGTGACCGTGCGCGTGCGGGGGTCGGCCTCGCGCTGCGAGACCCAGCTCCAGGTCCGGCCCTGGTCGTCGGGGTGCATGGTCAGCCGGAAGACGACGCGGTCGCCGTCGCGTTCGAGGATGTCGACGGACGCGTACTCGCTGAACAGCCGGGGCCAGTCCTCGATGTCGTTGGTCATCTCCCAGACGAGGTCGAGGGGGGCGTCGATGACCACCGCGTTGCTGGTGCTGCCGGGCATGTCAGGCCGCCTCTCGCAGGAGGGTGTTGGTCGTCGCGAGAAGCTCGTCCGGGGACGAGCAGCGCTCGGCGTCGTCGCCGAGCCGGATGCCGAACATCTGCTCCAGCTCGGCGACGATGCCGAGGAGGCCCAGCGAGTCGACGCCCAGGTCCTGGAAGGTGGGGCGGGTGGTCCGCAGGGCGGCGGCGTCGGTGCGGGCCCCGGCGCACCGGGTGATCACCTCGGCCAGTTCCTCGTGGCTGAGGGCCGTGGATGGGGACATGCTTCTCCTCCGGAGGGATGCGGGTGCGGGTGCGGTGAACAGGTGGGACGCGGTCGGGGTGGGACGGGGTCCGGGCGCGACGGGTCGGTGTCGGGGCGGGACGGGTCGGTGTCGGGGTGGTCAGGACCCGTCGGTCCGCAGTACGAGCGCGGAGTTGCCGCCCGCGAGGCCCCGGGCGAGGACCAGTGCGGCCCGGGTGCCGGTGGGCCGGGGCGCGCCGGTCACCAGGTCGATGCCGAGGTCGGTGCCGTCGGCGTACGGGGTGGGCGGGATCAGGCCATGGCGCAGGGTGAGCGTCGCGAGGACCACGTCGAGGGCGGCGGCCCCCGCGTAGGCCCGCCCGTAACCGGCCTTGGGGACGGTGACGGGGAGGGTGCGCAGGGCGGGGCCGAAGACGGCCCGCAGCGCGTCCGCCTCGGCCTGGTCGGCCTCGGGGACGGCCAGCCCGTCGGCGTAGACGACACCGATGTCCCCCGGTGGGCACTCGGCCTCGTCGAGCGCCGCGGTGATCGCCTTGGCGAGGCCCTCCGCGCTCTGTTCGTGGTTCAGGGCTCCGGTGTGCGTGGTGCCGTGCCCCGCGACACGGACCGGGGGCCGGGGGCCCGCACCGCGCAGCCCCTCCTCCTCGACGACCAGCACGGCGCCCCCCTCCGCCGGGACGAAGCCCCGCGCCCGGGGGCTGAAGGGCAGGTAGGCGCGGTCCGGGTCGGTCGCGTCGCTGAGCAGTCCGTGCCCGTACTGGCAGGCCATGGAGAACGGGGCGAACGGCGCCTCGGCCCCGCCCACGAGCATGGCGGAGGTGCCGTAGCGGATGTCCCGGGCGGCGTGCGCGATGGCGTCGAGACCGCCGGACTCGTCGGCGACGAGTACCCCGCAGGGGCCCTTGAGCCCGTGCCGGATGGAGAGTTGCCCGGTGCTGGCCGCGTAGAACCAGGCGATGGACTGGTACGGACCGACCTGGGCGGGGCCCTTGCTCCACAGCCGTTCGATCTCCCGCTGTCCGAATTCGACTCCGCCGGCGGCACTGGCGGTCACCGCTCCGAAGGAGTAGGGCGGCAGGGTGGCGGGGTCCAGCCGGGCGTCCGCCAGGGCGAGGTCGGCCGCGGCGAGCGCGAACTGGGTGAAGCGGTCTGTCTGCACGGTGATACGCGGGTCGATGGCGTGGGCCGGGTCGTGGTCCCGCACCTCCCCCGCGACCGTCAGGGGATAGTCGCCGGCCGGGTAGCGGGAGAGCCTGCCGAGGGCGCCGCGGCCTTCGAGCGCGGAGCGCCAGAAGCCGTCGGTCCCCGTCCCGGAGGGAGCGATCACGCCCATGCCGGTGATGAGGGTCCGCCGGGTCATCGCGGGTGCTCCCCCGGGGTGAGGACGACGGCGGACTGGAACCCGCCGAAGCCGCTGCCGACCGAGAGGACGTTGCGCAGGCGGGCCGGGCGGGCCTCGACCGGCACGTAGTCGAGGTCGCAGTCGGGGTCGGGGATCTCCAGGTTGGCGGTCGGCGGCACCGCGTCGTTCTCCATCGCCAGGACGCAGGCGACGAGTTCGATGGCGCCGATGGCGCCGAGCGAGTGTCCGACCATCGACTTGATGGAGCTGACGGGGGTGGAGTAGGCGTGCGCGCCGAGGGCCCGCTTGACCGCCGCGGTCTCGTGGCGGTCGTTCTGCTGGGTGCCGGAGCCGTGGGCGTTGACGTAGTCCACGTCGGCGGGGTCCACCCGGGCCTGCCACAGGGCCTGGTCGATGGCTTCGGCCAGCTCCACTCCCTCCCTGGTCAGGCCGGTCATGTGATAGGCGTTGCCCCGGGTGGCGAAGCCGCTGACCCGGCAGCGGGCGCGCGCTCCGCGGCGGCGGGCGTGTCCGGCCTCCTCCAGTACCAGGACGGCGGCGCCCTCCCCGAGGACGAATCCGTCGCGGGTGCGGTCGAAGGGGCGGGAGGCGTGGGCCGGGTCGTCGTTGCGGGTCGAGGTGGCCCGGATGGCGTCGAAGCAGGCCACCGTGATCGGGGAGACGGGGGATTCCGCCGCGCCGGCGATGACGACATCGGCCCTGCCCTCCTCGATGAGCCGCAGGCCGTAGCCGATCGCGTCGAGGCCGGAGGTGCAGCCGGTGGACACCGTGTGCACGGCGCCCCGGGCGCCGACGGCTTCGGCGACCTCCCCGGCCAGCGGGGCGGGCGAGAAGACCCGGAAGAGGTCCCGGGTCACCTTGCGGTGGTCGATCGTCCAGGTGGTGCCGCGGGCGCTGGCGGCGACGTACTCGGCCTCCAGCCGGGTGGTGCCCCCGACGGCGCTGCCCATCGAGACGGCGGTGCGCCAGGAGCGGGCCTCGTCGGTCACCAGGCCGGCTTCGGCGACCGCCTCACGGGCCGCGGCGACACCGAACCGCACGTACCGGTCCATGCGGGTGTTCTCTTCCGGTGTGAGGACGGTGCCGGGGTCGAAGTCGCACTCGGCGGCGATGCGGGAGCGGAAGCCCGCGGGGTCGAAGAGGGTGATCCCCCGGGTGGCGGTGCGGCCGGAGGAGAGCAGTTCCCAGAAGGCCTTGGTGCCCGTGGCTCCCGGTGCCACGACCCCCGCGCCGGTCACGACCGCGCGTCGGGTCACGACAACACCTCGGTGTCGACGTGGCCCAGTTCGGGCCGGGGGGCGAGCGGACCGAGGTGGAAGACGATCCGCGCCTCCTCGTCGCCGGTGTTGCGGACGCGGTGGCGGACACCGACCGGGACCAGGAGACCCTGGCCGGCGTGGGCCTCGTGGGGCACGCCGTCGAGGTCGACGGTGACCGCGCCGGTGGTGAGGTAGAGGAACTCCTCGGAGTACGGGTGGTAGTGCTCGACCACCCGCTCCCCGGGCCCCAGGATCGCCACGCCCATGAAACCCGAGGTGGATCCGACGGTGCCGGGGCTCAGCAGGGTACGCAGGTCGCCGCCGCGCCTGCGGTTGGCGGGGACGTCGTCGATCGAGACGACGCGGATGGTGGACTTGCTGGTGGTCACTGATGCTCCAAGCGGTACGGGAAGGGACGGCGGGCGGGTGACGGTCCGTCAGGCCCGGGACGGGGCCGGGGCCGGGGGCGGCAGCCTCGCGCCGAACAGCGCGCGGGCGTTCCCCTCGCGGACGGCCTGCCGGTCGGTCTCGGGGATGCCGAGGCCGTCGACGAGCCGGAGCCCCTCGGTCACGGAGCCGCCCGGCAGGGGCGGGGAGTCGGTGCCGTAGAGGACCTTGTCCGGGCCGAAGACGCGCAGGGCGAGTTCCACGGCCGCGGCGCTCGGGGTGGCGGTGTCCACCCAGAGTCGGTGGAGGTAGGCGCTGGGCGGCCGGGGCAGAGGCGGGGTGGCGGGTCCCGGGCGCGGCCCCCGGTCCCGCTGCCAGTGCTCGGGCGACCAGGCGCGGTCGAGCTTCTCGGCGAGCAGCGCGAGCGCGCCGCCCGCTCCCTGACCGATGAGCCGCAGGCGGGGGTGGCGCTCCAGCCAGCCGCCGAGTACGCAGCAGGCGAGGCCGATCGTGACGTCGGCGAACCGGCCGAGCTGTTCGACGGCCATGAGGTCGGCGAGTCCGGTGCCCGCGGCGGGGGCGGCGGGGGCGTGCAGGAGCACGGGGGCCCCGGTCTCCGCCGCGAGGGCGAAGAAGTCGGCGGCGTCGGGGTGGTCGAGGTAGCGGCCCGCGACACTGCTGTTGGCGATGAGCCCGGCGAACCCGTCGTCGGCAAGTCTCGCGCGGACGGCCGCGAGGTGCGCGTCTCCCCCGAACGGGTTGACGTAGACGTAGGCGCGCAGGTGGTCGGGGTGGCGGGCGACCAGGTCGCCGAGCCAGTCGTGGAAGCGGGCCAGTTCCTCCTCGGTCTGCGCGTAGTTGTCCACCCCGGGCAGGGGGACCATCGCGCCGCCTCCCACCGGGCTGCCGATGATCGTCAGATCGACGCCGGCGGCGAGCTTGGTCTCGATCATCGCGTCGGCGTCGCCGAGCGAGCGGGGCATGGGGTACCGGCGCAGCGACTCGGGCGGGCTGAGATGGCCGTGCACGTCGATGGTCACGGCCTGCCCCCTTCCCCGTCGGATGCGGTGAGGGTGCGGCCGATGGCGGCGCAGTCCAGGTCTCCGTCGCCGTGGCGCACCGCCTGCTCGTGGGTGGCCAGGGCGCTCGCGACGAGGGGCAGGTGGAGGCCGGTGCGGTCCGCCTCGGACACCGCGAGTGCGAGGTCCTTGGCCATGAGCCGGAGCCGGAAGTCGGGGGTGTCGTATCGGTCCGCGGCGATCCGGCGGGCCTTGAAGCCCATGACCGGTGTGGAGAATCCGCTGGTGGTGATGGCGTCGAGGACGGTCCGGCGCGGGAGTCCGGCCGCCTCGCCGAGCGCGGTCGCCTCGGCCATGGCCTGCACCTGAATGCCCATCAGGGTGTTCATCAGGAGCTTCAGCCGCATGCCGTCGCCCGGTCCGCCGACGTGCACCACCTGCTTGGCCAGGAGGTCGAGGATGCCGCGGGCGCGCGCCAGGTCCGTGTCCGTCCCGCCGGCGTAGATCCGCAGTTCACCGCTTCTGGCGTGGTCGCCGTTGCCGAGCAGCCCCAGGTCGAGCAGGGCGGGCGCGCGTTCACGCAGGACGCGCAGGAGATCCGGCGAGATGGTGCTCGCGGAGGCGAGGACACCGTCGACGGGGCCGTCCGCGAGGACGCCGTCGGGCCCCAGCAGCACCTGTTCGGTGGCCGCGCCGTCGGCGAGGGAGACGAGGACGACGTCCGCGTCGCGGGCCGCTTCGGCGGGTGTCCGCGCCACGGCGGCACCCAGGGCGCCGAGCGTTTCGGCGGGCTCCGGCGAGCGGTTCCACACGGTGAGCGCGACCCCCCGGTCCAGGAGGCGGCGGGCGATGCCGCCGCCCATGACGCCCAGGCCCAGTACGGCCGCGGTGGTGGCGCTCATGTCGACACCCCGGTCCGGCGGTCCGTGAGGAGGGGCAGGGAGATCCGTGCCAGGAAGGATCTGAAGCCTTCCGTCCCGTGGAGGTTCTCGGTGGACTCGACCAGTTCGGCCAGTCGGCCGCCGCCGCCGTGGCGGGTGGCGGCCGCGGCGATCCGGTCGAGGGCGTCCCCGGTGGAGCCCCGTACCTCGACCAGCCGCAGGACCACGTCCCCGCGCCGGAAGATCGTGGTCCGGGCGAGGGTGGTCGGGCTGTCGGGGCTCAGTACACGGGTGGCGGCGAGGAGTTCGGCGAGCCGGCCGCCCCGGCCCGGCAGGGCCGGGTAGAGCAGGCCGACGCGGTCCGGGGCGTCCCCCGGGGAGCCGGGCAGCAGGTGTTCGGGGGTGCGCCGGTCGTGGACGACCGGCAGGAGTGCCCGGTGCAGGAAGGCGAGGGCTCCGTCGGCTCCGGACAGGTCCCGGGGCTCTTCCAGGTACGGGTCGAGCGCCTCCTCGACGGCCTTGACCATGGGCTGGTTGCCCAGGTGGGCCATGACCTCGGCGAGTCTTCCGTCGACGTCGACCACCCGGACCACCCGGTTGCCGGCGAGGAAGACGGAGGTCCGGCGCAGCAGCGCGGGACCGTCCGGACGGCTCCCGGCGGCCGGACGGCCGTAGCCGGACAGGATGCGGGCGACATCGGGTTCGCTGCCCGGTTTCACGGTGAAGGTGAGTGCGTAGCGGTTCATCCGGCGCTCCTGGAGTCGGCGATGGATGCCGGGCCCAGACCCTGGCGGCTGAGCCATTCGGCCTCGGTGGTGGCCCGCAGACGGCGGTTGCGCAGGGCGACCTGCTCGGGGTCCCGTTCATGGTGGAGGCGTCCCAGGTGCCATGCGGCCTGCGCGGCTCCGGTGGCCACCGGGAAGCGCTGTTCCTCGAAGGCGCGGAGCCGCTCGCCGAGGGCGTGGTGCTCGCGCAGGTCGACGCCGCGCAGTACGGTGCCGAGCGCCTCGGCGTCCAGCAGTGCCTGCCCGGCGCCCTGGCCGGTGGTGGGCACCATGGGGTGGGCCGCGTCACCGATGAGCAGGGTGCGCGGGGTGGACCAGCCGGCGCGGGGCGGCCGGTCGGCGATGGGGGTGCGGACGACCCGGTCCGGCGGTGTCGCCGCGATCAGTCCGGCGGCGCGGGACGGCGCGGTCCGGAAGACGTCCGTGAGCAGGGCGTGCGCTGTTGCCGTGTGCGCGGATCCCTCCGGGCGGCCGGCGAGCCCCGCCGCTGCCTTCGCGTCGTCGGACACCGTCGCGACCCAGTAGGTGTGTCCGCCCGGCAGGGGCCAGGAGCCGAAGGTGACACCGGTGCCAAGTATCTGACGTGCCGTCGGTACGGTGGTGTCACCGGGGAGGACCTGGTCGGCGACGGCTCTCCACGCGGTGAAGCCGGCCGCGCGCGGCGGTGCGTCCCCGTGTGTCTGGCGGCGGACCGCCGAGTGCAGTCCGTCGGCCCCGATGAGCAGGTCACCGCTCTCGCGGGTGCCGTCGGCGAGCAGGATCTCGACCCCGGCGCCGGTCTCGCGGTATCCCGCCACGGTGGCGCCGCGGCACACCTGTCCGGCGGGAGTGGCCGCGTGGAGGGCCTGGTGGAGGCGGGCACGGGGCAGGGTGATGCTCGGGGCCCCGAACACCCGGGAGACCTCGGTCTGCGGCCAGCCTCCGATGCGCTCGCCGCGCCAGTCCAGCAGCTCCCACCGGTGGACCTCCGCACCGGCCTCGACGACGGGGCCGTCGAGGCCGAGGGAGCGCAGGGCGAGAACGGCCGTCGGGTGCAGCCCCAGTGCCGAACCGGCGGCGGCGAGGGGGTCGTCGGCGCGTTCGAGGACGACGACGTCGAAGCCGGCCTGCCGCAGGGCGATGCCCGTGGCGAGTCCCGCGATGCCCGCGCCCGCGATCAGGACACGTCCCCGGGCGCTCATCGGGCGCCTGTCTTCGGGTGGGTCTCCCGCCGTACGGTGAAGCGGAGCGACCGGCGGCTCGTGGTCTCGGCGACGAGGGGCATCGCCAGCTCCCGGTGCCCCTCTCCCGCCTCCCAGGCGAGGAAGTCCTCGGCGCTGCGCCACTCGCTGGTGATGACCCACTCCTCGGGGTCGGTGAGGGACTGGCACACCTGGTCCACGAGGTGCCCGGGGACATCGGCCACGTCGGCGCAGATGCGGTCGTAGGCGGCGAGGAAGCGGCCCTGCGCCTCTTCCCGGACCGTGAGGAAGAACATGACTCTCAGGCGAGTGCTCGGCGCGGTGGACGACTGCCCGCTCACACGTCCTCCCAGCGTCGGGTCGTATGGCTGCGCTTGACGGCGTCGACGACGCGGGCGACGCGCCAGCCGTCCTCAAGGGTGGGATGGTCCTGCGGGGTGCCGGTCCGGATGGAGGTGAGGAAGGCCGAGGCGAGCCGTTCCCAGCGCCGCAGCCCCACCTCGTGCCGCGTACTGGCCCCGGAGCCGGACATTCCGTCCACGGTGAGCGACTCCGCGGGGCCGCCGGGGGGCCGGAAGGTCAGCCCGTCCGTACCGCCCCAGGTCAAGGACCCTTCGTCGCCGATGACCGTGATCTCCTCCGCCGCCGGGCCGGTCAGGTGGGTGGACTCCCACAGCCGCACCCGCGCTCCGGTGCTCAGCTCGGCGAGGACGTCGTAGCCGACATCGGCGGTGACCTCGGCGACCGGCAGCCCGGGGTGTTCACGGCCGTGGTTGTCCCGGGCCCAGGCGAAGGCGTCCAGGGTGTGATGGAAGTCGGGGCCGACCGGGGCGGTGCGCACGTCGTGCAGGAGCCGGCCGGTCAGTGCGGTGAACTCCGCGTCGAGCAGCCAGCGAAGACGGTCGATGACATGGGTGCCGTGCTGCATGAGCCCGCCGCCGCCCGCGGACTCGTCGTAGATCCAGTTCATGGCCATGAGCGGTGCGCCGAGTGCGCAGGTGCTGTGGACTTCGCGCGGCCGGCCCACGCGGCCGGCCCGCAGGAGGTCCCGCATCCGGGCGAGCCCGGGGTCGCCGCGCCAGATGAAGCCGGTGGCGTGGTGGACGCCCTGTCCGACGGCGGCCGCGAGCATCTTCTCCGCCTCGGCCGCCGTCATGGCCACGGGCTTGTCGCACAGGACGTGGCAGCCCGCTTCGACGGCCTCGACGACCTGCCGGTGATGGGCGGGCGGAGGTGAGGCGATGGACACCACGTCGGGCCGGGCCTCGCGCAGGAGGGCGGTGAGGCTGTCGGTGACCACCGGTACGCCGTACCGGGCGGCGAGCTGTTCGGCCCTGCTCCGGGTGCGGCTGAAGACACCCGCCAGTTCGGCGCCCGCGCGCCGGAATCCTTCCAGGTGCAGTCCGCCGGCCCAGCCCGCGCCGACCACCGCCACTCGTATTCTCGCGTTCAACGGAGCCCTCTCGTCTCAGTGGTGGGAGTACCCGGGGTCACGCGTGCCGGGAGTCCGCGGCGGCGAGGGCCCCCGCGGCGTCCCCGGGGGCTTGCGACGTCCAGAGGTCGTGAGCGGACGGCAGTCCGGCGGGTACGTACCGCTCGGCCGTCCGGGCGATCCTGTCGCCGACAAACCGTGCCGCCTCGATCTGGTCGTCGGTCAGCCGGCCCGCGTCGGGGGCCGTCAGGGACAGGCCGTAGGGGTTGCCGCCGATCCTGCGCAGCACGGGGTGGGTGTATCCGGTGGGGAC
This sequence comes from Streptomyces yaizuensis, assembly GCF_034961445.1. Classification (NCBI taxonomy): domain Bacteria; kingdom Bacillati; phylum Actinomycetota; class Actinomycetes; order Kitasatosporales; family Streptomycetaceae; genus Streptomyces; species Streptomyces yaizuensis. Next base: position 178,739 of record NZ_BSBI01000005.1, read on the forward strand.
GATCAGCGAGCCCCAGTGGAACATCGTGTGGTACAGCGCGAGCAGCGCGGCTTCCTGGCCTCCGTTGGGCAGCGAGGCGCTGGTGAATCCGGTGACGGGTTTGTCGGCCAGCCGTCCGTGCAGGGCCAGGGGGCTCGTGGTGTCCAGGAAGGCCTTGAGCGGGGCGGCGATGTTGCCGAACCAGGTCGGGGTCCCGATCAGCAGTCCGTCGGCCCAGTCGAGGTCGGCGAGGGTCGGCGGGGCGGCCGGGGCCCTGTCCGGTGCCGGGGAGCCGGGGCCGGTGGACCCGCCCGGTGCCTCCAGGGCCCGTACGCGGACCTCCGCGCCCCGTGCCGTGGCCCCTTCCGCCAGGTACGCGGCGATCTGCGCGATCACCCCGCTGGAGCTGAAGTAGATGATGGCGATTCGGGGTTGCATGTCCTGCTGCCCTTCCTCTCCCCTGCGGGGCGGCTCCTCGGCCGTCCCGTCATGAGCCATCCTCCGGGGCGGGGCGGTGCCGGGGCGTCAGAGCCCCACCGTCACAATCTCCGTCACTCCTCGATGGGCGGGCGCACAAGAAGGCGCACGAAAAAACCGGGGTTCCGGCCCGCGTCGGCGGGACGGAACCCCGGTCGGGGGGCGGGGTGGGTCAGGGGCCCACGTGGGGGGCGCGGGCGGCCGACGAGCCGTCACGGACCATTTCGCCCGTGAGGTTGCCGTTGGCTCCCGAGCCGAGGAACAGCACCAGCCGGGCGACGTCGTCCGCGTCGGAGAGACGGCGGGTGGGCGTGCCGGCGGCGAGCCGGTCGGTGATGGCCGTGGGGATGGGGGGACGGCTGTCCGTCAGGGTGAAGCCGGGGGCCACCACGTTGACGAGGATGCCGTCGCGGCCGGCCTCCCAGGCGAGGCTGCGGGCGAGGCCGTAGAGGCCCGACTTGGCCGTCCCGTAGGGGCCGGGGCCGGGCACGCCCTCCTCCGCGACGCTGGAGGAGATCAGCACGATCCGGCCCCAGCCGCGTGAGCGCATGCCCGGCAGGACGGCCCGCGCCTGGGCGGCGGCTCCGATCAGATTGGCGCTGATCATGGCCTGCCACTCCTGGAGGGGTACGTCCTCGAAGCGGACGCCCGGATCCGGGGGGCCGTCCCCGCCCCAGCGCACGGCGTTGGCGACGAGGACGTCGATCCCGCCCCACTGTCCGGCGACGGTGGCCACGGCCTCCTCGACGGTGTCCAGGTCCTCCAGGTCGAGCCGGACGGCGAGCGCCTGACCGCCCGCGCCCTCGATCCCGGAGACGACCTTCTCGGCCTTCTCCGGGTGGTTGCGGTAGGTGATGGCGACCCGGGCGCCCTCCTGGCCGTACGCCCGGGCGGTCGCGGCGCCGATGCCGCTCGACGCGCCGGTGACCAGGACCACACGGTCCTTGAGTGCGGTTTCCATCGTGCGGGGTGTCCTCTCTTACGGAAGTGCGGGGCGTGACACGACGGACGGCTCAGGCGGCGACGACACGGGCGGCCAGTGTCTTGACCCGGTCCAGCGCGGCGCTCCGCGACGCCTCGTGGGCGTCCCGGAACTGCGCGAGGAACGGCATGACCGGCGCGTGGGTGAGTTCGGTGTGGACGAACTCCAGGTCCTCCACTCCGAGCGCCGCGAAGTAGGCGCGGAGGAAGGGCTCCTGGAAGTCGAACTGCTCCCGGGGGGTGCCGGGTCCATAGGCACCGCCGCGGGCGCTCAGGATCACGGCGGACTTGCCCGCGAGGGGGAGCCACGGCAGGGTCACCCGGTCCATCCAGGTCTTGAGGGCGCCGGGCACGGAGAAGTTGTACATGGGCGTCCCGATGACCAGGACGTCCGCCGCGAGAAGGTCCTCGATGAGGGGGCGCGTCGCGGCCCAGGCGTCGGCGAGCCCGGCCGTGGCGGCCACCTCGTCCATGGCGGCGAGGTCCTTCACCCCGTTCAGGGAGGACTGGGTGGACAGCTTCACCCGGGCCTCGTCGATGGGCCGCACCGGGTCCGCCACCAGGTCGCGGTAGGTGTACGCGCCGTCCGGGTGGGCCGCCTTCCAGTGGTCGGCGAAGGCGACGCCCAGCTGCCTGGAGAACGAGTCGCTCCGGGCACTGGCGTCGAGATGTAAGAGCTGCGCCACAACGATTCCCTTCAAAGACGATCTGCCGTCCAGACCAGATTAGAGAAAGATAATCTCAAGTCAAGACGATATTGGTCCTTTGCTATTCTGCTGACATGTCCCTCACCAGCCCCGCCGGCGACCAGGCGTCGGATCAGGCCTCGGACCTGGCCTCGGACCTGGCCTCGGACCAGGCGTCGTCCAGCCGGCTCCACAGCGATCTGCACTGGCTCTTCGCCCGGCTCAAGCAGGGCCTAGCCACCGCGGAGGCCCCGGTCGTCCGCGAGCACGGCCTGTCCCTGTGGGGCTACACGGTGCTGATGGCGATCGTGGACGCGCCCACGAGGAGCCAGCTCGCCCTCGCCCAGGCCGTGTCGGTCGACAAGAGCAAGCTCGTCCTTGTCCTGGACGAGCTGGAGGCGGCCGGGCTGGTCCGGCGCCGGCCCGACCCGGCGGACCGGCGGGCCCGCATCGTCGAGGCGACCGACACCGGCCGGCGCGTCCTCGACGCCGCGCGCGAGGAGGTACGGGCCATCGAGAACGGCCTGCTCGCCGACCTGGAACCGGCGGCCCGGCAGGCGCTGAGCGCCGTCCTGGGCCGGCTCGTCGGCACCCCGGTCGCCCGGATCGAGAACGGACAGCAGTACAGCGACGGCTGCGCCCCGCGGCAGCCCTGACGGCCGACACGTGTCACAGGCCGGCCGCACCGGGCCCGGCTCACGCCTGGAGCACCCGGCCCAGTTCGGAGCGGCCCTGGATGCCGAGCTTGCGATAGGCACGGGTCAGATGCGTCTCGACGGTCCGCCGGGTCACGAAGAGTTCGCGGGCGATCGATCCGTTGGTCCTGCCGCCCGCGGCCAGCTGCGCCACCCGGTACTCGCTCGCCGTGAGCGCCTTGGCCCCGAAGTGCTCGTCGCGTCTGGGTAAGCCGCCGGCGGCCAGCAGCTCCGCGTGGACGCGCGAGGCCAGCCGCACCGCGCCGAGCTGCTGGGCGCGGGCCAGGGCGCGCCGCAGCGACTCCCGCGCCGCCCGCCGGTTGTTCCCGCGCCGCCGCACGATGCCGAGGCCGGTCTCGGCGTACGCCTCCTCCAGCCGGGCCGGGCCGGACCCGAGCACGTCCACGGCCTCGGCCAGCGCGGCGGCCCCTTCCTCACCACCGAGGATGAGGCCCTTGGCCCGCAGGGCCACGCCGATCGCCCGGGTCGTGCCCCACCGCCGGGCCATGTGCAGCTCCTCCTCCACCAGACGCAGCGCGCCCCGGGTGTCCCCCAGCCGGTCGCGCATGAAGGCCGCCTCGGAACGCCACCGGGAGACGGCGGGATTGGCCGTCCCCCAGCGCTCCATCCGCCGGCCGCTCTCCGTCAGATCCTCCAGGGCTCCCTCGATGTCGCCCCGGGCGCCCCGCAGCCGGCCACGGGCCTCCAGCACCATGGTGTGCGGCCAGAGATCGGGCAGCTCCCCCGCACAGCCGCGGTCCTCCACCAGGGCCACGGCCTCCTCGGTGCGGTCGAGTTCGACCAGGATCTTCAGCAGCGGCGCGAGCACCAGGGACTGCATCGGGTCCGGGCCCCGCTGCTCGCCGAGCAGGTCCAGGGCCTGCCGGGCGTCGCGTTCCGCCTCGTCCAGCCGCCCGGACTCCAGCCGCGAGGCGGACCGGAGCGCCAGCGCGACGACCGTTGTCGACAGAGTGACCGCGCCCCGCCCGGTGAGCATCGCGTCGCACCACTGGTCCACGAGTTCCAGCTGATCGGTCCAGAGCAGGGTGAAGGGTGTGTACGGCATCGACAGCGTCTCGCGGCCCATGGACAGCTGGCTCGTGAGCGCCTCGTCCAGGGTGTGCATGACCTCGTCCGCCGGGGCCCGCACCTCGATGGCGGCCCTCAGGCCCTCCAGGGACAGCCGGTGCAGCGGGCTGCCGGACGTCTCGGGGAGCTTCGCCAGCAGGCCGGTGATCCGCGCCGCCGCCGACGGGCCGAACAGCGCCGTCATCGCCTCCGCGCCGTCGATCTGGCAGAGCAGCGCCTCGCGCGCCCGGGACAGCGGCAGCGCCGCGAGGACGGTGCGGCACTCTTCGAGAGCCTCCGCCGCCTGCTCGACCTGATGGGTGAGCAGGAGCCCCTGGGCATAGGCGAGGACGGTACGCACCCGGGCGTGCGGGGTCAGCTCGCGGCCGAGCCGCACCCGCAGCCGGGGCACCAGGCCGTGTGGGTCCGTGATGAGTTCCACGCCGTCCAGGCTGGTCTGGATGCAGGCGCGCACCTCGTCCGGCAGGGATTCCTCCAGCGCGCGCCGCAGCAGCGTCCGCGCCCAGGTCGCCCTGCGTTCGTGCACGGCCTGCACGGCCGTGGTGCGCAGTAACTCGGGGGCCCATTCGGTCCCTGTCGGACCGGTACGGAGCAGGTGGCGGGCGACATCCGCCCGGGGGGCGCCGCGGCGGTGCAGGCCCTCGGCGGCGCGGCGGTGCACACGCTCCGGCACCACGGACTCCGGCAGTCGCCGTAGCGCCTTGCCGACGACCCGGTGGACGTAGGACGGGTACGGAGCGTCGGTGAGCAGCCCCATGCCGGCCAGGACGGCCAGGCCGCCCGCGCCCTCGCGCTCCGGCAGGCCGGCGGCTTCGGCGGTGAGGGCGCAGTCGGCCCGCCCCTCCAGGAGGGCGATGGTCTCGGCGATGCGCGGCACCTGGGCGGGCAGGTGCGAGAGCCGGGTCCGTACCGTGGCGCCGACGAGGCTCTCCAGTGCTCCCGGGGACCAGTCGGCCCCGGTCGACTTGCGGTGAGGTCCGCTCAGGGCCCTGATCACGGTGTCGAGAAGCATCGGATTGCCCCCTGTCAGCGCGTGCACCTCCTCCACGACCGACACGGGAGTGCGGCCGAGGCGGCTGTCGACCAGTTCCCTCGTGCCGGCCGCGGTCAGCGACGCCGGGTGGAGCGCGGTCCACCCGCCGGCTTCCTGGAGCGCGGCCAGCATGGCGGGCGCGGTCACCGGCTCGCCGCGCCGCCGGGTGCCCACGATCGCGACGGGCCAGCCCTTCAGCCGGCGGGCGGCGTAGGCGAGGACCTGGAGGGAGGGGGCGTCGCAGAAGTTCAGGTCGTCGACGGCCAGGACGACCGGGGCGCGCTCGGCGAGGCCGCGGACGGCTTGGAGCATCGTCTGGAGGACGTGGACGTCGTCGTGCCCGCCGGTGGCGGAGTCCGCGGTCCGCAGCAGCTCGGCGACGGACCGGGCCGCTTCGGTGCCGTCCGCCGCCAGGGTGGACAGGTGCGGCTCCAGGAGCTGGCGCATCACTCCGTAGCGGAAGTCGGCCTCCATGGTGCTGCAACGAGCCGTGCAGACCGTCAGCTGGCGCGCGGAGGCGATTTTCTCCAGTTCGAGCAGTAAGGCGGTACGGCCGATTCCGTATCCCCCTTCGATCATGAAGAGGTCGCCGGTGCCCTGGCAGAGGGCGTCGACGGCGCGGTTAAGAAGCAGTATCTCCGACCAACGTTCAACCAAGATGTGGTGCACGGCTCTCCTGGACGCTAGGGGGTGTCTGTCGGATCAGGCTGGGTCAGGGAGCGGGGTCTGGTGCCGTGGATCGCAAGGCGGAGGAGGGAGTCCATGCGGAGCATCGGCGACCGACGACAACGCGGCGAGGCGCGGTGCCAGGGCACGCGAGCCCCAGCAAGATCCGTCAGACACCCCCTGGTTCCTGCTACGACGGCGTACGTGGCCGGCCGCGGTCCGGGCCGGCCACGTACGGGAGTCAGCTGATGCTCTGCGCGAATCGGAAGTAGTTGGCCGGGTCGTAGTGGTTCTTCACGGTCCGCAACCGGTTCAGATTCTCCTTGTAGTAGGCATCGGCCCAGTCCGGCAGGACGCGGTCGAGGTAATTGACGTAACTCTCCCCGTTCGCATAGGGGTTGACCGTGGAGAAGACGCTGCCGGCCCAGTTCCGGGCGACGGTCCGGTCGGCCTCGGGCGGTGCCGCCGTGGGCAGGCCCGTGGCGATGCTCATCACGAACTGGGTGTCGCGGTGGACGTACGCGGTCTCCGTGCGGCCCGGGTCGTTCGCCCGTCCGCCGAGGACGAGGACGCGGATGAACCGGGAGTGGCCGGCGACCCGGTCGGCGTCGAAGGCGGCCAGCAGGGCGTCGACGCCCACCGCGGGTATGGCGGCCCCGAAGAGCCGGCTCCGGTCGAACGACCAGTCGAAGCGTCTGATCCGGCCGACTCCCGTGGGGCCGGGCAGATGGCATTGCGGCACCGTCAGGTCGGCGCAGCCGTACAGCGCGAGCATGCCGTCGGTGTAGGTGGAGTCGTGCACGGTCCGGACGGCCGGGGCGTGGCCGACCTCTCCGACCAGGGTGTCCAGGTGGGCCGTCAGCCCGGCGGGGTCGCCCAGCCACACTCCGGACACGCCCACCGTGGGGACATTGCCGGGCGCGGCGTCGAAGAGCGCGAGGACCGGCCCGGAGCTGAGGCGGCGCGGGGCCGCGATGGCCCAGTGCTGCCAGGCCGTCAGGACGTCGGCGGCCTGGTGCCAGGCCCAGTTGAGGGTGAAGCGCGAGAGTGTGGGCACCGCGGTCGCGACGGCCCGGTAGGAGGTGACGATGCCGAAGTTGCCGCCGCCGCCCCCGCGCAGCGCCCAGAAGAGGTCGGCGTTGCGGCTCTCCGATGCGACGACCACGCTGCCGTCGGCCAGGACCACGCGTGCCTGCTCCAGCGGGTCGCAGGCCATGCCGAGGAAACGCGTCTGCCAGCCGAGGCCGCCGCCCTGGATGAAGCCGCCGGCGCCCACGGTCGGGAAGAGGCCGCCGGGCAGGGCCAGTCCCGTGCGGGACAGGCCGCTGACCGTGTCGATCTGGAGCGCTCCACCGCCCATGGTGACCTTGTTGCCGGCGGCCGTGACGCCGTTGAGCCGGGAGACGTCGATGACGAGCCCCGTGGTCAGCGAGAAGCCCATGAAGCTGTGCCCTCCGCCGCGGGCCGTGGCGGGGATGCCGTTGGCCCGGGCGAACGTCAGGCAGGTGCTCACATCGGCTTCCGACTGGCAGTAGGCGATGGCGGCGGGGGTGACACTGTCGTACTCGGTCCAGGAGAGCTGCTTCGCGGCGGCGTACACCGCATCGGACGGCAGGACGAGGGTGCCGCTCAGATGCCTCCGGAGCAGCGACCAGTTGGGGGATTCGTTCGCGTGGGCCAGGACGGCCGGCAGTCCGGTCGACAGGCCCGTGGCTGCCAGCGTCGCCATCGCGCCGGTGCGGATGAACGCTCTGCGGGTAACCATGCCAGTACCTCTTCTCCGATGCGGTGCGGGTGTCGCTGCGCGCTGGTCGTGCGGTGGTGGGTGGTGGGGAGAGGGCCGGCGCCGGGTCGGTCCGGCGCCGTCAGCGCCGGACCGCCTCGACGAGTGCGTGGACGAGCGTGTCGCCGGTGTTCTCGGCCTGCACCGCCCGGGTCATGCGGAAGCCCGCCGCGTCGAGGAGTTCGCGCCAGTCCTGCTCGGTGCGCTCCTTGCCGCCGAGGATGACCATCATGAAGAGGTCGGCGAGCATGCTGGGGTGCAGACCGCCCCCGTCGGGGACCACGCTGTCGACGACGATGAGCCTGGCGTGCGGGGGCATCGCCTCGTGGACGCGGCCGAGGATCCTCAGGCAGTCCTCGTCGCTCCAGTTGTGGAGCACCCGGGAGAGCACATAGGCATCCGCGCCGGGCACGACGGAGTCGAAGAAGCTGGCGCTGACCACCTCGACCCGCCCCTCGACGCCCTGCTCCGCGAGATGGTCCGGAGCTTCGGCGGTCACGGTGGCGAGGTCCTGGACGACGCCCGTCATGCCGGGGTTCATCCGCAGGACGGCGGCCAGCAGGGTGCCGACGCCACCACCGACGTCGACGAGGCGCCCGATGCCCGAGAAGTCGTACCGTTCGAGGGCGGCGACGGCCGGGGCCAGGGAGGTGACGCCCATGGCCCGGTTGAACAGTTCGTTCTCCGCCGGGTTGGCTTCGAGGTAGTCGTAGTACGCGGCACCGTGCACCTTGTCGAAGGCCGGCCTGCCGGTGCGGACGGTGTGCATCACCTCGGTCCAGGCGCGGAAGCAGGCACCGCTCTGGAGCATGACGCCGTAGCGGAAGCCGCCGGGAGCGTCGCTGCGCAGAATGCCGCCCGCCTCGGTGAGGGAGAACCGCCTGCCGGGGTGGGCGTGCAGCGCGCCCATCGCGGCGAGGACGCGGCAGAACCGGTACAGGACGTCCTCGTCGGCCCCGGTGAGGGCGGCGAGTTCCGCGACGGACCTCGGTTCCGGCCCCAGGTGGTCGGCGAGGCCGAGTTCGGCGGCGACGTACATCGTCTGTCCGATCCAGGGGCCGCCCATGTGGTAGAGCTGCATGAGGTCCGGATTGCGGGACGGGGCGGAGGTGGCAGGCACGATATTTCTCCTCAGGCATTGATCGGGGCGGGAGTCACGTGTTCCGGCAGGGGCGCGCGAATGACGCGCGGCAGCGGAAGGGCGGACCGGACAACGCTGTCCGGCGGGCACGGCCGTACCGATTCGGAGCAGTCGGGCAGGGGCATACGGACCCATTCAATGGATGCGCCGGCCGACGAGGGACCTACGGGTTATCCATGGGTCGCAGATAACGGCTGGACCAGCGATCGAAACCGAAGGCCGCCATCACTTCGGACTTTTCATCACTGGAAATCCCCCCGGAAACCCCGTTTGCAGCACCATGCCCCCATGGCGGATCGATCCACCGGCTGAGCGGTCGGCCAGCGGCGACCTACTCGTCCAGCTACCGACGGGGAGTGATTTTCTCCACCCCCATCGGCCAGATTCAATCATTGCGTCCAACCCCACGCCACCCCGATGACCGAGTGATAACCGGACCGGGCGGCACCGGTGTTCGTCACGGCTCGACTCCGCACCCGCAAATCCAGCGAGGACATGTCATCCGTGGACCACCGAAACAAAGACCGAAACAAACTCAAAGACAAAATAATTTCTTGCTCGATCGAAGGACCGGTTGGTAGCGTCCTCCTCGGCGCTCGGAGAATCAACCGAAAACACACTCCCAGAAGAAATGGAACCGCAAGGTTCGACATTCTTGCGGAGGTTCGCGCGGTCCTGCCGCGGCACTGTGCTCCTCGTTCACAGGAAACGGAATGGAGAATCACATGTCCCATGCGGAAGTAAATTCTTCCGATCGGGTCGGAGCGCTTTACGACCAGATGGCCGGCTTCGAGTCGGACAACTTCACCGGTGACCACAATCTGCACTTCGGCTACTGGGACAGCCCCGCGGACGCCTGGTCCCTGGAACGTGCCGAGGAGCGCTTCACCGAGCTGATGATCGAGAAGCTTGGGGCCGGGCGCGGGGAGCGGGTCCTCGATGTCGGCTGCGGTATGGGAACCCCCGCGATGCGCCTGGCCCGGGCGACCGGCAGCGAGGTGCTCGGGGTCACCGTCAGCCACGAGCAGGTCAAACGCGCCACCGCGCGGGCGTCCGCGGCGGGGCTCGCCGACCGTGTCTCGTTCCGGTACGCGGACGCCGCGGCCCTGCCGTTCGAGGATGCTTCCTTCGACGCCGTCTGGATGCTGGAGTCCATCATCCACATGCCCGACCGCCTCCAGGCGCTCGGGGAGGCGGCCCGGGTCCTGCGGCCCGGCGGCCGGCTCGTCCTGACCGACTTCTTCGAGCGCGCCCCCATTCCGGAGCGGAAGCGGCCGGCCGTCGAGAAGTTCTACGAGAACTGGGTCATGGGTCCCATGGTCACCATCGACGACTACCCGGCGCTGGTGCGCGCGGCCGGCCTGCGCCTGGTCGAGGCCTGCGACATCAGCGAACAGGTGATGAAGAGGACCCTGGAGGGAATCGCCCGGCGGATCGCGCACGACAGGCGGCACATCGACGACACGCTCGGTGCGGACCTGGCCGACGATCTCGACCTCTCGGCGCTCATCGAGGTGTGGGAGCTGGGCTACCTCCTCGTCGTCGCCGAACTCCCGCGGGCCGACGGCTGACAGCGGAACGGGCCCCGCCGGCCTCCCGCGTGACGGGCCCCCGCCGGCCTCCTGCCACAGCCCGCGCCGGGCCGCGACCGGATGCGCCGGGCCCGGTACGGAACAGAACCCTGCCAAGACCGCAGCCGACTCCGCTGGAGGAGAGCATGTCCACCGCTGGTCAGGAAGAACCCGACCTTCGATCGATCTACCACGCGTCCGGCCCGTGGACGGGGCAGACGCTCTACGTGGCCGCGCATCTGGGCCTGGCCGACCTCCTGGACGACGATCCCCGCGGGATCGGGGACATCGCGAAGGCGACCGCCAGCGACGAGGACGCGCTCTACCGCTTCTGCCGGGCCCTCACCGCACTCGGCATGCTGGCCGAACACCCCGGAAGGTCCTTCACGCTGCGGCAGGCGGGCAGGGCCCTCCGGCGGGACGCGGCGGACGGGTTCCGCGACGGAGTGCTCCTCCAGAGCGGAGCCGTCTTCCGGGCCTGGGCGGATGTCCTGCACACCGTCAGGACCGGCCGTCCGGCCTTCGACCACGCGCTCGGGATGGACTACTTCGAGTTCCTCGCCGCCAACCCCGAGGAAGCGCGCGTCTTCAACCGCGCCATGGGGGCCACCATGCCGGCGGCGATCGCGGCGCTGGAACACTACGCGTTCGGAACGTGCGCGACGGTCGTCGACGTCGGCGGTGGCGACGGAAGGCTCCTGGCATCCGTGCTCTCGCGCCATCCCGGGATGCACGGCGTGCTCCAGGACCTGCCCGGGACGGTCTCGCAGGCCGGGGAGAACCTGAGCGGCGTGGCCGACCGGTGCACGCTCGTCGGGGAGAGCTTCTTCGACGCGGTCGCCACCGGTGGGGACGTGTACATCCTGTCGCGGGTCCTGCACGACTGGGACGACGACAACGCCGGAAGGATCCTGCGGAGGGTACGGGAGGCCATGCCCGCCCATGGCCGGCTCATCCTCGTGGAGAGCGTTCTGCGGCCGGCCGACGGGGATCTGCGCAGTGTTCTGGGGGACCTGCTCATGCTGGTGGTCCTGGGAGGCAGGGAACGCACGGAGAGCGAGTGGGCGGAGCTTCTGGAGTCGGCGGGATTCACCATGCGGCAGGTGTGGGACGACCCGGGCCTGGCCACCACGCGCGGCCACAGTGTCATCGAGGCGGTCGCGCGGGCGGAAGCCGACCGTCCGGACACCGCCCATTCCAGCCCGCCGAAAGCCGCGTGAGCGGGGGCCGGGGCGGAGGCGACGGCCCTGGCCCCGGCCCCGGCCCCGGCCCCGGCCCCGGCCCCGGCCCCAGGGTTCGCCGCTCAGCCTGGGCAGCAGCACCCTGAAGCAGCACCCCTCCCCGGATACCCCGGATACGGACCGCAGTGCGATCCGGCCTCCGTGGGCGCCGACCAGGCCGTGGACGATGGCGAGGCCGAGTCCCGAGCCCCCGCCCGCCGTACGGCTGCGCGAACGGTCCGCGCGGTAGAAGCGCTCGAAGACCCGCTTCTGTTCCTCGGCCGTCAGACCCGGGCCCGTGTCCTCGATCTCGATGACGGCCTGGTCCTGCGTCGAGCCGACGCCGACGCCGACGCGGACGGCGCTGCCGGGCGGGGTGTGGTTCAGCGCGTTGCCGACCAGGTCGGTGACGACCTGCCGCAGTCGTGCCTCGTCCGCGGCCCGGCGAGGGCCGGCACCCGGCTGGAGAAGTCGCCGTGGGCGATGGCCGCCGCGGTCTCCTCGATGCGGGTCAGCGGCCGGAGCCCGGAGCGGACGGGCAGCCGGCCGGCCGGCCGAGTTTGCAGAGAAGGGCTGCCACGGGTGGCTCCTGGAATGCGAAACGGCGATCTGGAGTCCGTCGAAGGGGCCGGCTTCGGCGGACGGTCCCGCGGGCCGGCTTCCGACGGCGTGGCTGCACTCTCGCAATCCGACATCGCGGCTTCCGGGGAGTTCCTGGGAGTTTCCTGAGAGTCTCCTGGGAACTCCGCACCCAACCCGCCCGGGAAACGAGCGGATCACCCCTTTTCGCCTCCCCGGTGTGCCGCCATTTTCCGGAGAACACACAGGAAGCGACGGCCCGGCGGGCTTCCGCACGGGCGACCGGCGCACGTTCGAGCGTGCGTACGAGGTCTGCCGGGTCAGCCCTGCCCCGGACCATGCCGGCGATCCCCGCATTTCACCGGAAGGAGTGCGGAGGAAACAAACACCGAATGAGCGCTCACAGGGCGGACGATCCGCCCCTACCATGATGCCGCCGGGCCTCGGCAATCAGCCGTCCGGACCTCCCGTCGACCTCTGTCGCCGCAGTTCAGCGCAACGGACCGGGCCGGGCCCCGCGGCCACTGCCCGTCCTCGGCCCACCCCAGGTCCGCACCAGACGACCGAGCGGATCCCGCAGCTGCCGCCCACGGCACGGCAGGACAGCGCTCAGAACGGACGGAACACGATGACCCACGTACCCGCCGACACCCCCGCCGACGCTCCCGCCTACACTTCCGCCGACACTTCCGCCGACACTTCCGCCGACACTTCCGCCGACGGCGGGACACCGTTATCGCCGCCGTCCGACAGCGACTTCCGGCTGGGGACCGAGCCCTTCTCCGACGAGCGCCGCACGGCGGTTCTCGCCCAACTGGAGGACCATCTCGAACGGCACCGCGCACGCATGCTCGGCTACCAGGTCAACCTCTCCCTCGACGGCCACGCGCCCCTCGGCCGCTTCCTGCGCCACCACATCAACAACGCCGGGGACCCCTTCGTCGACGGCAACTACAACCTGCACTCCCGCTGGCTGGAGCGCGCGGTGCTGGAACACTACGCCCGGCTGTGGCACGCCCCGCTGTCCGAGGACCCCAACCGTCCCCGTGACGAGGACGCCTGGGGCTATGTCCTCTCCATGGGCAGCACCGAGGGCAACCTCTACGCCCTGTGGAACGCCCGTGACTACCTCGACGGCAACGCCCTCGTCCGCGACGAGATCTCCGGAGAGGCGAGCTGCCGTACCACCTACGTCCGGGCCCGGCACCCCGACGACAACCCCAACGCCTACTCCCCCGTGGCCTTCTTCTCCCAGGAGACCCACTACTCCCACATCAAGGCCATGCGGGTGCTGGACATCCCGACCTTCTACGACCTGGGCGGCAGTCTGTACCCCGGCCAGTGCCCGGTCGACCTGTCCGGCACCGGCTCACGGACGTACCACGGCTGGCCCCTCGGCGGCGTCCCCACCACCGGCGGCGACGAGGGCCCGGGCACGGTCGACATCGACGCCCTGGTCCCGCTCGTGGAGTTCTTCGCCGCCCAAGGCCACCCCGTCATCGTCAACTTCAACGTCGGCAGCGTCTTCAAGGGCGCCTACGACGACGTCGCGACCGCCTGCGCACGGCTCCGGCCGGTCTTCGAGCGATACGGCCTCGTCGACCGCACCGTCCGCTTCGACCCCGACGACCCGGACCGGACCAGCGTACGGAACGGGTACTGGGTGCACGTCGACGGCGCCCTCGGCGGCTCCTACGCCCCCTATCTGGAGAAGGCCCGCGACGCCGGGCTGGTCGAGAGCGCACCGCCGGTCTTCGACTTCCGGATCCCGGAGGTCTCATCCATCGTCACGAGCGGACACAAATACCCGGGCGCCCCGGTGCCCACCGGCATCTACCTGTCCCGCGCGGGGTTCAAGCTGCGCCCGCCGTCCGATCCGGCGGTCGTCTCCTCACCGGACAGCACCTTCGCCGGCTCCCGCAGCGGATTCGCGTCCCTGGCGATGTGGAACCACCTCGCACAACTCGGCGAGGAGGACCAGACACGGCAGGCCGCCGAGACGCTGGCCGTCGCCGAGTACACGGCCGACCGGCTCAGGGCCGTGAGCGCCCTCCTCCGGGAGCGCGGTGAACCCTGGGCGGAGGACGGCATCGAGGTCGGCCACGGCGACCACGCCCTGAGTGTGTGGTTCCAGCAGCCCCGGGCCGAGATCACCGCGAAGTACACCCTGGCCTGCGTCCCGCTCAACCTCGGCGGACAGCGCCACGACTACAGCCATGTCTATGTCATGCCCCATGTGACCCGGGACCTCGTCGACGAACTCGTCGCGGACCTCTCCCGCCCGGGTGCCTTCGACCGCTCCGCCGAGGAGGGAGCGATCCGCCCGCCGCTGCCGGGGTAGGAGTGTGGGGGGAGCGGGCTGTCCCGGCCCCGGTCGGCGGAGGAATCCCGGCATCGTCCGACGGCGCGGGCTGTTTCTCGTGCGCGTTTCTCGGCAGCCTCGTCTCCGCCGGCCTTCCCATCACCGCCAAGGGAGATGACATCCGTGGCGTCCCCCGATGCCCGGGTCGCGATGGGTGAACGCGTTGATCGTCACGGGCAGCTGTCGCAGCGTCTCCACGATGCTTTGCTCTGTTGTCGTGTCGAGCGCCGTCGTCGCTTCATCGAGGATGAGATGAGGACCGGTGCGTTCTTCACCAGTGCAGGAGCAAGGGGCAACACGCCGGCGTTCCCCGCCCTGCCCGGGACGCGGGGTCGAACAGGTGGCCGAAAGCCACTGTTGCCTCCTGCCGCGCCCGGGGCGGCCGAGGGCGCTCACCGATCGTCGGCCGCGGCCGTCGCCGTGGGACGGGAAGGGCTGCTGGAGCGGCGTCACGTGGAGGCCGGGCCCCTCCGTGGGGCGGGGCGGGTACGTGGGACGGCGGGTGGCGCGAAGCAAGGGAACACTGTTCGAATCCAGCCGTTTCGGAGATCGGACTGCCAAGGGGTCACCGGACTCGCAGAATTGAGCTGCGGTGCGGGCGACGGCTGGGTCCTCCGCCGGCCGGGAACAGACGAAATACCCATGCCCTTGGACGTCAATGTCATTGACGAGAGCAGGAGTGTCCGGATGGCCCGCTCACGCATGTCCCGACCTGCGACCCTCGCCGCCGCGACGGCGACCGCCCTGCTCCTCCTGGGCTCGGCGCCCCTCGCGGTGGCCGAGCCCTCCGAACCCTCCGCCCCCTCCGAGCGGGAGCGGACCTCACGGCTGCTCCCGATCCCGCCGGGAGGGCTCCACAGTTTCGTCAAGGGGCTGAACAGCGGCGGCACGGTCGTCGGCGACTACTACAGGGAGGGCTCCGACGGGCCGCTCGCGATCCGGTGGAACGCGAACCGCCCCGGCTACACCCTCCTGGCGCCGCTGCCCGGTGAGCAGTTCAGCCGCACCACCGCGCTCAGCGACCGCGGATGGGCGGTCGGTCTGTCCTACAACAGCGCGGCCGACTCCCATCCCGTCCGCTGGACACCGGGCGCGACCCCGACGCGGCTGGCGCTTCCCGGCGGGTCCCGCGGCGGTAACGCGGCGGCCGTCAACAACTCCGGGGTCGTGGTCGGCGACGCGCCCGCGGCCGACAACCGTTCCCATCCCCTGCGCTGGGAGTCCGACGGCAGCAGGACCGGTCTGCCCGTGCTGCCCGGCGACGACAGCGGCACCGCGACGTCGATCAACAACGCCGGCACGGCGGTCGGGTGGACCGAGAAGCGCGACGGCACCGGTGGCCCCGCGCACCCCGTGCGCTGGAACGCGGCGGGTGCCGTGAGCGCGCTGCCCCTCCCGGCGGGGTTCACCGGGGCCCGTACGAGCCGGATCACCGACAACGGCGTGGTCCTCGGCCACGGGCGGCTCGCCGGGAGCACGGCGTACGACCGGGTCCTGGTGTGGGCGGCCGACGGCACCGTCCGCGACGCCGGGCGCGGACGGGGATACGACGTCAACCGGGCGGGCACCGCCGTGGGGGCCTCGCTGGAGGACAACCCGAACGGCGACACGGCCCGCTGGAACGCGAACGGCACCCGGACCGTGCTCGCCAATCCGGCGGAAGCGGCCGGGGAGGTACTGGCGATCAACAACCGGGGAACGGCCGTCGGGTACGCGTGGCCGCCGGCCGGCAACCCCGCGCTGGACAAGGCCCTGCTGTGGAAGCCCGACGGCACGGTCGTCCCGCTGCCGCCGTCGTCCCTCGGTCCCTACGCCGCGGCGTTCGCGATCAACGACGCGGGAGTGATCGCCGGATTCGCCGTCGGCACCGACGGCGCCGGCAACGCGACGACCTGGCGCGCGACCGTCTGGAAGCGCTGACGCCCGCGGTCTCCGGTGCATTCCGGGGGGCGGGGCTTCGTCGCGTCAGCGTGCGGGGCCAGGGGCGCGCCTGAGCCGGGCCGGGCGAGGAACGCCGTCCCGGTCGATCCGGCCCGTCACGCCCCGGGGCGTTCCGCCGTGACCGTGAAGTAGTCGAGGATGCCTTCGCGGAAGGCCCGCAGAAAGTTGCGGGGCCAGGTGCCCGGCTCCCAGGTCCGCGCCAGCCAGCGGTCCCAGCCGGGCCACACCCACGTTCCGATCGAGGAGACACGCACGTCTGCCAGGCCGGCTCGTTCGAGAGTGCCGACCAGCGAGGGGATGGTGTGCGCGACGTCCAGGCCGCCGGCGAACGTGTCGAGAAGTTCAGCCAGCCGCCCGGAGGCCGCCGGATCGGCGCCGGGGACGAAGAAGCTGGCGACGGCGGCGCGGCCACCGGGCCGCAGCACGCGCGCGGTCTCCCGGGCGAACGCGTCGAGGTCGCGGAAGTGCTGGGCGGCTTCGACGGTGTACAGGCAGTCGAACTCGCCATCGCCGAACGGCATTTCCTCCGCCGCGCCGCGCACGAAGCGCAGCTGCTCGGGCCGGCGGGCCAGCAGGCGGGCGTTGGCCTGCCCGGCCCGTTCGAGCTGCTGTGGATGGATGTCCATGCCGGTGACATGGTCCAAGCCGGACTCCTCCAGTGCCACCGCCGCGCCGGCCCCCAGCCCGCAGCCGACCTCCAGGGCCCGCAGTTCCCCGGTGGGCGCCAGGGTGCCGAGCACGTGCCGGTACATGGCCTGCTGGCTGCTGATCCGGTCGTGTTCGGTCAGCGGCCGGCCGAGGTCGATGCCCTGCCAGTGGCCGAAGTTGATGAACCCCCCGCCGAACAGGGACATCGAACTGAGATCGGCCGGACCGTACGCTTCCTCGACCGCGGGCGGGATCGGGTACTGCGTCGCCCCGGAACGCTCGGTCATCTGCTGACCTCCGTGATGGATGGCCGCCGCTGCTCGGCGGACCGCACACCCAGGTATCGGCTCCTTCCGGCGCCGGCACAAGACCGTGGCGGTGATGCCCCCCACCACATCGCCGATCGGCCGCCACCGCTGCGCCCGCCGGCGGTCCCCCTCACCGGGCCAGGGGCGGCGCGCAGAGGCTCGCGCAGGGCCCGTACCCCGGTGGAGGTCTGGGCCAGAGCCGCGCCGAGCGGGTACCCGGCATCTCATCTCGCGGGGTGTCCGCGGACCGTGTCGCGGAAGGCGATCGGGGTCTGTCCGGTGCGCTGGTTGAAGTACTTGCTGAAGTGGGTCGCGCTGGAGAAGCCCAGCTGGTGGGCGATGCGGGCGGCGGTCCGGTCGCTGTGCGCCAGGAGGCGTTTGGCTTCGAGGACGACGCGGCGGTCGATGAACTCCTTGGCGCCGAGGCCGGCGCCGGCGAGGGTGGCGCGGGAGAGGGTGCGCGGCGCGTAGCCGAGCGCCTGAGCGTAGTCCTCGACCCGGCGGGTGCGGGTGAAGTCCTTCTCCACGGCGTCACGGAACCGCAGATATGTGGCGTCGGGCTCGGGTGCGGGGCTGCCGGCGGGCGTGGTGAGGTGGGCCAGACGCAGGACGAGGACGGCCAGCAGGTGGCGCAGGGCCGCGGTGTGGACCTCCAGGGGCAGGCGTCCCAGGGCGTGGAACTCGGCGGTGAGGTGCTCGGTGGCCAGCCTCAGGGCCGCGGCATCGGCGGGCAGGGGACACCGCAGGACCGGGGCGTGCGGGTCCTCCAGACGGGCGCCGTCGGTGGTGGCCGGGTCGAGGAAGTCCCGGCGGAACAGGATCAGGGTGCCTTCGGCGTGCGAGAGGTCGCCCCACTGCTGGACCTGACCGGGGCGCACCCAGAGCCAGGGGCCGGGGTCGAGTGCGTAGGCGGTGAAGTCGACCGTATGCGACAGGGCTCCCCCGGTGAGGGTGATCAGGTGGTGGAAGTCCGGGCGCTGAGGGGCCCTGAGCCGCTCGGCGGGCACGCGCCGGCGCAGGTCCGCCAGGGGCAGGACTTCGACGCCGGCGGGGGTTCCGGCAGGCGCGGCGAAGAAGATCTCCGGGATGCCACGAGCGGCATCGTGTCGCTTTTTGACCATCGTAAGTCCTCAGCGTATCCGGTTCACCCTGCTCATCGCGGTTAGCTTAAGAGGGTCAGCTCATCCGACAACAAGACACTGTCGGAAATCGGCAAGCGACTCCGCCGCCTGCGCGTCACCTCCTGTCCGACGCTGCCGACCTGACCCGACCTCGCAAGGAGACGATCCGCCATGACCAACGCCAAGAACACCGTCCTGTCCGCCGCCGGCGAACTGTTCGGCCGGAAGGACCCGGGCGCGGTGGACCGCTGGGTCGCCGCCGACTACCGCCAGCACAGCGCCCTGGCCGGTGACGGCCCCGAGGCCTTGCGGGAGCTGGTCGCCGGGCTGCCGGAGGGTTTCCGCTACGAGGGAGCCCGGGTGATCGCCGACGGCGACCTGGTGGCCCTGCACGGCACCTACCACGGCTTCGGCCCCGAGCCGCTGGTCGCCTTCGACATCTTCCGCGTGGACGCCGACGGCAGGCTCGCCGAGCACTGGGACGCCCTGACCCCGGTGGTCGGGGACACCGCCTCCGGCCGCTCGCAGACCGACGGCCCCGACCGGGTCACGGCGCCGGGGACGACCGCGGCCAACCGCGCCCTGGTCACCGAATTCGCGCGGAAGGTCCTGGTCGGGGCCGACTACTCGGTGCTCACCGACTACATCTCGACCGAGACCTACCACCAGCACAACCCGGAGGCCGCCGACGGTCTGGCCGGTTTCGGGGCGGCCGCCGAAACCTGGGCCGCGCAGGGCAAGAGCCTCCTCTACAAGACCGTCCACAAGGTGATCGCCGAGGGCGAGTTCGTCCTGGTCCAGTCCGAGGGCGAGTTCGGTGTCCCGGTGGCGTACTACGACCTCTTCCGGGTGGCCGACGGCAGGATCGTCGAGCACTGGGACGTCATCGCTCCGATCCCGGCCGCGCTCCCCCACACCAACGGCCTGTTCTGACATCCCCCGGGGCCCCGCCGCGGGCGACGGCTCAGCGGGCGGGAGTCTCCCGTACCGGGTGCTTGCTCAGGATCGAGACCCGGTTGAAGGCGTTGATCGTGATCGCCACCCAGACCACGGCGGCGATCTCGTCGTCGTCGAGCACCTGCCCCGCCTCCGCGTACGCCCGCTCCTGGGCGAGGGCGTCGGCGGGGTGGGTGGTGGCCTCGGCCAGCGCGAGGGACGCGCGCTCCCGGGCGGTGAAGAGTTCCGTGTCCCGCCAGGCCGCGAGCACCCCGAGGCGCCGCGTGGACTCCCCGGCGCGCAGCGCGGTCCGGGTGTGGACGTCGAGGCAGAAGGCGCAGCCGTTGAGCTGGGACACCCGGAGGTTGACCAGCTCGACCAGGATCCGGTCCAGGCCGGCCTCGGCGGCGGTCGTACGGACGACGTCGGCGGTCCTGACCAGCGCCTGGTACGCGGCGGGGCTCTGCTTGTCGAGGTAGATCCGTCCGTTGGACCGGTGGGCCTCGACGGTCTGCGCGGTCTCGGTCATCTGTGTTCCTCCGCCTGTTGTCCCGGGTTGCCTTCGGATCTATGATCACCCATAATTGTTGAATAGAAAACTACTTAGCGTGGGGAAGGCGGGGGAGATGGATCACACGGGTATCGACACCGAGGCCGGCATCGAGGTCCTCGGCGCCCGGGACGTCCCGCTGGGCGGACCGCGGGCGATGACCGTACGGCGCACCCTGCCGCAGCGGGCCCGCACGCTCATCGGGGCCTGGTGCTTCGCCGACCACTACGGTCCCGACCGGGTCGCCGACTCCGGCGGCATGGACGTCGCACCCCACCCCCACACCGGGCTCCAGACCGTCAGCTGGCTGTTCAGCGGGGAGATCGAGCACCGCGACAGCCTGGGCACGCACGCCTTCGTGCGGCCCGGCGAGATCAACCTCATGACCGGGGGCCACGGCATCAGCCACACGGAGGTCTCCACCCCCGGCACCACCGTGCTCCACGGCGTCCAGCTCTGGGTGGCCCTCCCCGAAGGGCACCGCCACGCACCGCGCGAGTTCCAGCACCACGCGCCCACGCCGCTCCGCGTCGACGGCGCGGAACTGCGGGTCTTCCTGGGCACACTCGCCGGCAACACCTCCCCCGTGCGCACCTTCACCCCGCTCCTCGGCGCCGAGGTCCTGATCGACGCCAACACCACCGTCACCCTCGGCGTCGACCCCCGCTACGAACACGGACTCCTCGTCGACGCCGGCGACGTCCGCCTCGACAACACCCCCCTGCGCCCCGCGGAACTCGGCTACGCCGCCCCCGGCCGCACCACCCTCACCCTCACGAACGACTCCGACCGCCCGGCCCGGACGATCCTCCTGGGCGGCCCGCCGTTCGAGGAGGAGATCGTGATGTGGTGGAACTTCATCGCACGAAGCAACGACGAGATCATCCAGGCGCGCAAGGACTGGATGGAAGGCACACGCTTCGGCGAGGTGAAGGGGTACGACGGCGATCCGTTGCCTGCCCCCGAACTGCCGACGGTGCCACTGAAGAAGCGTGGGCGGGTGCGCTGACCTGGTGTTTTGCGAGGCAGTACGACTTGGCTGTCGCGGCGGTCGCGCTGGGACAGCCAGGCCCGCCGGAACGGCCTGCGAGACTGCTCCGGCGGGCGCCGGGCGGGTTGTGATCATTCCCGGGTTTGGCGCTCTATGGTCAGGTCAGGTAGACCTAATGCTGACTCAATGCTGACTTTGCTGATGACTCGTCAGATCATGTGGTACGCGATCTCCTGCGGTTCTTGCCTGGGCGCTGGCTCGGCATCAAGTCGGCCGCTCTCTCGGATCGACGTGGGGACGGTCTTGGGACGGCCCCGCAGAATGCGCTGCACGCGTGCGAGGGCGGACACGTTGCCTCCGTTGTGGAGGGTCGACAACTAAGGCTGGGAAGACGCTGGCGACACCCTGCCCCTGGCGCTGCACTGCCTCCTCGCAGACTCGTCCCGCCACTGCGGCTCAATACGAAGCTATGTACCGGACAGCGATGGGGCTGCTGAGGTTAGGGTTCATGCAAAATCATGCCCGGGGCCAACGTCCCTGTGAAGCCAGGGCGTGCTGGAGGTAAGTGTGGACCTGCGCCCGACACATCTTGGATATGCCTATCAGGATCTGCTGACCGCACTGCGTCTGGTGGATCTGGCGGTGGGACGTGCGAGGTCGGTACTTGTCGACACGAAGATGTTCGCTGGGGACCGGTTCGACGACATCACCTGCGAGTGGGCCGACGGTAGCCGTGAGCGGCTGCAAATCAAACACACGAGTCACGATCGCGCGTTGTCGCTGAAGAGTTTCACCAAGGACCAGCGCGGCCTGCAACTGGATCTGCTGTTCTCCTCCGTCAACCAGGACCTGCAAACAGACCCCGGCACCTCGCACCGGCTCGTGGTACGCGACACGGAACCTGATGACCTTGGTCTGTCCCGGGTGCTGCAGCCTCTCAGCGCGAGCAGCGACCCGGGGCCGGCGCTGCCGGGACTCAGCAGCAGGCGCTTTCGGTTCAGTGCCACTGCGCTGCGGGAACACGAGCCGTGGCGGTCGATACTCGTCGATGTGGGCGATGACCTGCTCAGCAACGCCTGCGCCTCTTTGATCGTCGACACAGGGGTACCGGCATGCTCGCTCAATGTTCGCGAGCCAGGGCCGGCCGAGGCTGCATTGCTGCATCGTGTCCGCGAGGAACTCGGCGCCGGGCGGCCGCCGAACCGGGACCGTGCACCTGAAGATGTAGCCCTGGCCCTCATCGAGGCGGCGAAAGAGGCCCGTGCCAGAGCGGGGACGGTTGCCCTCGAAGGCTTGGCTCCCCGTATGGCATTGAGGGTCGACTTCGGGGCCGCCCAGGAAGGGCGCCCCGTGGACCGTGCTGCGGAGGTGACCCGCCCCGCAGTTCTTACGGGCATGATGGCCGCCGTGGAGAGTGCGGCCCGGTCTGGCGGTGTCGTCGTGATCACCGGTGGTCCTGGCGTCGGCAAGTCCTGGTTGTCCGAGCAGCTCGGTGATGCCCTCCGGGACACCTGGGTCGCTGCGCGGCATCACTGCTGGCTGGGAAGCGATGACGAGCGACTCCGCGATCGCGTCCTGACCGAAGTGGTGATCGGCAGTCTTCTCCACCAGTTGCAGACGGCCGTCCCAGAGGCTGTGGCGCAGATCAGACCACGCTACGCGGCAACCTCCGAGACACTCTCGGCCGCAGTTGCAGCCGTACGTAGCCTGGTTCCGGATCAGCCGGTCGCACTGATCGTGGACGGGCTCGACCATGTCAGCCGGGTCCTCGGGAGCATCACCGGCAGCGCGTTTCAGCAGCATTCGGACCCGGCCGCCTCCTTGGTCGAGGAACTCGCTGCTCTCAGCCTGCCTCCCGGTGTCGTCCTGGTCCTGGCCAGCCAGCCCGGCCTCCATCTCCAAGCCCTGGGCGATCGCGCGGAACACCTGACGGTCCCTGCTCTTGATCGTGGAGAGCTGTATACGCTGGCGGATCGGCTGGGTGTCTTGTCGGCCCTGGCGGAATCGGGCTCAGAACAGCCATCCGCTGACCTCGCAGAGGCCGCTGTCGGCCTGATCGACGAGCGCTCACGGGGAAATGCCCTCTATGCCACGTACCTATGCCGACAGGCGCTGGGACCGACACCCGTTGTGGCATCGCTCTCGGTACGAGACATCGCTGAGGACCCTCTGGAGCGTCTGCGCGCGGTCCCTTCCTCGGCACAAGACCTCGACGACTACTACGACTACCTCCTCAAAGGCCTTACCAGCGAACAGCGGCAGGCCGTCAGCATGCTCGCCATCTGCGACTTCGCCGTCACCGCACAGGAGCTGGGAGAGATCTTCCCGCTACCGGGTCCGCTGCTGGGCGCCGCGCTGACAAGCGTGGCACCGATTGTCGCGCAGCAGCCGGGCATCGGCGGGCTGAAGATCCACCATGAGAGTTTCAGCCGCTTCATCCGAAAGATCGACAACAATCAGGGGTGGGTCGAACTCGTCAGGAAACAGGCTGCCGCCTGGCTCACCGGGCGCGGGTTCTTCACAGACCCGCGGGCATTCCGGCACCTGCCGGAGCTTCTGTCCGCCTTGGGTCAGGACGAAGAGCTGGCCTCGCACATCGCACCCGATTTCCTCTCCCGCGCGATTGCCGGTCTGCAGCCCCCACAGGCCATCGTCCACACCTTGACCGTGGCCGCGCAGCGAGCGGCAGCCCGGAATGACTGGCCCACACTGGTGCGCTGCGTCGAACTCAGCCGTGCCCGAGTGACCTACGAGGAAGAGGGCCTGCCGGGCTCCCTCGTGCCGTACGCCGATGTCCTGGTGACGCTGTGCGGAGCCGACCGGGTGGCAGCGAGCCTGATGTACGAAGGCGAGCGCACCATGATGGCGCGATGGGGTCTGCAGCTGTGCGCGGCTGTCGATCATGCTGGCTTGGCCGCACCGTGGGAGACGTACCTGGCGGCCTGGGACGAAGAACGTGACGACAACGTCCGTTACGGCTCTGACGTTGACGACGCTGTGTTCCTCGCGGAGCTGCGTGGACGGATCAGACAGCCACGCAGGAATACCAACGGCGATGCCGCGCCGCGCCCGGTCGCGCAGAGAGTGGCGCACTTCCTTGACCAGGAGAATCTGCGGACTGTTGAGCGTGCGCTGGGCGTAGTGCTGGAGTGTCTGGGGCACAAGGCGCTGATGGCGAGCGTGGAGCTCATTGAACGTGCTGACCGGCGTGTGGCCATTCTGCTGTGTCTCGCCGACGCCCGGGCCGACGCTGGAGGAGAGCTGCCTTCAGCACGCATGCTGGCCGTAGCGGCCTGGGCAAGTGGGCCTTGCGACCCACGACGTCTGCTCCGTCACGGCGTGCCCGTGGCGGATCTGGTGCATGACGTCTTCTCCCGTGGCATCACCGATGTTCTTGAGAAGGCTACGCGGGAGGTGCTGGCCGACCACGCCAGCGACCTGCCGACTCCAGTGAACAGGTGGCTGTCGTTGCTTGCCGTGGCCCATGCCAGCGACCCACAGGCCACGGCCCGATTGCTCCCGCTCTGTGAAGGCGTCGGCTTCTACCGTGCGTGGCTGCGCTTTACCGTGGCGACCCTGGGCCTGCGCCACGATGTCGAAGCGGGCGTCATTCCATCCGAGACGGCTTCCTTGACCGCCCGCGTGGCGCTTGAGCAGCTGGCCCAGCACAATCAGCCGTTCGCGGGCCGCCCCAAGGCCAGCGATCTCGGCGCCATCCACGGACTGGTGCGAGAGGTACTGCACGATGCCGTCGCCGTGCTCCGGGACCAGGACGTAGCGCTGGGCATCACGGCCTTGCAGTCCATCAGTCACGGAACCACCACATCCCTCATGGGCATGGCCGGCAGCGGGCCCCTCGTCATGACGGAACTGGTGTCCCTGCTCGCCGAGAGCGTCGGCAGGGTTGGAGCCGGTGTCGTGCGCGAACTCATGGATACCCTGCGCGCAGCACAGGCAGGCCGCCGGGCTCTGTACGCGGAAGACGCGGACTTCGAGCTAGAGATGGCCCGTGTGAGTCTCGCCTGCGGCGATCTGCCAGCAGCACAGGAGTGCTGGGACCGCGCCGCCCGGTTCATGGGTGCCTATGGCGGCCACAAAGACGTCACCATCAGCGAACTGCTCGATCCGTTGACCCAGCTCCTCCAGACCGAACCTGCTCGCGCCCGCGAGAGCCTCGCCCGCGTGCAGTCTCTCAGTTACCTCGTCTCCCAGCACACCAACGGACGAGGAGGCACCAGTGGAATCCCCCATAGATGGTGGGGGCTGCTGGCCCGCTTGGATCCGCAGGCCGCCGCACAACTGGGAGCCCGGGTTCTACTGGCTGAGCCCGGCCTGCCCGACGCCCGAGTGGAAGAAGCCCATCACCAGTTGCTCGCCACACAGGTCGAGACGGCCGACCCCGTAATTCTGGCCGCGCTGAGGATCGCTGCCGGCCACGCGGGCCGCAGCCTCGACACCGACATCGCTCTTCTTCGCAGGCTTGCGAACCTACCCCGCGACGATGCGGCACGGGCACAGCGCTTGCTACCGGTACTGGCCAACGCGATCACCGCCACCTACGACGACCAGAGCCTCGTCTCCACCTCTCGCGGTGCCGGAGGCACACCGGCCATGGCGCTGTCCGCAGCAGCGCAGCAGTGCGGCGGTGAAGGCCGTCCGATGTGGTCACGGAAACAGGCCAAGGCCAAGGCCTCTCGCGATTGGTCCGGTCCCGAAGGGCGCTACGCCACAGACGCCTACCTTCATGCGCAACAGCGCCCCACACTGCCAGAAGGTGCTGCCGGTGCCTTGGCTGCAGTTCGTGACTACGATGACAAGCCATACAAAGGTCCTCCCGGCCCTCGGTGGTCGGCAGACGCCCTCGCCAATGCAGTCGGGTGGAGGCTCCTGGAGATCGCCGACCGACACGGCACCGATGCGGTGACCCGACTGCTGCACCGGCTTGCCGAAGACACGAGTGTGTTCAAGCCGCGTGAGGTTCTGGCCGATATCGCCACCGGGCTCTGTCTGCGGCAGGAGGCTGCTCCCGACGCCCTCGGCCCGCTCGCCGCGACGGCCAGCGTACTCGCCTTCACCACGATACGGGGAGGCGGCGGCTGGCACTCCTTCGCGGGCAAGGAGAGGACCGATCTGTGGCAGCAGGCGCGCAAGGCGGACCCCACCCTCGCAGCCGGCCTGCTCGCCAGCCAAGTGGCACGCGCCGTGGCCGGCGCCTCATACGACCGGACATTCGGGGTCAGCCAGGCCCTGGTCTCCGCCTTCGCCGCACAGGCCCCGCTCGACCGGACGCCAGGCGCTGACGCGTTCTCCTGCTGGGACGCGGCCTATGAAGTCATCGCCCACCGCCTACCCGGCGAAGCCCCTCTCGATGACGGTGTCTATCAACCGAGCCCGGAACCGGCCACGCAGCACGACATCGACACCGCGCTGTGCACTCTTGCCCTGGCCACCCTTGCGCTGCCCGAACGAGGCGACAAACGCCGCGCCTTGATCGCAACGACTGTGCTGCTGGCGAGTCGTCCCGGGCAAGCCCAGACCGCACTTGCGAACGTGCTCCCCTTCTCTCTCGGCGCCGGGCCACTGACCTGGCTCCTGTCCGTTCTACGTGATCACCTCCCACCGGGCCCCTTGGATGCGGCACTCCTCGACCGGCTCGTGGCCTTGTGCGGCAGTGACATGCTGTCCGTCCGGGCCGAGGCCTCCGCGATCCTTAAGAGCGCCGGGCATCAGCCTCCTCCGCCCCCCGCAACGCCAGCCCACCCGACACTCACACGTGCCGTAAGTGCCGTCTTTTCTCGCAGGGAGGGCACATCATGACGAACTCCCAAGAGGTAGCGACCGAGATCGTCGATCATCATCTAGGGACTCGTCTCATTTCCGCGGGCGAGGCTCCGGGGCTGCGCGAGACCGTTGTCGACCTCGTTGCTGAGGCATTCCCTCAGCAGGTGGAAACGTTGATGGGTCAACAGCTGGACTTGCTCACCCACCCGAGTGGGACTCAATGGCCCGACGCTTACCTGGCGGACGAGAGTGCTGCCGAAGACGCCCTTCAGCAAGCTGCCGCCGGGCTGCGCGTCGCGCTTGCCCGATCCGGACAGATGAGTGGCAAAGCGCAGATTTTTGAACGCAACGCGTCCGCGAGCCTGCGTGACGATCCACGAGCGGCGCTGCGCGCGGAGCTGGCCCGCGTGCCGCGGCCCCTCACCCGCCCGCAGATTCTGGAGTGGTCACTCGACCCTGCCCCCTGGTTCACAGAAAGCCCTAGCGAACCGGCTCTCTGGCCACCTGCGGGACTCTACTCAGTCGCGGGTCTACTACGGTTGCCGGGCGGCGTCGCGGCACTCCCTCGTGTGAGCGGCGGCCCCCACGAGGGATGGGTACAGATAGGGTTCGCCGAGGGGCAACTCACCCCTGCACGGCGGTATCCAGCAGATGAGCCCGCCCGCCAGATACAGATCATCGTCGGACTGGAAGCCGATGGCAGCGATACACCGTCAAGCCCACTGCCCCTCGCTAAAGCTCCCTGGCAATTGTGGACGCGCCCACTGCGGCGTCTGGCACCTCACCTCGTCGAGACGGCCGCGGCAGCAAGACATATCGGCGCCACAGACCAACCCCTCGTGGCTCTGACCGATGCCAGTACCACCACGCTAGTCAACGCGCCCCTCCCCTCACACGGCTTGGGACTGCCTCACTTCGTCCTCGCACCGGCTGTCAGCGTCATCGCTGCCCTCGGCCTCGAACCTACGGAAGGGGTCTGCGGTTTCAGCCTCAACGACGCACAAGGAGAAGCACTGGTCGGCCGTCAATGGCGAGGCCACCTCATCCACGACGGGCACTACAAACCCCTGTTGCCGGCGATCGAGGGGGCAGATCTGCTGATCCGACCCGACTTGTTCACCCGCCTCCACAACATCGTTGGTGCCACTCGCTGTCACGCCGGTCTCAGAGTTGTTCACCAACCAGCAGAGCAGCTCAGCCCCATCATCAACACGGATGACCGCAACCATTGATCACGTCGGCGGTGAGGTTCGAGAGTCGCGTTTCTTGACCAGCGACCACAGCAACTCCACCAGGTTCGGCTTGGGAGCGCAAGCGGGCAACCGTTCCAGGGGCAGCCAGTCCCGCTCGGTTGCCCCGGCCCGCATTGCCCGGTTCCAGTGTGCGGAAAAATCGCCCCAAACCAAGATCACCGACTCACTGCGGTAGAACACCTTCATCTGCTCCAGGACCTCGATGAGTCAGGCGGTGTCGTAGCTGCCGGGCATCCACGAGTTCTCCCCCCCAGGTCGAGGAGGCGCTTGCGCCCCTTGTCCTGCCGGCCGCACCGGGCGATCGGGTCTCCGACGGCGATGTCGGCGGTTTCGAGAAAGGAGGCGAAACGGCGACGGCACCTGGGGAAGAATCAGCAGGTCAGTCGTACGACAAGGGGACCGCTCGTGAACGTGATGCGCTTCGACGCCGGGGCAGGGGAATTCGTCCTCGGTGTCCGGGAGGAGAGTGTCCAGCTCATTCGTGGGCTGGGCACGATCTGCCTGGAGCTGGGCTTGGAGGTGAAAGCTCCCACAGGCGGAGAGGCCGGGCGGTTCCTCGTGCTCCAGGCCGACCTCTACGGGGTGTACGGCTCGTACCAGAAGATGCTTGTCGGTCGGGTGACGGAGATGCTGCCGTTCACGCCGGAGACCGGTGTCGAGCGTCCGAAGCTCAAGTTCCTGCTCACCTCCGCACAACTCCACGCGATCAACGAAGCGCGTGACAGGGATCTGCGGATGGAGCTGGAGGTGAGGGGGACCTTGCCGCAGGCGACCGGCTACCCGGGGAGTACGACGGAGGTCCTCCACTTCAGCGTCGCCAGGAGTCGCTGGGTCGATCAGATCAACGCGCTTGGCCCGGCGGTCGCCTTCGAGATGCAGGTGCCCTTCCCGCTGGAAGACGACCCGAGGGCCGAGCCGGCGGGACACCTGCGGTCCGCGCAGCGCCGTCTCCTTGAGGACGACATCGATGGCGCGATCCTGGAGGCCCGGCGCACCCTGGAGTGGATCAGACTCCATAGCGAGTGGACCTGGCCCCTCAACAAGGACAACCGCCTGCGTGGCCAGGACGAGCGCTGGGCGGCTATCCGCTTGGCTGTAGAGGACCAGACGAGCGGATCGGTTCACGCGGACGCCGTCACCTCGACTTTCACATACAGCCGGGACGAGGCGAAGGCGCTGATCACCATCGCCGCCGCGCTGCTTACGGTGGTCGACAAGCCGGTCTGAGTCCGGATCACCCGATGGCCCCAGCCGAGTGTGTTCAGTGGCCTAACAGTCGCGCAGGTGCCGTTGGTCGCGGTACTCGAAAGCATCCGTGACAGCTACCAGCCACCTCTCGTGACAGAACTCGGTGTGCGGGTGATCTCGCGGACTGTGCAGCGGCAGATGGGCGAGGGGGCTGCCGTCGGCGAGAAGCCGCTTGCCACCGTCCACGGAGACGACGTGGCGGGTGCCGTCGGCAGTGATGGCAACGTGCGGGTAGCCGGCCTGGATGTCGCGTGTGACCTGGTCCTCGGATTCCGTGAAGTCCATGGGGATGAAGGAACGGACGGTGGTGCCGCAGTAGATCGTCGACTCGGTGCTGCTGAAGCTATGCACGATGACCCGTTCCTTGCCCAACGGCGGGGTCTGCTGGGCCCGCATGCGCACCTCGGCCTCGACCTGAGGCCGGCTGGGCTGGTCGGGGTGGCGCCGGTCGTAGTCATGGCTGATGTACTGCTTCAGAGGAAAGTACTCCAGGTCCTCGGAGCCAGGGATGTACCGGGCCAGGGTGGGGTCACAACGGCGGAAGAACGCAAAGGCGTCGAGAAGCATGTCCATCACCAGATGGCCGCCGACGGCGGCCCTGTAAGCGTCGTGGACGTTGCGACTTGTTCTGGTGTTGGCGTGGATAGCGTCGGGGAGCTGGTCGTACGGCTGCCAGGCAGGAAGCACCCGGACGTGGTTCGGACCCCCGATGATGCGGTCAGCCTCGACATCGATGGTGACCGGCAGGTGGATGTCCGCGTTGCGCAACAGCACGAGCCCCCGGACGACCTGCCCTTGTGGATCGGACGCGAGAAGAGCCTGGTACCGGCGCTCGTCAGCGGGGCTCCGACTTTCGCGGATCACATCCTGGTCGAGGGTTCGGATGGCTGCCAGCGCGGGTGGAATCTCCAGGGCGACCCGCTCGGTGTCCACGTCCATGCCGTGCACGTGACAGAGCGAAGTCGAAGTGGTGGCGGCAGCTTCCCATACGCGCGAGATGTACAGCGCGAGGCCGCGCATCTTCTGACGTCCTTTGGCGTGAAGCTCGGCGTCGGCGACAGGAAACAGGCCGGTCGGTTGCGAAGTCATGGATGAACCGTTCCCGTGTGACTCCGCCCGCAGGCGAAGAGAGCAGAATACCGAAGGTGCCCCGGGGAGATACCGTATTTTGTAGCGTTGCGCCCGATCGGCAGACATACGTGATGCTGGAGGCTCGCGGAGTGTGGGTATCTTGTGAACGCCCTGCACGCTTCGACCTGCTCATGAGTTATGAGCTCGACTGGGACGAGGCGGACCGCAGTCACCCAGTAGACCCGCCCGTAGGACTCCCGCCCGCCGACCGTTGGAGCGCATGCCGGAGGTCAGATACCAGCTGACCAGGGCTCCTCTGCGCCGCTGCTCAGACGGAGCGCTTCTCGTCCTGCTCGCGGGCCCTTTGCCGTGGGGTCATCTGCGGTCGGCGGTGCTGGTCTCGGTTACCTGGCCACCGTGAAGGGCTTCCGAGCTCGTGGCACTAGCTTGACGACCTTCTCGGCCGCGTCATGCTCAAGATCGTCCAGTACGGCTTGGCAGATGTGCCGTGTGACCCGAGCGATACCAGGTCAACCGCCTTCGTTCCTTGCCAAGAGGGCCAGCACGCGCTCGACGGACGGGTTTTGACCCCTCTCCGTTTCCCAGTAATGAAAGATCTCACCGGTCAGTTCAGCCAGGCCGTCCGGCAATCCTGCGGATCGCAACGCTTCCGCGATCTGATCCATCTCATGTGCCCAGCGCCACGCGCGAGCCGCGACGCTCGGTAGGTACTCCGGAGCCGAGAGGACATCGGAGGGCATGACTTGTGCCTCCTCGGCCAGAAGATCGGATACGCCATGTCGTGCCGCGAGAGCGTGCGAGATCGCGGCCAGAACCCGGGCCGATCGCTGGTAGCTGGTGAACGCCAACTTGAGGGCCGACGCCGTACCGAGATCGGAGCCGACGGTACGGACGTCAACCTCCGTTCCCGTGAACAGGCTGTCCATCAACGCCATCGCGCCCGAGTCGCCGGCCAGGTAGATCCGGGCGCTTCTGCTGGAGTCCGCTGACGGTCCGAAGATCGATCCGTCGAGCACTGAGCACCTGGCAGGCATCCTGTTACTGATCCGGCGCACCAGATCCGGGGTGATGGGGTTCGACTCTACGAAGATGCCTTCGTACCTCTGCTCGGCTACTGACATCGCCGTGTCCTCGGCTCCGTGAGCAGGGCAGATGGACAGGGTGATGTCGCTGTCGGCGAGCGCTTCGGCGAGCGTGTCACACGGTTCGAGGCCAGCGGCCTCGGCCCGCACCCGGGTCTGCGTGCTGCGGCCGGTCGTCACCCACCGCACTCGGTGCCCATTGCGCACGGCTGCCGCCCCGATGGTGGCACCCATTGAGCCAGGATGAAGCAGGGTAACGGTCGTCATGTAGGGCCTCCCGGCGGGAGTTCGCGTGCGAGTCGTTCTTGGTGGGAGATCAGAGCCTCCCGCAGCCCGATGCCCATGGGTGAGTGTCCCCCGGGATGGGCCGTGAGTTGTCGCCCGAACTGTCCCAAGCGTTTCCGAACGCTCTCGATACGGCGCTGCCCGTTCACCTGGATGACCTCGTGGACCTCGATCGCGGCCCCTTCGAGGTCGCCCCGCCCCATGCGGGCGACCGCCAAGTCCATTCTGGCGAGGCTCAGCTCTCCCAGTCGCACCTGGCCGGCGGGAGCGGAATTGAAGTCGGCCACGGCCTGCTCGGCCATGGCCTCGGCATTGCTGAGGCCCGCGGTGCCTCCCAGCCAGAGCTGGGTGGTGCTCGCACAGTAGAGCTGCTTCCCGAGCGGGAAGGCCATCATTCCCGGAAGGACGTCCTCGCTGACTGAGTCCCGCAACCGGTCGGCTTCGAGAAGGGCGGCGAGGGCCTCGGGGGACTGCTGGAGCTGGCCGTGGGAACGGGCCTTGATGCTCGCCAGCCTGATGGCAGCGGTACCGTGCTCTGGTACGTACTGACTGCCTGCCTCGGCAAGGCGCACGGCGGCCTCCGGCCTTCCGTCCCAGTAGGCCATGAGCGCCTGAAGGCCGCGCACCCATGCCCGAAGACCGTTGTGACCGGCGGCCTCACCACACAGGAAAGCGGTTCTCGCCTGAGTCTCGGCCGCCTCGTACCGACCCAGATCGAAGCTCGCGTTGGCCAGCACACCGCAGAGGGTTCCAGCGGCGAGATAGAGATCAACTGTTTGGTCGGGACGCTGGTGCCCTTCGAGCAGCTCGAACGTCCGGTTACGGAGTCGGCGCACCTCGGCGAAGAGGGACTGGACCGGACGATTCGGATACGTGCTGACGATGCGCCGGATGTCAGCCTCCAGCTGCTCCAGCGTCGCTGGCCCGACATTGCTTCCCTCGAAGCGTGCCGCGAAGTCCGCTGATTCCTCAGCTGCCGCCATGACCATATCTTCACCCGGGAAGGCATGGTCCATACCTGCCGCGTCACCGGCCCCCGCGCTGTCGGCGGGGCCCGTCGTGACGGAGGGCGAGAGGGCGGGCGGCTTGAAGAGGGCATCCACCGGTGTGGGCCGGAACAGGTGTTCCAGGATCCTGCGGGCCTCGCGTCGGGGCTGCCCCTTGAGGTCGCCCCGAAGCCATCGGTTGAACTGCCGCACTTCCACCCGGGCGGTGGCAAGGCTCGGCGGCCCCTCCGCCACGGACAGCTCGCGGGCCGCCGACGCGTAGCGCCGGGCGAAGACATGGGGGTCCGTCCATCCTCTCTGCTGGATCAGCAGACTGAACAAGGTCGGGCTCGACCCCTCCATGGCGGTCCCTCCTACTCGGTTTAGCCCCACGCTAGGCGTCCGCTTTCCGTGGAAGAAGTCGCGGGCCTCCCGTGGCCCCAATCCGACCTGGAACGACTCGATCAAGGCCGGATACGGCAGCACAAGTCCCGGCAGGACAGTCGCTAAGTCCGGCACCCGGCGAAAGGCTGCCTCCCCTACCGACGGTACGAGTGCCGTCGCAGTGAGTGCCCGTGATGGTTCGAACACGATGAAGGGAGGCGAGAAGTGTGATCTTGCTTCGCCAGACATCGCCCCCTACTCCTCCGGCGCAGAGCTGTATGCCGCCCGCTGGTAGGCACCAGGCTCCCCCGGACCAACTGGTCCGACTGCTGTCCGCCTTACAGCTGGACCTTTACTCGGTGACCGAGGTCTACGACGACCTCAACGACCTCGTCGGGGAGCACGCCACGGCCGAACCCGAGACGGACGCTGTCCAGAGGCTGTCCGCCGTGCTCGACCACATCCTCCTCCGAATTCAGGCACCGAAACTCGCAGTGTGCTGCCCGCCAGACGTCGTTCATCGGGCACAACGAGCAAGGGCATGTGCACATTCGGCGGGTGCTCGACTCTCCGTGGCCGAAGCCCGGGGTGTGGCGCTGGCCGTCCTTAACCTCCTAGACCTGGTGGGTGAACAGCTTTGAACGCTGATCCGTGTCCCGGTACCGGAACTGTTGAAACTCAGGTGAGCCCTCCGGACCGGAGCGCTCCTCCCGCTCAGGTGCTGCCGCTCGGCCCGGACTGTCTTCCCGACGAGGTGCTCATCCCCCGTCCCATGGCGTCGGCACTGGTCCTGATGGACAGGGGGCGGCTGTGAGTACGCCGTCGCACGCAAGGACCGGAAACCGTCGGCACGGAGTTGTCGTCTCCGTCCTCCACCCGATGCGCGCGCTTCGCGCCGGACATCGCAAATCCCTGAAGGCCACCGGCTTTGGTCTGGTGAAGATCTTCGGCATGTTCCTGTTCTTCGCCGGCTTCTGCGGATGGCTGGTCAGCCAGTTCGCGGCGCATCTTCTGTAGACCGGTCGCCTCGCCTGCCCGGACCCCCGTGCTTGTGCCGGGCAGCGGGGCGACCTCCGGGAGGCGCTTCCCATCGCGGTCGGCATCGGCGACCGCACCGTCAGGTGCCGTCTGCGCCGAAGGGCGCGCTTCCCTCGTGCCGCCGACGCGGCACGAACGGGCCCCGGCTGCCGGGAGGTCAGCTCGCGGCCGGGGCCCTCTTCCCCCGTTAGTGATCAAGGAGTACCTGTGAGTTTGCCGCGTTTCGGCGAGCGGACCTTCACCCTCATGACCGCAAATCTGGAGCATGATGGCGGTCCGGACGAGAACGGCGCCCCTCCTCCGAGGTGGATCGAGGCCCACGAAGCTGTCTTCGCGCCGTTCAAGCCCGACGTGCTGTTCCGGCAGGAGGCGACCTACAGCCACTTCCACGGCTGGCGCCGACTGCACACTGCGGAAAGTGTGCTCGGGATGAGGGGCTTTCTCAGCGCGCCGAGGGTCAGCCGGAACGCCACGGCGCTGTTCATCCGCCCGGACGTGCTCGATGTCCTGGAGCACCACGAGCACCGGGATCCGTGGCGGGCACCGCCGACGAACGTCGTCGCCCGGCTCCAGGGCGCGGAGAACCCGCTGACGCTGATGTCCTGGCACTGCGGCTTCCCGACGCCGAGCGGCCGGGTCCGGGAGGCGGAGGAGATCCTCGCCGTGGCGGACAAGACGAAGAAGGGCTGGGGTTTCGTCGGAGCGGGGGACTGCAACGAGTACCCGGTCCCCGTTGGCGAGTCCGTCCCGCTGATCGACTGGGCCAGCCCCGACATCACCGACCGCGTCCACATGATGCAGCGGACCACCGAGGGCCCCGACGGGTCCCGGGTGAGCTGTACCTCGGTGGACCGGCTCCTCCTCAGCGCGGGGCTGCACGATCCGGCCCGGTACGCCGCCCACTACCTTGGCCAGCCGGGGGCACTCGCCGCGACGGCCGGACACGCCCCGTCCGCGAAGGGGCAGGGCGGGCCTCGGCGGATCGACCGGCTCTACCTCGATCCTTGGCTGGTGCAGGCGGTCCTGGAGGTCTTCCCCGTGGATATGACCGGGGTGAGCGACCACCACGCCGTCGTCGCGGTGCTCTCGTACAGCAAGGCGGTGGAGGCTCTGGCCCGGTCCTTCGAGCCGCTCGCCCCGGTGGAGCTGACGCCGACGGGTGGTGCCCGGTGAAGCTCGCACTCTCCAGCGAGGGAACTGTCCTGCGGCCTGCGGACGACGCCCGGTGGACCGGTGAGGTGCTGACGGTTCCCTCGGTAGGTGCCC
The DNA here is from genome assembly GCF_034961445.1 of Streptomyces yaizuensis. Classification (NCBI taxonomy): domain Bacteria; kingdom Bacillati; phylum Actinomycetota; class Actinomycetes; order Kitasatosporales; family Streptomycetaceae; genus Streptomyces; species Streptomyces yaizuensis. The sequence continues at coordinate 213,911 of NZ_BSBI01000005.1, forward strand.
AGATGGTGGGCACCTACCTGCGGGCCCGACGCCGTCGTCGCGGGCTGCTGCTGCGGGACGCGGCGCGCAGCCTGGGATGGACGACCGGGGCGGCGGCCCGGCTGGAGGCCGGCCAGACGGTTCCCTCGGCCGATGCTCTTCAGCGGCTGCTGACCGCGTACGGGGACCCGGCCACCGGTGACGCCGTACGAGCGCTGTGGGACCTGGCCCATGCCGGCGGGGACTACGCGGCCGATGTCGCGCCCGGCTGGTTCGAGCGGGTGGCCGGCTGCGAGTTCGAGGCGGACCGGATCACCGCCTTCTCCGCCTGGAACATCCCCCACCTGGTGCAGACCGAGCGCTACGCGACGCACTGGTGGACGAACACTCCCGTCGGGCATGTACCTCCGCCGGACGCCATCGCCGCCCGGATGCTGCCCGCCGGCCACGACAAGGAGGTCCTCCTCCTGCTGGAGGAAACCGTCCTGTTACGGAGATCCGACCCCGCGATCATGATGGAGCAGCTCGACCATCTGCTCCACCTGGCGGAGCACTCCCGCACAAGCATCCGGATCGTTCCCCTGCACGCCGGGGTGATCCCGCCCCACGGCACCCTCACCGTACTCGGCCTGCCGAACCAGCGCTGCCTGCATGTCGAGGAGGCCACTGCGACCATCTACTCCACCGGTCGTCCGGCCGCCCGGCTCCAGTACGTCATCGACTCCGCGGTCGCCGCTGCCCTCCCCACGGACACCAGCCTCGACCTGATCCGCCGGACCTGGGCGGCCTGCGCGCGGGAGGCGAACCAGTGACCGACACCAGGAACCCCGCCCTGCTCTGGTCGCATCAGCAGGACGCCGTGGCCGCCATCACCCGTGCGCTGCGGACGGAGGAGCGCGTCACCGCGGTGATGGCGTGCGGTACGGGCAAGACCAGGGTGGGTGCCGCCGTCGCGCGGGAGACGGTGCAGGACGGCGGGATCGTGCTGATCGCCGCGCCGCTCCTCGAACTCCTCACCCAGACCGTGCGGGAGTGGCGGCGGGTACTCGGCGACCGGGGCCTCGGCAGGGTGATCGCGGTGTGTTCGGACCCGGCGGTCGCCCTCTACCACCAGGGAGACCTGGACGCCCAGCGCGCCACCGTCACCGCCGACGGCAACCATCTCGCTCGCCTCGTCCACGGCACCAGCGGGCGGGTGACGATCGTCTGCACGTACCAGAGCCTGGCCGTGATCACGGCGGCACAGGACGCCGGAATGCCGTCGATCGACCTGGTCATCGCGGACGAGGCCCACCGCACCGCCGGCGCGGCGGACAAGGCGTGGGCGGCTGTCCACGACGGTGGGCGGATCGCCGCCCGCCGTCGGCTCAACCTCACCGCGACACCGCGGATCGAGACCTCCGACACCAACGTCATCAGCATGGACGACGAGAAGGTCTTCGGCACGACGGTCTTCCGCCTCCCGTTCGGCGAGGCGATCAGGATGGGGCTGCTCGCCGACTACCAGGCCGTCGTTCCCGTCATCACCGACGACCAGGTCCGCGAGGTCACCCGGGCGGCCCGGAAGCATCCGGACTTCTTCCGGCTGGGAGCCTCCGCGCTCGCCCCGGAGATGCTCGCCACCCAGGTCGCCCTGCTGCGGGCGGCCCGGGAGCACGGCCTGCGCAGGATGATCACCTTCCACAACCGGGTGAGCGACGCCCGCTGGTTCGCCACCACCCTTCCCCAGGCTGCCGAACTCCTTCATCCCGAAGAGCGGCCGACCACCGTGTGGGCGGACTACGTCCACGGCGGCCAGCCCCTCGACCAGCGTCGCAAGGTCCTGGACCGGCTCCGCAGCACCGACGACTCCTTCGGCGTCGTCGCCAACAGCAAGATCCTCGGCGAAGGCGTGGACGCACCCGCCGTCGATGGCATCGCCTTCATCTCCCCCCGCAACTCACCCATCGACACCGTCCAGGCCGTGGGCAGGGCCCTCCGCCTCGGCGGACACGCGGCCGGGCAGAAGACCGCGTCCATCTTCGTCCCCGTCCACCTCAGCCCCGGACAGGACCCCGAAACCGCGCTCAACACCTCCGCGTTCGGCCCGCTGTGGCAGATCGTCCGGGCACTGGCCGCCCACGACGACGGCTTCACCACCCGGCTCGCCGCTGCTCGGTCGTACGGACAAAGCTCAGGCAGCGAGCCCGGCGGAGGGTATGAGCTGCCCGACTGGATCCGGCTGACCGGCGTCCCGGTGATCTCCCGGTTCGCCGAGGGCATCACCGTCCGCGCCCTGGGCAAGGTCACCGACCCCTGGGAGGAGTTCGTACGGGCCTGTACCGTCTTCCGCGAGGAGTACGGGCACCTGGTCATCCGCTACAACTACATCACCGGCAACGGCTACCCTCTCGGGCTCCGCGCCGACCACGCCCGCCGCCGCCACACCCTGGGCGAATTGCCCCAGGCACGGCAGGACCAGCTCAACGCGCTCGGCATGGTGTGGAACCTACGCGACCACGACCAGGCCGTCTTCTTCGAGGGCCTGCACCACTACAAGAAGACGCACGGCGACCTCGACATCCCCGTCGACTACAAGACCCCAGCCGGAGCGCCCGGCCCTCGGAACCTTGGCGGATATGTGCTCCGCTACCGCCAGGGCAGGGGAGATTTCACCAGCCCCGAAACGGTGGCCTACCTCAACAGTATCGGCTTCGTCTGGGACGCCCGCGAGCACCGCTTCCAGAAGAACCTCCAGCTCGTGCGGGACTTCCGCGACCGGTACGGCCACGCCGACATCCCCCAGAACTACATCGCTCCCGGCGGGCAGAAACTGGGCACCTGGCTCAGCAACCGGAAAGCCGATGCCCGCAACGGCAGGCTCGCACCCGACCGCATCCGGGCCCTCCTTGACCTCGGCGTCACCATCACCGGCCTCCCCAAGGGACACAAGCGATGAACGAGGCCGCCACCCGCGCCCGCGCGGTCACCTGGAACGCCTTCAACGGCGGCCTCGACCCGGACGGCTCGGAAAGCAGTCGCGAACGGCAGATCGAGATCCTCACCCGCCTCCGCCCGGACCTCCTTGCCCTCCAGGAGTGCACCGGCTGGGAAGACGAAGACCGGCGCAGGCTGCTCGACCTCGCCAATGCCCTCGGCATGGTCCCGGTCGCCATGGAACGGTCGCACGTCGGCGACGGCCGCAACCACACCGCCCTCCTCTACCGCCCCGGCGCCTTTCGGCTCCTCGGATACCGCCGCGTCGGCGAACAGGTCCTCCACCACGCCCTCCTCCGCGCCCGGCTCCGACCCGCCGGCGCCACCGACGACCGCGGTGACCTCTTCGTCTTCGCCACCCACCTCGCCCACACCGACGGGGACACCCGCCTCCGCGAGGCCCGCTGGCTCACCGACTACGGCGACGACTTCCCCGGCACCCCCGGCCGGGCCCTCCTCCTAGGCGACCTCAACTGCTCCGGCACCTTCGACCAGGACCCGGGCGACTGGGCCCGGATACCCCGTAACCTCCACGCCCGCTACCGGCTCGTCACCGACGACGGCTCCTTCGGCGGCATGGACCGCAGGGCCATCCAGGTCCTCCTGAACTCCGGATGGACCGACCCCCAGACCACCACCAAAGAACCCCGGGACGCCACCGTCGGCTACTGGTGGGACAACGAACAGGTCCCGCTCCGCCTCGACCACATCCTCGTCCGCGGACTCACCCCCACCTCCTACCGCACCCACGACACACCCGAGGCACGCTCGGCATCGGACCACCTTCCCGTCGTGCTCGACTTCGAGGTGAGGGCATGAGAAAGCCAGCGGCCGGTGGCGACGGGACGCCCGCGGTCGCGGCCGGCGTGATCCTCCAGGACGGATGCCTGCTCCTCGTCAAACGTCGGATGCCCGAAGGGTCGCTCATCTGGCAGTTCCCGGCAGGGAAGGTCGAGCAGGACGAGTCGCCCCGGGCCGCCGTCGTACGGGAGGTGAAGGAGGAGACCGGCCTGGTCGTCGCCGTCATGGAAGAACTACGGGAACGGCTCCACCCGGCGACCGGTGTCCGCATCCACTACTTCGCCTGCGTCATTCGGTCCGGCACCGCCCACCGTGCCGCACCCGACGAGGTCGAGGAGATCGCCTGGATACCCCTCCGTGATGTCCTCCACTACATCCCCGACGGGCTCTTCCCGCCCGTCCAGCACTACCTGAACACCACGGCCGTTCCCCTGGAAGGGCCGGTCGCACCGGACGAACCGGCGTCCCGGAACGGACCTCTCATCGGAGGGCTGCTGGGGAATCGGGCCGATTCCGGCGATGAGGCAGAACCGCGAAACATGATCGGTAGGGTGACGAAGTGACTACGGTACGAGACAACGGCATTGACGAAGAAGCGGCCTCGTTGCGGGCGGCCATGGTGCGCGAGCTGCGCGATCTGGGAGCGATCACCTCGGAGTCCGTCGCCGGCGCGGTGGCGGCCGTGCCCCGGCACCTGTTCGCCGTCGGTGAGCCGCTGACGGCCGCGTACGCTGCCAACCAGGCCCTGGTGGTCAAGCGGGACGAGGACGGCACCGCCCTCAGCTCGCTGTCGGCCACCCACATCCAGGCGGTGATGCTGGAACAGGCGGGGATCGAACCCGGCATGCGGGTCCTCGAAGTCGGCTCCGGCGGCTACAACGCCGCGCTGATCGCCGAACTCGTCGGCAAGGACGGCGCCTCGATCTCGGTGGACATCGACGCGGAGATCGTCGACCGTGCCCGGAAGTGCCTCGACGCGGCCGGGTACGAGCAGGTCGAAGTGGTGCGGGCCGACGCCGCTGCCGGAGTGCCGGAGCTGGCTCCGTTCGACCGCATCATCGTCACCGCCGGGGCCTGGGACATCCCGACCGCGTGGCTGGACCAGCTCTCCGAGCGCGGCCGGATCGTCGTACCGCTCCGGATGCGCGGGCTCACCCGGTCGATCGCGTTCGACCGGGCCAGCGGCCCTGAAGCCGAGCTGGTCAGCGACAGCTACCGCCTGTGCGGCTTCGTCCCCATGCAGGGGGCGAGCGCGTACACCGAGCGGCTCGTGCACATCACTGAGGGGCTCGCACTGCGCATCGATGACCAGAAGCAGGACTTCGACATCGACACCCTGGCCGCCGCCGTACGTTCGCCCCGGCTGGAGGTGTGGTCCGGCGCGGCCTTCGACCTGCCGGACGAGCTGGAGCTGTTCCTGGTGACGAACACGCCGGAGATGGTGATGCTCCACGGCAGCAAGGACCTGGTCGACCAAGGGCTCCTCGCACTGTCGGTGACGCGCGGAGTGCCGGCCCTGGTCAGCGGGGGGAGCTTCGCCTACCGCACGAAGCGGCCGAACGAGGAGACCGGCGGCTTCGAGAGCGGCGTCCTCGCCCACGGACCCGACGCCGAGACGGTCGCGGCCCGCTACGCCGAGCTGCTGCGCCGGTGGGCGTCGGACCACCAGCGGCGGGGTGCGGCTCGGATCGCATACCGGCCGATGCCCGCCGGAACCGCCGAACCGGCCGAGGGGGTCGTGGCGAAGCGGCTCGGCGCCGTCGCGTTCTCCTGGTCATAGACTCCCCGACCCCGCGGCAACGCCATGGGAGTACGGGGCATTCGCACCACCCATCACTAGGGAGGTTGTTGTGTCCGTTCAGCAGATCGAAGACGCGGCCGTGGCGCCGCACCCGCAGGAAGCGGGCGAGCAGGAGAACTTCGAGGACTGGGACCTGGATGTCTCGATCGTGGAGTCCGGCCCGTCGGCCGACCGGCTCATCCGGATGACCGACGACGGCTGCGGCGTGACCTGCGAGTCCGCCTGCTCGACCACCTGTCCGTAGCGGACCCCGGAGTACTGGATCGCGGTGCCCGGCCGACTGCGGCCGGGCACCGCTCTCGGCGATGGGAGCTGCCGGTGTACGAGCACCTTGATGCCCCGCTGTTACGGGTCGGGGCCTGGGCCCCGGGGCAACTCGTCCAGCCCCCGCCCGACCTCGCGGGAGGTACGGAGTCCTGGCGGGCCTGGCTGGAGCACACCCTTCGGATACCCGGGTTCGCGGAAGCACTGGAGCAGGCCAGTCCGGCGCTCGCCCAACGCGTCCAGGACATCCGCGACGGCCGATACCTGCCCGGCCCCGCCGTACGGAAGGCGACGCTCGCCGTCCAGCGGTACCTTCTGCGGGCGTCGAGCCGAGCCACCCCGTTCGGCTTCTTCGCCGGCGTCGCGCCGGTGCGGATAGCCGGTGAAGTGGCCGTGCGCATTGGCGCCGGTCACCGCGCTGTTGGCAGACCCGACGCCGTGTGGCTGACCACGGTGATCGAACAGTTGGAAGCGGACCGAGCGCTGCTGCCACTGCTGACGGTCCGGACCCATGCGCTGGCGGCCGAGAAGGACGGGTACCTTGTGCTCGACCACCGGGGCACCGGCAGCTCGGGCGGCGCCCCGGCTCGGGTACGGATCCGCGCGACCCCGCCCGTCAGATCGGCCCTGGACGCGGCACGCCGTTCCATCCGGGTCGCGGACCTCGTCGCCAAGCTGGCCGGCGACTTCCCCCGCGCGCCCGCTGCGGTCATCGACAAGCTTGTGGCGGGCCTGACCACCCAGCGCTTCCTGGTCACGAACCTCCGGGTGCCGGTCACCGCGACGGATCCGCTCGACCGCCTCCTGGCCGCCCTCGACGCGGCGGGAGCCGAGGACATCCCCGCGGGCGCCGCCACCGTCGTACGGCTGCGGTCGCTGGCCGACGAACTGGCCAGGCCCTCCACCACGGACTGCCGAGCCCGGCTCACGGCCAGGATGCGAAGCCTCGCCCCCTGCTCCGGGCCGACGCTCGGCATCGACCTGCGGATCGACGGAGAAGCAGCGGTCCCGCCCGCGGTCGCCGACGAAGCGGCGCGCGCCGCGACCGCACTCGTACGGCTGGCCCGCCAGCCCTTCCTCAGCCGTGCGTGGGCGAGCTGGCACGGCCGCTTCCTAGAACGGTACGGGCCCCGTGCCTTGGTACCGGTCCTGGATGCCGTGGACGGCGACACCGGACTCGGCTACCCGGCCGGGTTTCTCGGCGGACCGCCCGCCCCGGCGAACACTCCGCTGACCAAACGGGACAGGAAGCTGCTCGCCCTCGCGCAGAACGCGGCCCTGCGCCGTCAGCACGAGATCGTGGTGGACGACACCATGATCACCGAACTCGGCGAGCCGGGACCCGGTGCCGGTGTTCAACCGACGACCGAGCTGGTCGTCCGCATCAACGCCCCCACCACCCAGGCACTCGGGGAAGGGGAGTTCACCCTCGCGGTCACCGGGGTGTCCCGTACCGCCGGGACGATGACCGGACGGTTCCTCCACCTCCTCGACGCCGACGACCGCGACCGGATGGCGAAGGCGTACGCGACGGCGGCGACCGCGACCGACGGCGCCCTACTCGTACAGATATCCGCGCCCCCGCTCCACGCGTCCACCGAGAACGTCGCCCGCGTACCCGTGGTGCTGCCCGCGGTGCTTGCGTGGGGCGAGTGCCACGAACGCAACGGCGAACAGATACTCCTGGACGACATCGCGGTGACCGCCGACGTCCACCACCTGTACCTCGTCTCACGGTCCCGACGGCGCCCGCTGGAGTTCGCGACCTTCAACGCGGTGGAACCGGTCCACCGCACGCATCCACTGGTCCGGTTCCTGACCGAGGCCACCCACGCGATGAGCGCACCCTGCGCGGTCTTCGACTGGGGAACTGCGACGGCGCTGCCGTTCCTCCCCGCCGTGCGCTACGGGCGCACGATCCTCTCCCCGGCCCGGTGGCTGCTCACTCCCGCCGACCTCGCCGCGGACGAGGCGGACCAGCCGCGGTGGGACGCCTCCCTGGCTGAGTGGAGGGACCAGGTCGGGGCACCGAGCGCGGCGTATGTTGGCGACGGCGACCAGCGCCTCCGCCTCGACCTGGACGAACCCGCGCACCGGGTCCTGCTGCGCGCGCAGATACGGCGTTCCGGCACCACCGTGCTCCGGGCGGAGACGACCCCGGACACCGGGTGGATCGGCGGGCGCCCCCACGAACTGATCATTCCCCTCGCCCGGACCGGCCGGGGCCGGAGGGCCCCGTGGTGGCTGAACCACACGACCGGAACCGAAGAGGCGTACGGCCATTTCCCCGGCTGCGACGGCCGGTTCCTGATCAAGCTCTATGCCCGTCCCGAACGCCACGCCGGCATCCTGCGCCGACTGCCCCAACTGCTCGCGGAACTCGGCGGCACGATGCGCTGGTGGTTCCTGCCCTACCGCGACCCAGACGAGCATCTGCGGCTCCGTCTCGTCGTTCCGGCCGACCACGCCGAGGGTGTCCCGTCGGCGGTCGGCGGATGGACCCGGGCACTCCGCCGAGCCGGGCTGATCTCGCGGGTGCGGTGGGACACCGACTTCCCCGAGACTGCCCGCTTCGGCGGCCCGGCCGCGATCGACGCTGCCGAAGCGTTCTTCGCGGCGGACTCCGAGGCCGCCGCCGCGCAGATCGAGGCCGGCACTGCGACCGGAGGCCCCGCTGCCCAGGCCATGACCGCCGCCAGCATGCTCGACCTGACGACCGGCCTGGTCGGGAACCCCGCCGACGCGATGGCCTGGCTCATCGACCACACCCGGACCACCAGCACCGCCCCCGCCCGCGACCTGTACGAGCAGGCCGTTGCCCTGGGGAATCCGTATGACCGCGATGCCGTGGCCCGGATACCCGGCGGCGGACGGACCCTCACCTCCTGGACCCGGCGGCGTGAAGCGCTGGCCGACTACAAGGCCGCGCTCGACACCGCGGGCACGGCGGACGCGACCGTACTCCTCCCCGAACTGCTGCACCTGCACCACACCCGTGTTGCCGGGGTCGACCTTGACGCCGAAGGCCAGTGCCTGCACCTCGCCCGCGCCGCCGCGCTGAGCTGGACCGCACGAGCAGAGAGTGGCTCATGAGACCGATGCCCGAGGCGCTGGCCGCCGCCGATGCCCTCGCCTTCGAGCTGACCGACCCGTGCCCCCCAACGCCCAAGGACAGTGCTGGACGGGCGTGGCCGCAATCCCTGGCCGGAGGCGCGGCGGGCATCGCCCTGCTCCACGTCGTACGGGCCCGCTCCGCGCACGGCGACTGGGACACCGCCCGCACCTGGATCTCCAGGGCGGCCTCGGACGACCTCACCGCCGCCCCCAACGCCGGCCTCTACCTCGGTGCCCCCGCCCTCGCCTTTGTCCTGCACACCGCCGCAGGCGCGACCGGCCGCTACCGCAACGCGCTGGAGAAGCTGGACGACGCTGTCATCTCGATCACCCGTCGGCGCCTGGCACAGGCCCACGCCCGGATCGACCGCGGCGAACGGCCCACGATGAAGGAGTTCGACCTGATCCGAGGACTCACCGGATTCGCCGCCCACCACCTCGCCCGCCACCCGGACCGCGAGATCACCGTCGATGCGCTCGCCTACCTCGTACGACTGACCGAACCGCTGACGGGCCGGGGAGACGACCACCTGCCCCCGTGGTGGACCGATGTCTCCCCCAACGGCGAGCCCACCCCGGACTTCCCCGGCGGCCACGGCAACTTCGGACTCGCCCACGGCATCGGCGCGGCCCTGTCCGTCATCTCGCTGGCGCTCCTGCGCGGCATCGACATCCCCGGGCTGGCCGACGCCGTCGGACGGATCTGTGCCTGGATCGACCGATGGCGGCAAGGCGACGAGGCCAGCCCTTGGTGGCCGGGCTTCGTCTCGACCGGACAGACGACCAGCGGGCGCGTCGAACCGGCCCTCCGCCCCCGGCCCTCCTGGTGCTACGGAGTGGCGGGCACAGCCCGCGCCCAACAGCTCGCTGGCCTCGCGCTCGGCGACCCTTCCCGCGTCCGCACCGCCGAGAACGCGATCCTGGCGGCCCTGCGTGACCCGGCCCAACTGGACCTGGTCCCGGAGATCGGGCTGTGCCACGGAACAGCCGGACTCCTCCACGCCGCATGGCGGATGGCTGACCAGACCGGCAACCCCGCCATCGCCGCAGAACTGCCGCACGTCGCTCACCGGCTGATCGCCGCGCTCGACCGATCCGACCGGAACCCCGAACTCCTCGACGGCACTGCCGGAGCGGCCCTTGCGCTCCACACCGTCGGCACCGGCACCGCCTCCACCCCGTACTGGGACACCTTCCTCGCCCTGGCCTGAACACCCTGGAGACGACATGGACACCCCCGCGTGGCAGCAGGTGAACATCGCCTTCCCCGAGTGGACCAGCGCCGAGCGCACCGCCCTCACGGACCTCGCCCCGCTGCTGTTCGCCGTCGAGAACGAAGGCGCGATCACCGCGTGGTTCCATATCCGGAAGCGCCCCTGCTGGCGCCTCCGCTATCTGCCGTCCGGCGGCACCCAACCACCGATCGGCCGGAAGCTGGACGCTCTGACAGCCGCCGACCACATCACCGGCTGGGCCTCCGTCGTCTACGAACCCGAGGTCCATGCCTTCGGCGGCACCGAAGCCATGGAAACGGCCCACCGCCTCTTCCACCGCGACAGCCGCAGCCTGCTCACCTACCTCCACGACGATGACCAGGCCGCAGGCGGGCACCGCCGGGAGATATCCCTCCTGCTGTGCAGCGCCCTGATGCGCGAGGCCGGACTCGACTTCTACGAGCAGGGCGACGTCTGGGCGCGCGTCGCTGCTCACCGCCCTGTACCAACCGGTTGGCGGAGCACCGTCCGGCAGCGCACCGCCGTACAACGGCTGATCACTGTGGACACTAACGGCCAAGCCCGTGCGGACGGCCTCCTGGCCCTCACTGCGGAGTGGGCCCGTGCCTACACCGACGCCGGGCACGAACTGAACAACCTCGCGGCCTCCGGAACCCTCCACCGAGGCTTACGCGATGTCCTCGCCCACCACGTGATCTTCGCGTGGAACCGCCTCGGCCTGCCCTACGCCACACAGGCCGCCCTCGCCACCACCGCCAAGGACGTCGTCTTCGGCCCCGACCCCACAGCTCACGACAGTGTCACCGCGACGAGTGCCGGACCGGCCACCGCCGTTCCCGACCCCGCCCAGCCGCGCCGCTGACCGCCGACCCGCTCGTCGACAGGGGAACCATGGACCCGAACGACTACCTCGCCCAGCGCTTCCCACTCGTCGCCCGGCCCCGGCCGGCCTGCCTGCCGCTGACCGAGCGCGTCGACGCTCTGCTCGACCTCGCCCGTACGGCGGCACGGCAGACAGACCCGACGGGGGCCTCCGCGGTCTACAACCAAGTGGCCCTCCTCGCCTCCGATCTCGGCCTGCCCGCGCTCGCCCGAGAGCTGTGTCACCAGCACGCCGACGCCTATCTCCGTGCCTGTCCCCTTCCCGGCCGGAGCGCCATCCGGGCACTCGAACCCGTCGTCAACCTCGCCCGCCTTCACACCCGCGCCGGACGAGGCGACGTGGCTCGGCAGCACCTCCTCACCCTGTACGAGGCCGTCAGCAGCGGGACAGCGGTGCAGTTGGACAGCATCGTCGTCCCGGCCCGCCTCACCGCGACGAGGGAGGATCGCCGCGAAGTCCGGACCTGGCTGTGGACGGTCCTCCTCGCCGACGGAACACGGGCCCTCACAGCCCAAGGCCGGTGGGGGGAAGCGCTCAGCCACGTTGAGAAGCACCGCGGTGTGGGCCAGCGCATGCTCGATGGACGGCAGGTGGCCGTCCTCGCCGTGCTCACCGCCGGGAGAGCCGACCGCGCCGCCAGCCTCCTTCGCGACTCCGCACCCGGCGAACCCTGGGAAGAGGCCATCACAGCGTGTCTCACCGCGCTGTGCCGCCGAACGGCCGGTCTCCCGATCAGCCGTCTCACCTCCGCCTTGGCGGGCATGTACGAACGGCTGGAACTCGAACCGGGCATGGCCGTCTTCCACGCCCGACTCGGAGCGACGATCCTGGACATCGTCGGAACCACCGAGGCCCCTCTGGCGCGCGATGTCGTCAACCACCTGCACCGCCGCGCGACAACGGGGAACGACGGCTACGCCGCGCGGGAGAACCTCACGCACCCGATGTTCACCGCGCTCGCCACCGCCGTACAGCAGAAGAGGTGCCGGACCCTCGTGGACGCGTGCGCACTGGGGGCCGGGGCGATCCCCGATGAACTGTTCAGCCAGCTCACAGAGGCAATCCGCACGAGCGATCACACGATCCGATGGGCAGAGAAACTCCGATGACCGGCTCGGGCACCCCGTTCAGCACGGAGCGCCCGCCATCAGCCGTCCGTTCATACCAACGGCACGAGGGCAGCCCACGAGTCGGCCAGCTCGTTGCGGACCTCGGTCAGCGTCTCCAAGCGGACTCGTGCTTCTCGTAGCTGGGCTTCACAGATGTGGGTGGCCTCGGCCGGATCGTCGGGGAGGGTGGCCCGCAGGAGGAGCTTGTACTCGGCCAGTGTGTTCCCGGCCGGGGCCCCGGTGGGAAGCTCGCGGAGGAGATCGGCGGCGGAGGATTCGCGGACGTCCCACTCCCCGTCCGTGTGGCGGGTGGAGCGGATGACGGTTCCGGCGTCCGGGGCCAGGACGAGGTGGCAGTCGTCCCCGCCAAGCAGGGCGCCCAGCAGCGGCAGGGGGACGGCGTGGGGCCCGGCCAGCTCGACGGCCTCGGCCGGGGTGGCGGTGAGCCGGCGCACGGCCTGCCCGGAGAGCACGGGCGGCAGGTTCGGCCAGGGTACGGAGGGCCGCTCCGGGGTGCGGTCGGTCGGCTGCCCGGTCACCGTGGCTGGGGTGGCGTCCTCGTCCGTTCCGGCCCAGGTGATGATCACGGCGCGGGCGCCGGGCAGGGAGACCGGGAACAGGACGTGGCTGATGACCTCGACCGGCTGGTAGTCCATCGAGGGCAGGATCATCTTGAACAGGTGCCCGTCGCGGGACTCGGAGACGGCGGCGATGTCGGTGTCCCAGAACCGGCCGCAGACCGGGTCGGCCTTGACGTCGGTGATCAGCTTCGACAGCTCGGCGTCGTGCGGGTACTGGGCGCTGGCGAAGCGGAGCAGTTTGACGTACTCGGTGGCGTGGTGCTGCCAGTCGACGTACTGGAAGCGGGCCTCGTCGCTGAGCATGGCCCAGCGGATCAGGTTCGCGCCGGGCCTGGTCACCCAGGGCCACAGGGCGGCCATGGCGGCGTTGTAGCCGATGATGTTCCACACCCGGTCGGTCAGGTACGCCGGGTTGGGGAGCTGCTGGTCGAGCATCATCTGGAGGTCGCGCCGCACGGTCTCGTCGCCGAACGAGTCCGGGATCGTGGTCAGGGCGCCGTCCATGAGCGCCAGCACCAGGGCCTGGTGCTCGTCCCGGCCCAGCAGCAGCACCTTCGCCAGCGCGTCCAGGACCTCCCGGTCCATCTTCGGCCGGGCGCCGTTCTCCAGGTTCTGGTACCAGCCCCGGCTCCGGCCGATGGCCGTGGCGACATCCACCTGCGACAGAGGACCGCCCAGTCCGAGCTTCTCCCCGGCGACCGCGCGCCAGGCGCGCAGGAGACCGGGGTGCCCGAGGAGCTGTCCTGGGGACAGGGGCTCGGAGCCGGTGTCCGGGCAGGGCGCGAAGGCGCCGTCGACCATGGGTTCCTCCAGGGGGTGTGGGGGGGCAGTACCGGTGCCCGGGGATGTCCGGGCGCACGAAAAAAGGCGGGAGCACTTGTGGTGCCCCCGCCCTACGTGTCAGTAACCAGAGTAAAGGATGCGCAAAGCGGTCATGAATTGATCACCCCGGGGATTGACTGACGCCCCCACTTCCTGCTTTGTTCGACATTGAACCAATACTCCGGCGATCCGGGGTGGCGATCTTGTTGATTCCGGGTCGTACCGGACATTCGTATGACTTATTCGAGGGTGTGCCCATTTTTTTGGCACGCCCATTTTTCTGTGCACGCTCGTCCCGGCGGCGACTCTGCGAAATTACTCGATCTTGAAATTCCTCGGAGCTCTACGCGGGTAAATCTGCCAGCAGGCAAGGGGATTGGTGTTACCGGCGAGCTCCGGAATGACTCTTATGGCTTGCAGTCAGGGGTGATTCCGGCGGTTTCATAGGGCGTTGACGGGGGGATGGCGCCCGGTTTAAAACCAAAGGGCCCGGTGATCGACGGGGCAGTCAGCAGACCGGGAGGGTGGAAGTAAATGAGGCATGGCGTCGTCCCCTGGACGCAACTGCCGGCCCCCTGCCTGGCTGCTCCGGCGCTGGCCAAAGCCTGGCCCGCCGCCTGCCCGCGCACCGGACCGCCGCCGGACCCCGCTCGCTGACAACCCGCCGCGGGGGAAATCCGGACCGGTCCCGCACATCGCCGGAAACCAGGGCTTCCGGGAGGGCCCGACCCCGGCCACACGGCGCCGTTCGGCCGCATCCTCCAGGAGCAGATGTCGTGTTGGTGTCGATGTCCCCCAACCCCTTTTGTGCGCTGGAGTGTTGGGCGGGGTGTGCATATGTTGTTGGTCCCGGCAACGACGGCCGGGGAACCAGCGAGAAGAAGGGGGGGATGAGGTTGAACGGCCCACCGCCGCAAGCCGGGGAAACGGAAACGGCGCCCGGGAGTTAGCCGCTCCCGAGCGCCGCCGACACCCCGAAGGGTGCACATAACCGAAGCGGGTCGGCCGACCTTTTCGACGAGAAAGGCCGGCCCGCTCCACCTACAAGTAGGGAATTCTTGCATGCCCGCGCACCAGAACGGAAGGGCCACCGCCCCGGCCCCCGACCGGGGACTCCGGCTCGCCCGCGCCATCGCCGCGATGATCCCCGGAGCCGCCACCGCCCGCGTCTCCCAGTGCGACCCCGCCCAGAAGTGGCCGAGCCCTCACCTCCGCGCCTACGACGAGTACGGCCGCCTCCTCACCGTCACCCGGGCGAAGGGGCTGACCGCCGCCCGCTGGATCATCCGCGCCCACCCCGCCGTCGACTGGGCCGAGGCCCACGACCTCGACCTAACCACCGGCACCCTGCGGCCCGCCGTGAAGGCGTACGCCACCGCCGGGGGGCGCTGACCATGCCGCGCATCCGCACCATCAAACCCGAAGCCTTCCGGTCCGAGTCCCTCGCCGCGGTCTCCCTCTCCGCCGAACGGACCTTCCTCGGCCTGCTCACCGAGGCCGACGACTACGGACGCTTCCGCGACCAGCCCGCCGTCCTCGCCGGAGCCCTCTGGTCCTACCGCCCCGGCCACGGCCCCCTCGGCGTCGAAGACGACCTCACCCAGCTCGCCGCCCACAACCTGATCTGCCGCTACACGGTCCACGAGGACGGCGAAAACCGCCGGTACGCCCACATCGTGACCTGGCGCAAGCACCAGAAGATCAACCGGCCCTCCGGGGTCCGGACCCCGCCCTGCCCCCACCACGAAGCCCTCGCCGTACCGCCCGCGACCACGGTCGTGCCGGAGCCGGCCGTGAGGGCTCACGGAGCCCTCACGGAGGATGCGGTGAGGACTCACGGAGGGCTCACTGAGGGCTCAGTGAGTCCTCACGGAGCCCTCAAGCAATCCGCCGCACATGGCAAAACCGCAGGTCAAGCGGCACTCAGTGAGCCCTCACTGAGCACTCACGGAGGACTCAGTGAGCCCTCAGTGAGGGCTCACGGTCCGGATCTAGGACCTAGGAACCTGGACCTAGGAACAACTACTCGGGGCGCGAGCGCCCCCGCACCCCGGACCGTCTCGGCGAAGCAGCTCATCACCGAGTACGAGGCCGCCTGCGCCCACCGGCCCCCGAGCGGGGTGCTCGGGCACCTCGGGCGGGAGACCGCCCGGCTGCTGGCCGAGGGCATCGACCCGGACCACGTCCGCGCCGGGCTCGCCCGCCACCGGACCCGGGGCCTGCACCCCAGCACCCTGCCGAGCCTGGTCCACGAGGCCATGAACGCCGGAGGCGGCTTGGACCGGCCGGGCTTCCCGGCTACCGTGCCCGCACGCCGCGCCTGGGCAAACCCCGCCGACCCTGCCGCCGCCTACGCCGAGGAGCTGTGATGCGCGCACCGAACGCCCAGCCCCAGCCCGTCGGCGGCCTCGCCCGCCGCCTCGCCCACATCCTCACCACCCGGGGCATCGACCCCACCAGTACGCCGCAGGGCGGCCCGGAGCCGGTCCCGGCCCTGCTCGCTGCCGAGTCCCGTATCCCCGCCCGCTACCGGGGTGCCACGGCGGATCACCCGGCGGTCGCTGCCTGGGTCCGCGAGATCGCCGCCGCCGGACGCCCGGGGCCGGGCGGGGCGCCGGGGATCGCGCAGGGTCGGTCGCTGCTGATCGCCGGGACCACCGGCACGGGCAAGACTCACCAGGCGTACGGCGCGGTCCGCTCGCTGATCGGGGCGGGGGTGCGGCTGCGGTGGAAGGCGGTCACCGCCGCCGACCTCTACGCCGACCTCCGCCCCCGCCCCGGGCACGACGGCGAACGCGAACTCCGGGATCTCGCCCGGTGCCCGCTGCTGATCATCGACGACCTCGGGGCCGCGAAGTACTCCGAGTGGACTGAGGAGATCACGATGCGGCTGATGAACCGCCGCTACAACGAGATGCTCCCGACCCTGGTCACCACCAACCTCGGCATGGCCGACCTCCGCGCCCACATCGGCGACCGGGTCGCCTCCCGGCTGAACGAGATGGCCGACAAGGTCATCCTCGACGGCCCCGACCGCAGACGCCCCCACGCCGCCGGACGGCGCCACCCCGCCGCCGCGACCGCCTGATCCTGCCGACCCCACCGGGCCCGCCACGGCCCGGCTTCACCGACCCCGGACGGGCACACCCCTGCCCCGGGATCCTCTGGAGACCACGCATGCACAGCGCCACCACCCACGAGCCGCGCACCCTCGGCGACCACACCTGGCAGAACCAGGCTGCCTGCCACACCCGCTCCGGCATCGACCCGGAGATGTTCTTCCCCGGGCCCGACGAGATGGACCGCATCCGCGCGGCCAAGACCCTGTGCGGCCAGTGCCCGGTCCGCCGGACCTGCCTGGACGCCGCGCTGGAGAACGGCGACCGCGACGGCATCCGGGGCGGACTCACCGAGGAGGAACGCGACGCCCTCCACAGCAAGCTCGCCCAGCGACTCGACTACGCCCGGATCAACGCCACCCTCGCCGGCGGCGACGTCCACCTCAGCCGGGCCGAGCGCCGCGCGGTCGCCCGCGACGCCTACCGGGCCGGAATCCCCGCCGACCAGCTCGCCCGCCTGCTGAAGGTCACCGTGGAGCACGCCAAGAAGCTCTACCGCCACGCCGCCCGCGAGATCAGCCACCGCAACACCAAGACCAAGCCCGCCAAGAAGACCAGCGGCACCAGGACGACCCGGGTCACCCCGGTGAGGACCCCGGCCCGCGCCGACCTCGGGACGGCCGCGTGAGCGCCCCGGCGCCGATATCGGCGCACGCCACCACCGCCTGGGACAAGGCCGCCGTCGTCACCCTCGGCGCCGCCGCCTGCGCCCTCTCCTACGACGCCCTCCAGCAGATGGCCGCCTCCATCCACATCCGGGGCGCCCTGACCTACCTCTTCCCTCTGATCATCGACGGCTTCATCGCCTACGGCGTCCGCGGACTCCTCGTCCTGCGCACCGCGCCCTTCACCGCCCGCCTCTACACCTGGGCCCTCTTCGGCACCGCCTCGGCGGTCAGCATCTGGGCCAACGCCCTCCACGCCGTCCGCCTCAACCAGCAGGGCACGCCCGGGACCGGGCTGAAGCTCGGCGACCTCACCGTCGGGGTGCTCTCCACGGTCGCCCCGCTCGCCCTCGCCGGAGCCGTCCACCTCTACATCCTCATCGCCCGCCGCACGGAACCCACCGACCAGCCCGGTCACTCCGGACAGCCGGACACCCCGACCGTCCGCACCGACCGGATCACCACCGACCGCCCCGGAGTGACCGACCGGCCGGAGAGCGACCGTCCGGAACTGACCGGACGCAGTGACCGGGACCGTCCGGAGCTGACCGGCCCGCCGCACGGCGACCGACCGGCCCCGATCACCGGACACCCGGTGGCCGAGCTGACCGCGCACGCCCTCTCCGACCCGGACACCGAGTCGGTCACCCCGGCCCTGGTCACCCTCCCTGACCCGGAACCGGAACTCATCGGCCGCGACGAGGCCGCACCGTCCGGGGAACCGGCCAGAAGACCGGCCTCGGACACCGGACTGACCGGTCCGGAGGGCGAGGACGAACTCCTCCCGATCGCCCGCGCGGCGGTCACCCGGGCGGACAAGGTCACCCGCCAGATCGTCGCGGACGCCATCCGGGGCCAGGGCATCCCGCTGGCGAATGACCGGCTGACCGCGCTGGTCACCCAGCTCCGCGACGAGAACCGCCCGACCCGGCCCGGCAGCCGACCGGCCCCGGTCACCGCGACCGGCTGACCGACCGCCCCCGGGGTGACCGGGCCGGACACCGACCGGCCCGGTCACCCCACCCCGGGACACCCGGACACCGAACCCCCAGCCCACCCGCTCCTGCTCGTACCGGAGGCCCTCGTGCGCACCACCCCGGTCACCCCGGCCGAAGCCGACGCCTGGATCACCACCCTCCACCGCCACGGTCACCTCCACCACGCCGAACGCGGCCCGGACGGGACCTGGACCGTCCGCCGCACAGCCACCAGCCGGCCGTGGACCCTGCACCACCCCGCACTCGCCCTCGACTATGCCGCCGAAATCCTCCGGGACCTCCGGCGAACCGCCCCGGAGACCCGCCGATGACCCAACCCGAACCCGCCGACCCCACCACAGTGGTGGCGGGAGGCGACTGCCCGGCACGAGGCCGAGCAAGCTATATCGTCCGAAACTCCTCCGCAGCCACGGGCAGCGGAGGAGTTTCGGACGCGCATTCCCCCACCCCGGACGGGGCGGGGGAACCCTCCCGGCACCAGGGGGTGCCGGGAGGGGAGGCTGCGACCGGGGGCGGACCGCAGCCAGAAGACGGAGGGGCCGAACCGCCCGCGCGTCGCCAGCGTCCTCGCCTGCGCCAGACCGTGCAGCGCGACCACGTCCGCAGCGTCCGCCTCACCGCCGACGAACTCGCCACCGTCCAGCACGCCGCCCGCACGGTCGGCCTGACCACAGCCGGATTCCTCGCCGACGCCGCCGTCGCCCTCGCCCGCACCCACGGCGAGGCGAAAGTGTGGCTGGTGGACCAGCGGACGCTGGTCGAGGAGCTGATGACCACCGTCGCCCAGCTCGCCCGCGCCGGGAACAACCTCAACCAGATTGCGCGGGTCTTGAACTCGGGCGGTCACAGCGACGGCGTCGACCGCACGGCCGAACGAGTGCTGAAGGCGGCGGTCCGGGTCGAGGCCGCCGCAGTCGAGATCGCCCGGCGGCGGTGACCGTGGTTCCGGACATCTCCACCGGCAGCCGCACCTACGGCCTGCTCGCCTACCTCTACGGCCCCGGCCGCCGCGACGAACACACCGCCCCCCACATCGTCGCCGCCTGGGAACCCTTCCTTGCTCCCGACCCGGGCCGGGACCCGGCGGCCACGCTCAAGCAGTTGACCGACCGGCTCGACCTCCCCGTCCTCGCCCTCCCCGCCGGCCGCCGTCCGGCCCGGCACGTCTGGCACTGCCCCGTCCGCACCGCCCCCGGCGACCGGCCGCTGACCGATGCCGAGTGGGGCGAGGTCGCCCGACGCATCGTCCACGCCACCGGCATCGCGCCCGAGGGCGACGACCAGGCATGTCGCTGGGTCGCCGTCCGCCACGCACCGGATCACATCCACATCGTCGCCACCCTCAAGCGCCAGGACGGCCGCAGCCCCCACCGCCACAACGACAGCGCCCGCGCCCAGGCCGAATGCCGCCAGATCGAAAAAGACTTCGGCCTCCAGCGCCTCAACCCCGGCGACCGCACCGCCGCCCAGCGCCCCACCAGCGCCGAACGCTCCAAGGCGGAGCGCACCGGGCGGGCCGAGCCGCCGCGCGAGATCCTCCGTGAAACCGTCCGGCAATCACTGGCCGGAGCCGCCACCGAGGACGAGTTCTTCGCCCGGCTCACCGCCGCCGGCCTCCGCGTCGAACAGCGCATTGCCCCCTCTGGGGACGCCCTCGGCTACAAGGTCGCCCTCCCCGGCGACCGCAACCGGGCAGGCGAACCAGTCTGGTTCTCCGGCTCCAAACTCGCCCCCGACCTCTCCCTCCCCAAGATCCGCCAGCGCCTGGAAGCCGACGCCCTGGACGCCGAAGAGGGGCCCCGGCTGCCCCCAGCCGCCGCCCGCCGTGACGCCGTCACCCCAGTGGTACGGGCCGCTGCCGTCCTCGACCAGGACGATGAGGAGGGCACCGCGGTCGCCCACCTCGTCGGCACCGGAGAACTCCTCGACGCCCTCGCCAAGACGGCCCCGGCCACCACCCGCCGGGAACTGTCCCAGGCGGCCCGTGCCTTCGAACGCGCCACCCGCACCCACGAACGCGCCGCCCGAGCCGACCACCGCGCCCTGCGCACGGCGGCCCGGGGCCTCCTCCGCGCCGGGGACGCGCTCGGCCGGGGCGAGGACGGCGGCACCACCGCCATGGTCCTGTCCACCCTCATCCTCGTCACCCTCGCCGCCGCCCGCTGGCACTCCGCCCACGGCCACGCCCAACAAGCAGCCGCCGCACGGCAAGCCGCCCAGCACCTCCGCATCGCCTACCAAACCGCCGCCGCCCCACCGCTGAAGGCGATGCGCCACCACGCCTACCGCCTACCCAAACCGGTACGCGACCAGCACACCACCACGGTGACCACGGCCCTGCCCGAGTACGCCGACCAGCTCCGGCAGGAAACCGGCTGGGACGCCCTGATCGCCACCCTCGACCAGGCCCAGGCAGTCGGCCACGACCCCACCACCCTCCTGCGCACAGTGATCGGGCAGCGCGAACTCGACACCGCCGACAACGTCAACGACGTCCTCATATGGCGCATCCGCCACACCACCGGACTCCCCACCGCGCCGAAGCCCGTCACCGACCGGACGTCCGTCCGTACACGTGCCCCGAAGCCCGCCGAGGCCCCCGCTCGCACCATCCCGACCCCGTCCGGTCAGCGACGGCCACGCCGCTGACCAGCACAAACCCCTGGACTCCCACCAGTCCTACTGCTATGGCTCGAAGAAGCGAGCCCCGGAGGAGAACCGTGATCCACGACGAAACCGACCAGCAGCCCAGAACCACCGCCCAGCCCGCGCCCGCACCAGCTCCGACACCGGGTCCCGGCGACGACCCGATCCTCCAGCTCCAGCAGGAGTACGGCCCCGAGGGTGCCCGCTTCCGCATGCGCAGCACCAACCACCCCGAGGAACTCTTCATCACCGGACTCGTCGTCATCTGCCCGAACTGCTCGGCCCGCCGCGACTGGATGGTCATCTGCGACGGTAACCGCATCGGCATCCGCTGCCGATGTGCGCACCAGTGGCACGAGCCCGAACTCACCCGCGCCGACTTCGAGGCGATGATCGACTTCGGGCCCGGCCCGGTATACCCGAGCCTGGAGGACGCCGCCCGCGCCACCGGCTACGACGGCACCTTCACCGGCATGTACCTCAACGAGCCCCGACCGATGGAGTGAACCGGACCCTGCGGACGTGCCCGGCCCCTCTCCTCTGGAACCAAGGCGGGGCCGGGCATCTACCACAGCGATGAGCGGGTACGACAACGAGGCCGCCCGGAAGATCCGGGCGGCCTCATCGTGGGGCGACGGGGGTCAGACGGTGGCGAGGGCCTTGGTGGCGACGCGGAGCGCCGCGTGGAGGGCGAGGGTTTCGTAGACGGTGGGGTGGACGGTGGTGCTCCAGTCGCCGTGGAGGTTCGGCCAGGTGGCGAGGATGACGTCCATCGTGTTCAGGCCGAGGTGGGCGGTGACGTCCATGCCGCCGGAGGGACTCGGTGCCCAGGTGAGGAGGAGGGCGCCGGGGCCGAGGCGGTCCCGGCGTCCGATGGGGGCGGGGTGCCAGGTGGTGCGGGGAGACCTCGCGGACGAGGGCTCCCCGGCAGCCGTCCGGCACGGGGCGGCGGGTGGCCACGCGCAGGGGGAAGAGGCCGGTGGCGGGCGGGGTCATGCGGCGGACCACTCCAGCTCGGTGGCGACCGTGGGTGGGAGGTAGTGGTCTTGGCCGTCCTCGGCGATGTAGACGGCGGGACCGTCCATGCCGGTGCCTTCGATGACCCGGCCGACGGTGTGGGCGAAGGGCCAGTCGGGGTTGACTGCGAGGAAGACGGGGAGGGCGGGGTTCAGGGTCTGGAGCTGGTGGACGAGCTGGGCGACGGTCAGCGGCTTCGACAGGACGGAGACCTCCGGTTCAGAGACGGGCAGGGGTGGGTCAGCCGGTGGCGGCGCGGTGGCGGCGGCCCATCTCGGCGGCGTAGCCCTTGGTCGCCGAGGCCGCGCTGGACCAGCTCCCGCAGGCGCAGATGGCGAAGAAGACGGTGCGGCCGGGGCAGCCTTCGGCGAGGGGTCTGTTGCTGGTCGTGTACTTGTGTTCGGGCGGGCAGACGGTGCTGTCCGGGTGGTACGCGTTCACGGTGATCTTGTGGACCACGGGGCTCCTTCGGTGAGAGGTGGTGGGGCGGATCAGGAGCAGCAGTGGGCGCAGAGGGCGGTGGGGGTGGCGAGGAGTCCGGCGAGGAACCCGGCGACGGCCTGCGGGGGTATCCCGTCGGGGAAGGTCTGCTGCCAGACCGGTTCACCGTCCGTGTTGAGGGTGCGGATGTGCCAGAGGTCGCCGTGGCGGGCGGCGGGGGCTTCGGGGAGGAACCCGACGTACATCCCGCCGTCTGGGCTGGTGCAGTGGACGTTGGCGTCCGGGTCGGTGATCACGGTCCAGCCGTGTGCTTCGAGGAAGGGGAAGACGGGGCCCGCGCAGCCGCACCCGCGCGGCCAATCCCGGGTGGCCGGGGCGTGGAGGGGGCTGAGCTTGGCGGGGCGGGGAAGAAGGAGTTCGGAGTACGTCACGGGTACGGGTATCCCTTCGTTGACCTGCGGTTTTTCCCGACACCCGTACTTGAACATGGGTCCGCGGACGTGTTCCAGTCCGTTCGGGCGGGTGAGTGTCTGCCGTGGGCGAATCCCGCCCCGGACAGGCCGGCGGAGGGAAGGATGGTGCCGCCCGCGGACGCTGTCCACGAGCGGCACCATCGAACAGAAGCAGGTCACAGGGGAGAAGAAAGGGAAGGGTGAGGCGTGAACGGGGACGAGGCCCGGGAGTACGCGGAGCTGACCGACGACGTCCGGGCAGCGTCGGAGGCGCGGGCGCGGATGGCCGACGGCCGCCGGATCGAGATGACCGTGGAGGAACTCGCCGACCTCGTCCGTCCGGAGGCTGGCGGGGACGAAGGGCGTTAGCCCCGCCCGGCCCGGGGACCGGGCGCCGGTGCCCCGGCAGGGATCGCTGCCTGTGTGTCCACCACCGACGGTGCCGGGGTGGTGGCGGTGGTGCGGGCGCGGGCGGCCTCGGCGCGCGGCTGGACGATGGCCGAGCGGCCGAGGTCGCGGGTGAGCTGTTCGGCGAGCCGGTGCTCGGGGTGGGCGTCGATCACGGCGCAGATGGCGCGGAGGCGGGCGTGGGCCTCGGCGTGGGCGGTGCGGAGCTGGGCGGCCGTGGAGGTGACGGCGTCCAGCTCGTAGAGGAGGGGGACGTGGCCGGGGCGGGTGAGGTGGTGGAGCTGCTCCTGCTGGCTGGTGATCTCGGCGTCGGAGAAGAGGAGGCTCTGTCGGATGCGCAGCACGGTGAGCAGGGTGGGGTCGGTGGTGCGGCCTTCGCGCAGATGGGTCTGGAGGGTGTCGACGGGCAGCTGCCAGGCGGCCTCGATGACGCTGTCGGCGGTGGCCAGGGCGGTGGGCTGGGACAACGGGACGAGTCCTTCCGAGGGGGCGCGGTCAGCGGCCGGGGGAACGGGGCGGTGGCCCCTGGCGTGGGGTGAAGGGGAGGGATGTTCGGCCCGGCCGGGTGCCGGGGGCGGGTGGTGTCCCGGGCTGGGGAGACGGCGGTCGCCACCACGCTCCGCAGAGGGTTCCGGTCGGGGTCGGCGTAGCGGTCGGCGACCCGCTGGACGAGCCGCCGCTGGTAGACCAGGGGCAGAGACTCGATCCGTTCAACGGCCCGGGACAGCTCCGGGGTGAACAGGGCCAGCTCGCCGTGGCCAGCCTCCCGGGTCACCGCCCGGACAGCTTCGGCCTCGATCATCGGGGCCCAGGCGTAGTCGAGTTCAGCCGCGTCGCAGACATGCTGGGCTCCACCGTGGAGCGCTTCGGTGAAGTGCAGGCCGTCCTCCATGACGGTGGGCAGGGAGTCCAGGAGGGTCTGGGTCGCGCGGCGCAGGCGTTCGGTCAGCTCGGGATCGGTCGCCCAGGCCACCGGATGGAAGGGCAGCGGCGGACCACCTGAGGGCGGGGGTGGGGTGTCCATGGCGGACCAGCCTGGTCAGCGGTGCCGGGCCGGTGCGGCGGCCGGGAGCGGGGTCGTCGTCCGGTACACGAGGGCCGGTGACGCGATCACGGTCCGGGCCACGGTAGAGCGGGACCGGGCTGCCGCCGCGCGCTGGATGTCCAGCGGGCTGGGGGCCGGCGGCTTGACCGGGGTGATGCGGGCCGCGCTCCGGTTGCGCTCCGGAACGAAGTCCTTGTAACGGGCGACGGGGGCGGGGTCGGCGAGCCGGTTCATGGTCGCCGTGACCAGGTGGGCCGGGGTGTGGGTGGTGAAGGTGCCGAGCCACTCGGAGGAGTAGCCGGAGGCGCCGCCGCTGACGGTCCACTTCGACCGCTGGTCGCTGATCTCCTCGTGGTGGTCCAGCCGTCCGTTGACGTAGGTGACCAGGGCGAGCCGGTCCGGCGGCTGGCTGACACTGAGGTAGGGCCCGTGGGCGACGCGCCAGCCCGCCTCGGCCAGAGGGCGCAGGGGCTCCGCCCGGTTGGAGCCGATACGGCCGTGGACGGAGGCGTTGCTGCCACGGGCGTGGTCTTCGGCGAGGGCGGTGGTGAACGCGGCGACCACCTCGACCGGGGTGTAGTGGTCGAAGGTGGCCAGCCACCGGGGCGGGGCGAACGGCTGCTCGTGGCCGGTGATCCGCCACAGGGCGTCGTCCTCGCCCTCGGGCAGCCACCCGACGCGTATTCGCTGGTCGGGCGAGGAGAGGTAGATGTTGGCGAGGTCGTCGTCCAGGCGGTTGAACCCGGCGTCGAGCAGGGGCCGCAGGGCCGGGTCACCGGTGTAAGTGGATCCGGCGAGGTAGACCGGGGAGACATAGACGTCGCCGTCGATCTCTTCAGCGGCAGGCATACGGGATTGCTCCGTTCCTCGGGGGCGGTGTGGTCAGCGGGTGCGGGGAGGGCGGGAGATCGCGGTGACGGCGGCCGGCACCAGCGGCTGGGCCGCGGGCGGATGCGAGAACAGCCCCGGGACCGCCGCCGTGGAGGGGGCACGCTGAACGGCGACGGCCGCCCACTCGCTGTTCGCGGCCTGCGTACGGACCGCGAGCGGCCGGGCCGTGGCAGTCGGCGGCTCGGCCCCGGGCGTCCAGGAGGCCAGGGCCGCGTATACGTCGCCGAGCTGCTCGGCTGCCGGGGTGAGTTCGAACCGGCCGCCCCACCCGGTGGCGGTGGGGTGACGCATGACCAGACCGTCCTGCTCCATGCGCCTCAGCCGCACATACGTGGAGCTGGAATGGAGCCCGGTCTCCCGGGAGACCTCGGCGGCGGTGAGCGGCCCGGACCGGTCCAGCACCATGAGGGTGGTGGCCGTCCCGGTGGAGCGGAGTCGGGCGAGGACGTCCTCGGCGCGTTCCGCGTCGGCGGTGACCGTGGTGAAGTTCTGGCGGTGCCAGTCGGCGAGGGCCCGGTGCACCGGCTCGGCCGCACGCCCGGCGGCCGTGACCTGGTAGGTCCCGAACTTCAGCCGGTCCACCAGGCCCCGCTCCTGCATCCGGGAGAGGAGCTGGACCGTGTACGGGTGCCTGTTCCACGGGGTCGCCGCGACGATCTCCGCCGCCCGCATCACGTCCTGCCGACGCAGGGTCTGCAGGAGCCAGGTCGTCCAGCGGGGCGAGAGCGCGGTCAGGGCGTGGTCGATGGATTCGGTCCGCCCGGTGAGGGCGGTAGACAGCGTGGGCACGATGAGGACTCCGGTTCAGCGGGTACGACGGACAGCGGTCGCGGGCGTGGTGGTGGGGAGGCCGGTGATCGGCGGGACCGGGGGCACGGCCGACGCAGGCCCCCCGGGAGTACGGGAGACGGCGGCCTCGGCCCGGGACACCTGCCCGAGCCCCTGCACAGGGACGGAGCCGGTGTCGTTGGCGAGGGAGCGGCGGTAGGCGCCGGCCATGGTCCGCAGGTGGTCGGCGCTCTGGTCCCGCCGGGCGGACAGCAGCGCGATCTCGGTACTCGCGGAGCCGAGGGTGGCGGCGCTCTGCCCGCCACGGACGGAGTCCAGCTCCCGGGCGATGTGCGCGGTGCGCTCCTGGACGCGCTGGTCGAGGTCGTCCACCTTGAATGTGGCGTTAGCGATCAGGGCGGTGAGCTGGCCGTAGGGGCTGAGGAAGGGATGGCGGCCGAGGAGATCGGCGGCCGAGTCGGCGCCGAGCGTCTCGCGGACGAGACGGGTACCGAGGCCGGGCGGCGGGGTGCCGTGCACAACAACTCCAGAAGAGGGGGAGGGTGGTTCAGGAACGGGACCGGCGCTGGGCGGCCGGGGCGTTGGCCGCGGTCGGAGCGGCAGCGGGGGCCGTCGGAGCGGCGGTCGGGCGGGCGTGCGGGGAGCGGGAGCGGGCGGCCTCGGCCCGCTGGTCCGGCGCCTCGGCGGCGGCTTGGCGGCGGAGGCGGTCGGCGGCGGTGCGGTAGACCGTGTTGTCGTACCGCTCGCCCACCGCGACCAGGAAGATCTCCCGCCGGTGCTGCGAAGAGGGTGGAGCGGGGCGGAACTGGATCACCATCCGCCACCGGGTCTGCGGGTCGACGTACACCTTGTGGCAGCCGGCCAGCTCCCGGTGCATCCGCGCCCCGCGCTCGTTCCCATGGACCAGATGCTGGAGTTCCAGCAGGGCCAGATCCCGAATGTTCCCGGGGACGGACCGCAAGTCCTCCAACGCCTCCGGGTGCGCGGAGAACCCGAAGCGTGCCTGCTTCACGACCGCCCGCGACCCGTGCGGGCCTCGGCGGAGGCCGCCGGGCGCGGGGTGGTCACCGGGTTCGGGGGGACGGCGGGCCGGGCCGGTGCGCGGGAGGAGCGGGCGACGGCGGTCTCGGCCCGCGTGAGGGCCGGTGCCGGGGCGAGCGGCAGCGGGGTGTCCCGGTCGGAAAGCCAGTCATCGGCCGCGTCGGCGGTGGCGAAGGCGCCCTCGCGGACGGTGTAGGTGTTCCCCTGGAAGCTGACCTCTTCGAGGAACACCCGGAATGGCAGCTCCGCCGAGTCCGGGTCGGTGTCGCGCAGGAGCGCCCAGGTCACCTCATCGTCGGTGTAGTGGTCCAGGACCTCCAGCCGGGCCTCGGGGCCGGTGCGCAGACGGTTCTCCAGCAGGGTGGTGAGGGGGTCGGCGGGCTGCAGGCCGTGGGTGTTCGTCAGCCCGATGCCTTCCGGCGGGCAGCCCTGTTCGATCAGCCACCGCTGCCCCAGCGGGACCAGCGGGTGGGTCTCCTGACTGAATCGGAAGGTCCCCAGCTCGGCGTCGCGGGTCAGATGGAGGGCAACGTACGCGGGGCTGCCGGGGATGCCCCAGGTGGCCGACCGGTCGAAGAACAGCAAGTAGCTGTCGCGGTCGTCCGCTGTGTGGTGGGCGGCCAGAGGAACGAATGAATCTTCGGAGAGTGTTGTGTGGAAGAAGTCCCGCTCGACCTCCGCCGTGGCGGCGGCGAAACCGTCGAGCCGGTAGTCGGGCACGGTGCTGGTGGCCATGATCAGCTCACCTCCGCCCCGGCGCCGGGCACGGGCAGCAGCCGGTGACTCGGGCGGGCCGGACTGGTGGTGCAGGCGCCGAACGGGCCGTCGGGGGCGCGGAGCTGGAGCCAGGTCGGGTCGAGGTGGTCGCGGTGCCAGGTCGCCGACCCTGCAAGGCCCGCCTCGACGTCAGTGAACTGCTGCCACGCCAGCCACAGGCCGTGAAGGCGGGCGATGGCCTCGGGGTGCTCGCGCCACTCGAAGCACCACGGGCGTCCGGTGGTGATCTCCCGCCCGTACACCGGCAGCAGCAGCCGTTCCACCCACGCGCCGAGCGCGGCGAGTTCCTCCTCGTACGCCGTCCCGACCAGTGCCAGGATGAAGATCGAGGACGGCCCCTCCGGCTCGGCCGGACCGCCATCGGTGCCGGTCGGTTCGGCCTCGCTGGGGCCCTCTTCGGCGTCTTCACCGTCGTCCTCGCCGGAGAGGCGGGCGATGGTCTCGCTCTGCCGCTGTGTCTCGATGACGAGCCGGTTCACGGTGGAGACCAGGTCGTTCAGGTCGTGGTCCGCGACGCGGACCGGCTCGTCGGGGAGTGGTTCGGACATCGGCAGCCCTCACTTTTCGTGGATCGGAAGGGTGTTGGGCTGCCGATGGTCCGGAGGAATCCCGGTTTGGCCCGGCCGGGAACCCCGGTGTAGATGCCGGGGGTTCACCCCACCCTGTGGGCGCAGTGGCCCAGGGGCGGGGCGAGCAGCTCGACCGCGCGGGCGGCCTGTTGGGGGACGACGCCGTTGCCGAGCGCGGTGAGCTGCGCGGGACGGCCCAGGCCGGGGGTGTCGGTGACCCAGCCGGGTGGGAGGCCCTGCATCCATTCCACGAACGCCGGACTCAGACGGCCCGCGCCGTCCGTCGGCTCCGGTGCTGGACGAGTGGCGTTCTCCCATCGGGCGACGGCGGCGGCGTAGGGTCCCCACCGCTGTCCGTCCCGGTGAACAGGGGCAGGACCACCGCCGACAGCGGCGGCCGGAACCCTTTGCCCGCGCGTCGCCCCGGGGTTCCGGTATCCGTGGCCCTGGGGGTGGGCAGCAGCCGGGCTGCCGCCGAGGGAAGCGTCAGATCGCCGTTGCCGTGCCGCTGGTTCGGTGACCCCTTGATTCCGTCCGACGCCTTCGGGGGCGGCAGCAGCCACTCCACCTCGTCCGCCAAGTTGGGGCCGTGGCCTCCCTGTTTGCGCTTCTGCGGGTGCTGGCTGCCGCCGTTCTTCCCGATGTTGCTGGTCGGCGTCTTCAGCAGCGCGGGGCCAGGCGGTGAGGAAGACCCGCTCGCGGCGGTGGGGTGCGCCGACGTCGGAGGCGCGAAGCACGCGCCAGCGCGCATCGAACCCGAGGTCGGCCAGGGAGCCGAGTACGGCACCGAGTGCCCGCACAACAGGCTGGCCTGCATGGTTTCCCAGACACCACGGGCAGGGTTCCAGCTCGCCACAGGCGTGGCCGGCGGGGGAGGTGAGGAGCCCCCGGACATTCTCGATCACCACCAGACACGGTCGGAGGATGTTGATGGCGCGGGCGACGTGGTGCCACAGACCGGACCGGGTGCCTGCGGACAGCCCGGCCCGGCGACCGGCGACCGAGACGTCTTTGACAGGGGAAACCGGCCGTCAGGACGCACACCCCCGGAACGTTCGCCCAGTCCACCGTCGAGATGTCGCCGAGGTTCGGCACCCCGGGCCAGTGCCGGGCCAGAATCCGCGAGGCGCCGGGGTCGGTGTCGGCGTGCCAGGCGAGCCGGCCGCCGAGGACGGTCTGGACGCCCAGGTCCAGGCCGCCGTACCCGGAGCACAGGCTCCCGATCAGCCGCCCGCCCGGCGGCACCGGTTCAGCGTGCATGGCGCGTGCCGACGGGGGTGGGAGGAAGGCCCAGGTGCCCGGGATGCCCCGGTGTTGGGGGGCGGGCCGGGGGCAACGGCTGGGTCGAGCGGCTGAGCGCGGCACTGACCTGGGACAAGGGGCGGCCGATCGTGTCCGCCGCGGTCCGCAGCTCCAGGGCGACGGAGTCCAGGTTCTCCCGGGCCGTCTCCAGGTGGTGGCGGAGCAGGCGGAAGGTGGCGTTGGTGTTCGCGGCCGGAAGGGTTTCGGCGCGGTGGTGGAGCTGGCCGAGGTGGCTGTAGGCGCGGGTGAAGTTCGCCACCGCCTGTCCCGCGTGCTCGGCGGCGGCGGTGCAGCCCTGGACGACCATTCCTCGTTCGGGCCCGGGGCTGCCGAGTGCGGTCCGGTGCATGACGTGGTCGGCCAGATCGTTGACCAGGCCGTTCAGCGCGGTGAGTTCCTGGGAGGCGGTGACCAGGTCCGGGAGGCCGGCGAGGGAGACCGGGACGGTGATCTCTTCGCCGAGTTCCTCGGCCTCGTCGGCCAGCGCGTACAGCTCGTCCCTTTCCATGGCGGCCCGGCCGGTGTGATCGTGGATCATGCGGGGCTCCGTCGGGACGTACGGGCAGGAGTAGCGGGGACGGGAGCGGCGGCCGGAGTTGGCGGCGCGGTACGGCGGGGGCGGCTGCGGGCGCGGGCGGCCTCCGCGCGGCCGGGCGAGGAGCGTGCCGCGGGCGGGTTCTCGGGTGCGGGGCCGGTGCGGGCGGTGTGCCACCGCTGGCGGAGTTCGTCCAGCGGGCCGAGGGCGTGCAGGGCGTGCCCGATCAGCCGCCCCGCTGGTACGGATGAGTCCTCTGCCAGGGCCCGTACCCGCTGGGCGGACTCGGCCGCCGTACGGACCAGGGCGGCCCCGATGACTTGTTCGCCGAAGTGTTCTGCGGAGCCGACCAGTGCCAGCGGGTCGCAGACTGCGAGGACCCGCTCGGCGTCGAGGGAACCGTCGGTGAGGGCGCCGCGCCGCTGGACCTCCCACAGCACAGTGAGCTGGTCGACGGGTTCGCCCCGGTGGTTCAGGGCCCCGAGCGCCCGGTAGAGCTGCTGATGCCCCGGGTCGCCGAAGTCGCCCGGCCGCAGCCAGCCGACGACCGCGTCGAACTGGTCCGGGCGGGCGGTGAGGCAGGCCAGCAGGAACTCCTCGTCCGCGAGGAGACCCCTGTCCAGCACCTCGGTCGCCCGGGGCACCGGCTCGGGCTGGGCCGGCGGCGGGACAGGGCGAGGGTCGGTGCCCCAGCGGCGGGCGAGATCCGTCAGCACCCCGGCGAGGGCGTCGGCCCGTAGGAGTGTTTCCTCCGTGCCGCCGCGGACGGTGTCGGCGCGGGCGGCCTGGTGGAGCCGGACGGCGTGCTCGGCGACCGTGCGGTGGATGGCGCCTTCCAGCACCATCCGCCCGTACACCACCGCGTGTTCCGGGCGGGGGCAGGCGGCGACGAGCTGGTGCGCGTACGACGCCGTCACACCCCGGGTGCGGGTGCCGGCCTCGGTCACTGCGTCCGCGACCCACGACACCGGCACCGAACCGACCGCCGCCGTGCTCCCCGGGTGGCCGCGGTCGCGCAGGGCGAGAGCGGAGGCGTAGAGGGCCTGGTGGGCGGGCCGGTAGAAGTGTTTGGACCGCAGCCACGAGGAGAGCTGTTCGAGCTGAGTCGGGTTGAGGAAGATGGCGCCGAGCACGGCCTGCTCGGCCCGGTGGAGCGGGTTCACGCCAGCCCTCCGGAGGAGCGGAGGGCGGCGACGGCCTGCTGGGCGTCGGCGAGATCGGCGGCGAACCGGTCCAGATTCCCCGCAAGCACCGGGTCATCGACCCGCAGGGAGAGGGTGGGGGCGGTGAGCCACCACTCGCCGCTGCGGCGCACGACCGGGGAATCGCCCAGCGGACCGGAACGGGAAGAAGGGGAGGGCACGAGGACTCCAGGAGAAGAGGCACGAGGGAAGGGGCGCGGTGGCAGGAGTCCATCTCCACCAGCCGTACCGGAACAGGGCGCTCATGCGGCAGGCCCGAGAGCGTCACGGCCGAGGGTCTTGGCGAGGGCCCGCTCGGTGATCCCGGCCGTCGCCGCCGCAGACGCTTGGGCGTGCCGGGCGGCGTCCGGCTCCTTGTACCAGGGCTTCAGATCGAGGAGGGCGGGGCGGATGCCGGTGGCCAGCAGCAGGGCCGAGCCCTTCGGGAGCGCGCGGATCGCATCGGCGGGCAGGACCCGCTCCTGCCGCATCGACACCGACGTCGACTTGCCCGACTCGCTTGTGGACACCGAGACCGTGCGGACGTCGTGGTCGCCGACGAGACGGCTCAGCTTGTCGGCGAAGTCCGCGTCGTCGATGCCCGATCCGATCAGCTTGACCGTCGCTGCGGACCACAGGGCGTCCATGCCGCTCTCGCCCCAGACCCGCACCCCCTGCCGGTAGGACTGGAGGATCGTCACCGGGATCACCCCGCGCGAGCCCAGGTGGGAGTAGAGGTCGGGCAAGTCCTGGATCTTGCACACGTTCGCCGCCTCATCGAGGATCGCCAGCAGGCAGGGGTCGAGGCGTCCGCCGTCGCGCTCGGCCTGGATGACCGCCGCCCGCATCACCGCGTCAGCGGCGGCGGCGATGATCGCGCTGGCGGAGCCGCCGCCGTCCTTCGACAGCAGGAACAGCGTGTCGCGGCTGGTGGCGAACGCCCCGGGGTGGAACTCGGCGATCTTCTCCATCCGCCGGGGCGGGGTGACCCAGGCGGCTATCTCCGGATCGAGGAGGCAGCTCGCGTACTGGCGGGCGGTCTCGTAGATGCCGTCGCGGGTTTCGACTGCGCCGGCCACGGTGCCCTGGAGCTGCGCGGCGACCGCGTCCAGCCCCGCGTCGTGCAGGAGGTCGACGGGGGTGCGGTCGGCGGGCGAGGCGAGCCAGGCCAGGACGTCGGTGATCGGCCGCCCGTCGTTCGCCGCCGCCAGGAACAGCGCCGTGAGGGTGTTCGCGGCGGCCGTCGACCAGAAGTCCCCCGCACTGGATTCGTCCACCGAGGCGGTGACGAAGTGCCCGGCGAGCTGTCGGGCCCCGGCCAGATCGTGGGCGTCGGCGAGGATGTCCCACCACATCTCCCGGGGGGCGTGGGCGATCTGCTGCGGGTCCAGCGTCCACACGGTGCCCACCTCGGCCCGCGCCGTGGCGGTGGCGGTGAAGGCGTCGTTCGCGGCCTTGTTGGAGGTCAGCAGCACCGGCCCGGGGGCCCGCAGGATCGCCGGGATCGCCAGACCGGACGTCTTCCCGGAACGCGGGGCCATGATCGCCAGCAGTACGTCCTCCCACGACGACCGCACCTCCGCCCGCCCCGGCTTCAGCGTCCCGAGCAGGACGCCCCGGTCGTCCGGCGCCACGTCCTTCGGGGCCGTGCCTTTCAGGCTCGGCCGCAGCCCGATCGCCTTCGCCGCGCCCTCCTTCGGCAGCAGCGCGGACAGGTCCCGGGCGGATGCGAGGCCGCTGGTGCCGCCGCGCCAGCGCAGCCACAGCTTCGCGCCGACGAACCCGCAGGTGTACAGGCCGAGAGTGGGCAGGACCCGGCACCCGGCGACGATCGCCGCCGTGGGCAGGCCCGGCCACACCTCCTCGGGACGGAGCAGGGCAGCGGCCGGGTCATAGGGGACCCAGGCACCCGTGCCGACGGCGAGGCTGGCGAGGTTGCCGAACAGCCAGCCGAGTGTTCCGGCACCCATACCGAGCGCGGCGGCGCCGAGCATCAGATAGAGCAGGAAGTCGGTCCCGGTGGTGGCCGAGGGCGGACGAGAAGAAGACACAGAGCGGTCCCAGACGGAGCAGGCAGACGGGCGGAGAGGCGGGGACGGCCCAGGGCTCTGGTGATCACGAACACGGCGGACTCCTTCAGCGGCGGCGAGGAACGGAAGAGGAAGAGGCCATTGTGGTAGCCGGGCGGGCCGCCGCGGGTGCGGTCGGCTCCGGAACGGCAGGGGCGCGGGTGGTCGCGGCGGGAGAGGGGGCGGTGGCCGCAGCGCTCCGGTCGGCCCGGCTGGTACGGACCTCCGTCAGCATGGCCTCGTACGCCGCCTCGGAGAACAGCGACGGGTCGAGTTCCGCGTCGAACCCGGCGGCCCGCAGGAGAACCGTGGCGCGGGTGGACCGGCTCCTTTCCTCCTCGGCGGAGAGGCCCTCGGGCAGGTCGTGCCGCACATACAGCGGCGGCACCGAGTTCTCGGTGAATCCGCACTCCCGCAGGACCTGATGGGCGCGGGGATCGGTGGCGTCGGCGATGACCTCGCTGCCCAGGGGTTTGCGGTAGATCGCGGCGTCGGTGCCGGAATCCTCGTGGCGGAAGGACATGCAGGAACCTTTCAGCGAAGAAGCGGGGTGGTTACCGGGTCCGGCCCCGGCACGGGACGGTGGACGGCGCCGGGGCCGACGGGACAGCGGGCGAGGGGGCGACGGTCCGGCCGGTGAGGGAGGGGGACTGGGCGCGGGCGGCTTCTTGCAGCCCCGGCTCCTGGCCGGTGGTCAGGGCATGGAGGGTGTCTGCGGTGGCGGCGAGTTCGGTCTGGAGGTCGCCCAGGTTCTCGGCTGCGGAAGCCAGTTGGTGCCACAGCCGGTATGCCGGATCGCTCTCGTCCAAGGATCGGATGAGGGACTGGGGCGTGGTCCCCGACGACCCAGAGGACGGAGGCCGCCTTACCTAGTGCCCCGTGGCCGGGGTCGAAGAACGGCCGCACCTCGGCGGCGACCGTGCTCGTCTCGTCCGCCTCCAGCAGACGGTCGGTCAAGGAGGCCAGGGTGGTGTTGGCGAGCCCGGCGGCGTTAGTGACCGGGGGCGGGACGGTGGTCATGCTGTGTACCTCCTGGTCAGCGGGAACGGGGTGGGACACGGCCCGGAGCGGGCACGGGGTTCACTGCGGGCCGGCTTCACCCGAGGGCGGGGCCGCAGCCCTGGCCGGTGCGGTGGCGTAGTAGTCGGTGACCTGGGCCCGCCACTCCGGGGCGGCATCACCGGAACCCAGGGAGCGCAGCTCTGAGGCGGTCTCATCGAGGTCGTCGAAGAGCGTGGTGAGCCCTTCGGCGGCGGCCTCGAACACGTCCGCCACCTCCCGGCCCTCGTCGGCGCCGACATCCCTGACCACCTCGACGGCGGTCTCGAAGAACTGCGACAGCCGCACCAGAACCCCGTCGTTCGGGTCGAGGACGTGCTCCGCGAGATCCGCAGCCTCCGCCGGAGACCGGGCGGCGCCGAGCTGGTCGGTCAGCCGCAGGAGCTGCTGCCCGAGGACCTGCCGACCGCCCGGGTCGGAGGGGGTGGTGAGCCGGTCGGTGTCGAGGGTGGGGTCGAGGTCGACCCGGAAGCCAGCCGCGCCGAGCATCCGCGCCGCCGAGGTGGCCTGCCGGTTCTCGTACTCCCGGCCCATGTCCCAGTGCAGCCGGTACTGCAGGGAGACCAGGCCGTGGTCGTCGATGAACCCGGCGTGCCGCAGCACCTCCACGGCCAGAGCGCCGTGCTCGGCCCGCCGGAAGCCGCTGCGGGGGATGGCGGCGACGTTCCCGCCCCGCTCACGGACGATCACCACATGCGGCTGCTCGGAATCGGACATCAAGGACTCCAGAAGGTGAAGGGCGGAGATCAGAAGTGAGGGTTCTCGGTGGGCCGGTCCGCCCTCGTGGCGGCGGCCAGCAGCTCCGGGAGATCCGCCGGGTCGGCCTCGCGCTGGTCGATCCACCAACCGGCACGTGTCACCGGCCGCACCGCGTCCTCCACCACCGCCCACTCCGCCTCACTCGTCTCGCCCTCGGTGACGAGTGAGGCGTACGCGGCGGTGACGAGCTGATGGCGGCACCGCGCACCCCAGGCCACCGCACGCTCGCCGCCCTCAAGCGGCGGCATCCGGAACTCCACCTCCCACACCTGTGCCACCTCGGCCTCGGCGGCCCGCTGCCCGGCCAGCCAGGACGCGGTGGCCTCGGCATCGCCGGTGCGGGCGGCCTGCCAGCAGGCGGTGCAGTCCCGCCCGGCCAGCCACCGGGCATACCCCGCCCGCTGATCGGCCGGACGGGCGGACAGATCCACCTCGACGGCGTGCCCGCAGGCATGGTCAACAGGCCAGACGGTCTTCACAGCCATGAACGTGCTCCTCGGTGTGAGACGAACGGAGAACGAGGGAAACGGGATATCAGCTGCGGTTGCCAGATGGAAACGCCACGGGCGAGCCCGAGACGCAGGGTTGACGGACGGCGTCGCGGTGAACGGATGACAGAGGGAGGCGACGACATCGGCATGCGAAAGCTCGGCTTGGTAGAAACAGGCTGTACCGCTACCGGGAAGGTGCTCGGCATCACTGCGGCCGAGAGCTGGAAGCCGAGGAGCCTGTCGTCAACGGTGACTTCTTGATGGACACCGGCGATGGTGTTTTCCTCGGCCAGCTCCCAGTCCGCGAAGTGGTGGACGCGCAGAACTTCGGCCAGGAACGACAGGTCGTGCGCGATCTCCACCGCAGCCCTGAAGGGGCACGTCGGGCTCCAACTGTGTCACGAACGCACCCTCCACGGGACGGACCGCCGCTGGGAACAGCACGGGGAGCGCGATGGTCCCGTTGACAGGCCGATTTGGCGCAGCCGGGAGGCTCAGGCTAGACGCAGAGCGGAGGTTGCAACGTAACCGCGGCTTCGATTCGCCCTCAGTACTTTGCGCGGTGCGATGGATCGGTGGCTGCCAGTCACCGCACCCGCCTTCTCAGAGCGCACTGTTACCGACGGGCCCTCTGGGCTGGGCTTGTGATCAGCACAGCCTCCTGCGTAAGTCTCACAGCAGCGACCTCAGCCACAGCGAGGTTGCTTCAGTTGGACTGGCTGGACCACGGTATGAGGTGGCATCTCCGCCAACGGAAGTGAGCTACTCCCCCGTCGCAGAGTGACGGGCAGCCCATGGGACGGGCATGGTCTCGCCGACCCACCCGTTAGTCCTGGACAGATCTTGGTAGCGGCCTCGGTAGCCGATCGAATGGAGGACTAGCATCGTCAGATAATGGCGGGTGAGGAACCAGGTCTCAGCGACCAGCCCTTTGATTCGATAAACAGGCTCTTGTTCCTCTTTAGGGTGGACGAGCCGGTTGCGTACCCGTGTGACCACGTCGGCGCCGTCCGGCAATCGCTCCCCGCTCACCTCCAGGCCAGCTACGAAGAACGCGGCTGCTGGCAGTTGGTCGGCTCGCACTCGCAGATCGGTTTCGGCGTCCATCAGGAGCCAGCGCAACTTCTTATGCGCTGGCCATGAGTGGGATTTGAACTCGGCTTCTGTTAGCCGACTGTTGAGTACCAGTTCCTGCCACATTACGTGCTCCAGTCCGGCAGCTCCGCTCATGATTCGCTGCTCAACGAACCCGCGGTCGACTATGGCTGTGATCGCGTACTGAATCTGCAGACGAAGCGACTGTTCTCTACCGGGATCGCGAAAGGAGGGAAGGAGGCAGTCCAGCAAAGCTGCCAGGGATTCCTGGTCTTCGGGGTACCACCAGCCTGAACTGGTCTTACGCGCCGGGTCACAGAGCATCGGACCCCACTGGCCCCACACCGTCTCACCTTGGTCGTTCTGCCCCACAGGCAGGGCTGGGGCGACCCATCGGCCCAGGGCGAAGGACAGCCCAAGGTGCAGAGCGCTGAGGAGAGGCTCGACCTCAGTGGCAGTGAACGAGGTTCCGTCCAGGCGGCGGACTTCCATCACATGGGTCATGACGTGGACATCGGTCTGACGGACGTCGGAGAAGATCGCCTTGTGGTCGGCGCGAACGTCCAGCGTGATCTTCCATCCATCCGACTCGTACACGCTCCGCCCACCAGCTACGACTTGCGGCGACCCGTTGATGGTCTGAGCTACCAAGTGGTCGGTTCCATGCCATCGGGGCAGATTGAACCAGTGGGCCACGACTCGACTGAGTGGAGCGGCCGGGTCCCCGTAAGAAGTGCCATTGGAAATTCCGCTGATGGCATCCAGGCTCTGGACTGGCAGTTCGATGCCGCGTGCAAGAAGAAACAGTTCGGTTCTTTCCACGAAGGTAAGGCTCTGGGTCTCAGTGCACAGCCTCCAAGAGACACGCGGACCCGGGGAACAGTCGTACTGGACAATTCCGTTCGCTATGGGGCCCGTCGTTCCACCTATGGGGCCATCGTAGAGGGTGACCGCAGTTCCTGGAGCGTTGAAGGGATACACCGGTGTCAGAGGTGTCTTTGCGTTGAGCCAAGCGGTTGAGGAGGACATGCGCCGAACCCTAGACGCTGCTACCGACAATCAGCGTGGTTCTCACCTTGGCCATCACAGATACTGCTGGTCGAGGGCACGAAGCGGCCTCCGCCGCGCGGGTACTTCGATCAGGGTGGACGGAATCGTTGGTTGAGGCCAAGGCTCGGTCCCAACCTACGGCGTAGGGCTTGGCAAGAGCCCTGACCGGGAGCTTGTCGGCCCGGTGGCGACGCGGGGACCAGAGCGTTCTCGGCGACCCGCTGTCTATGGACGCGCGGACTGCCGTCGAGAACCTCCCGTAGGGCTTGGAGCAGGTCAAGCGGACATCCGAGCGTCGGTATCGAACAGCCCTCGCTCGGCCGGGTGAAGCAGGTGTTGGGTGATGAAGCTCCGGCCTGCGACTTTCCATAGCCCGCGCCCCTTGGTGAGGGCGGAGACGGCCTGGGTCTCGACGCCGGTGAGGCCGAGGAGGGTGGCTGCGGAGGCGAGCTGGTCGGCTTCCTGCCGGTAGATGATCCGGGTGCTGCAGTCCGTGAGCAGGCCCTCGGCGAGGGCGCGGCCTCGGGAGCCGACCTCGCCCGCGGTGAGCAGATCGGACAGCCGGTGGATGACCATCATGTTGGCGATTCCCAGGCCTCGGGAGAGTTTCCACTGGGATTGCATCCGTTCCAGCAGGGCGACGTGCCGCATCACCCGCCACGCCTCGTCGTAGATCACCCAGCGGCGCCCGGCGGTGGGGTCGGAGATCGCAGCCTCCATCCATGCACTGGCGCAGGTCATCGCCAGCACCAGCCCCGTGTCGTCGCCGGTGCCGCCGAGCCGGGACAGGTCGATCGACAGCATCGGCGCCGACGGGTCGAACCGTACGGTCGACGGGGCGTCGAACATCCCGCCCAAGTCGCCGTGGATCATGCGCCGGAGGGCGTGGGCGAGGTCCTCGGCGGCCCGGCCAAGCCGCCCGGACGATTCGCCGGTGGCGGCGTCGAGGTGCTGGGGCGAGCCGAGGACGAAGGCGACATCGCCGAGCAGCGGGGTGGTCCCCGTCTGCTGCGTGTAGGCGACGACTTGGTCGAGTGCGATGTCCAGGGCGGTGTGCTCCATGGGGTGGAGTTCACGGCGGAGTACGGTCTTGGCCAGGGAGCCGAGGAGGAGCAGGCGGCGCTTGCGGACCTCGGTGGTCCAGTCCTTGTCGCTGATCCCGTACGGCTTCTCCGGCGCGTCCAGCGGGTTCAGCCGGCCGGGGAGGCCGGGCCCGAGGGCGATGGTCTGCCCGCCCAGCTCCCGCGCGACGACCGTCCACTCCCCCTTCGGGTCGCAGGGGACGTAGACCTTGTAGCCGAAGGCGGTGGCCCGCAGCGCCAGGCTCTTGGCGAGGGCGGACTTCCCCATGCCGATGATCCCGGCGAGCAGGATGTTCGGGTTGGTGAACCCCTCCAGCCGCCCGTAGAGGGCGAAGGGGTCGTAGCAGAAGCTGGCTTCGGCGTGGACGTCCTGCCCGACGTAGATGCCCTGGGCGCCGAGCCCGCCCTCGGCGAGGAAGGGGTACGCCCCGGATGCGACGGCGGTCGTCATCCGGTGGGCTGGGAGCTTCAGCTGTCCGCCGCGGGCGGAGGCCGGACCGGGTCGGCCGGACGAGGGATACGTCGGCTGGAGATCCGGGTCCGGCCCGGTGGCGGTACGGCGGTCCTGGGGACGGGCGGCATGGCGGGCCTTCGCCTGCGCGGCGGTGAAGTCCGCCTTCGCCCGCCGGGAGGACCGGCGGTCGGTGCGGTGGGGGGTGAACAGCGGGCTCGCGGAAGCCCGGGGGCGTACGGACATCGGTGGGTACTCCGGTGGTTCAGAGGTGGTCGGGGCCGGTGAACGGGGCCCGTAGCTCGGCGGGGGTGTGGGTGCGGCGGACGCGGACGGACGTCCGCAGGTGGCGCCCGCAGACCGGCAGTCGGGGACGGCAGCCGCCGCGGACGAGGAGCCGGTCGGTGTCGGTGGCGGGGGCGCGGTGCCAGGCGGCGTGGAGGTGTTCGGCCGCCTGCCACAGCCGCACCCGCGCTGCCCGTAGGGCCTCGCCCCCGGCGCGGTCGAGGGGGGTGGTGCGGGTGGTGTGGGCGTCGAGGAGGGCGTAGAGGGCGAGGCAGTGCTGGTGCAGGGCGTCCAGCTCCGGGCGGGTGGCGGCGAGCGGGCCGTCGGGGACGGTGATCGCCCGGTGGAAGTCCAGGGCCTCGGTGGCGAACGCCAGGTCGGTCGGCATCGGCTTCTCGGTCCCTGGGTCACGGGCGGGCGAGGGGCAGGGCGGCGTTGGTGAACGCCTCGGCCTGCTGCCAGGTCAGCGGACGCAGATCGACCAGCGCCGCCACGGCCGCCGTCTCGATCGCCGCGCACGCGGAGTTGAGCTGCTCGGGGGTATCCGCGGACACGGTCACGAGCCCAGTGAGGGCGACATCGGCGTGGCCGGCGATCAGCTCGCGTTCGCGGTTCTTGATGTCCGCGTACTCGACGTTGTCCTCCTCGGAGTCGACCTGGCCCTTGCGCTGCCGCTCCGCCGCGTCCGCGATGACCGTCGCCTTCTTCCGCTGCACGTCCTTGAGCGCGGCGTCGAGGCCCTTCGGCGCGTAGGTGAGGGAGAGGGTGCGGCG
Source organism: Streptomyces yaizuensis (assembly GCF_034961445.1). Taxonomy (NCBI): domain Bacteria; kingdom Bacillati; phylum Actinomycetota; class Actinomycetes; order Kitasatosporales; family Streptomycetaceae; genus Streptomyces; species Streptomyces yaizuensis. Next base: position 254,466 of record NZ_BSBI01000005.1, read on the forward strand.
GACGCCGGAGGTGAACAGGAGCTGGTGCAGGAACCCGGCACTGGTTTCGATCCGGGGCCAGTTCTCGATCCAGAACGTGGCGTGTTGGGCCGAGTCGGTCTCGATCCGGTCCGCCTTCTCCACCAGCACCACCGGTCCGGCGGCGGCGGGATCGGCCTCCGGCCGGTCACCCGGGGACCACTGGTCGAGGGCGGCGCTCGCCTTCGGGTCGTAGGCGGTACGGATCACGGCGGCGATCTCGCCTGCGGTCAGCCACCCGCCCGGGGTGAGACCGGCGTTGCGCACCGACTGGTCGAACGTCGCGGTCAACTGGGTCAGTACGGAGAACGCCCCGGTGAGTCCGCCGCCGGCCTGGTTGATCAGACGGCGGGCGGCCTTCAGGTCGAGGGCGATGGCGACGTAGCTCTCGTGCGGGGCGGCGGCGGGCCCGGCGGCGGTCAGGAGATCGGTGTAGACGGGCCCGGCGAGGTGGGTGCCGGGGTCGCCGTGTTCGGACCAGTACCTCTGGAGCGCGTCACCGGAGTCCGGCACCGTCCGCTCCAGGACCTGCACCCGGGCGATGTGCCCGGTACGGGACAGCGCCGCCAGGGTCCGGCCCCACCCGGCGACATTGTGATTCTGCGCCGCCGGGTCAAGCAGCGCGAACGCCCGCGAGGAGACCCGGACGACCGCAGTCAGCGTGCCCTGGTGCGGGTCGTGCACGGCGCCGGTGCGGCGGTCGGGGGAGGTGACCACCCGAAGGGACGCGGCCGTGCCCGGGAGATGGAGCAGACCCTCCCGCCGGGGCCGGGACGACGGCCGGGTCAGCCACACGAGCTGCCCCTTCGCCCGACGGGTCGTGTAGCGGAGAGCGATCGGGGCCCAGTCGGCGAGTGAGCGCCCCCGGTACCGGACGGACACGGCCGCGAGGATCACGGTCCACAGAGGGATCAGCTTCAGCGCGCCGGGGACGCCGGTGGACATGAGGACGGCGAGGAGGAGCAGGCCGGTCAGGGCGACGGCGACGAGCTGCGGCGCCGTGAAGCCGAGGAGCACGCCCCGGCGGGAGCGGTGGGGGAACTTCACTGTGGCCGGAGCGACGGGAGCCGTGGAATCAGGGTGCATGGGTGTGTCGTCCTTGAGGAAGAAGGTGGTGCCCTGGGGGCGGACGGGTGGGTGCGCCCCCAGGGGTGCCGGTCAGCCGGTCAGGACCGGGGGTCCGAGCCGCCCGGACCGGTGGGCGGCTTCGGGTAGACCCACCGGGCCGGGGTCGTCCCGCCCTGCGGACTCAGCCCCGACGGAGCCGGCGGCCGGGGCTGCGTGGGCTTGGCCGGAGCCGCCTGGATTCCCGGGGGCGGACCGGTCGGTGCCCCGGTGGGCACCGGTCCCGGCGCGGTTGCCGAACCATCCGAGCCGCTCGGGCCGGATGATCCCGGGCCGGCCGGGGCCGGTCCCGATGCGGTCGGCGCGGCAGCGGTACCCGACGGGCCGGGGGCGCTGGTCGCTCCGGTCGCTGCCCCGGTCGTCCCGGTGGCTCCTGCGGATGCTCCGCCACTCGCGCCGCCGGTGCTGGTGGGTTGGCCGGGTCGCTGGATGAGGGGTCGGCCCTTGTCGCCGTCGGTACGGGGGCGGCGGATGAGGGGCTGGCCCTTGTCGCCGGTGGCGTTCGGGTCCTCGCCGAACCGGAAGGTGGTCTGCGGCGGCTCGTCCCCGCTGATCCCCTCCGGCGAGGTGTTGCCTCCGGCCGGGTTGATACCGGCGGCGACGCCCCCGGGGCCCTGGCCGGGGACCTTGGCCGGGCCCTGCGGCGCGGGCATACCCGTGCCGGCCTGCATGGCGAGCTGTCCGGCGGTCTTCGCTGCCCCGGCCGCGACCGTGACCCCGGCGACGCCGGTGCGGTGCAGATCGTCCTGCCCGCTGCCCTCGGCCGCCCAGTGCACGAACTTGTACGTCGCATAGGGGCATAGGAGGACGAGGACCATGATCACGATTCCGGCCATGGCGTCCGACAGGGCACTGAGGCCGTCCGTGGGGTCGGTCTTGCCCATGGCGGAGACGCCGAGGAGGAACACGATCGTCATCAGCAGTTTGGAGACGATCAGGGAGCTGGTGGCCTCGATCCAGCCCCTGCGCCAGCGGCGGGCGACTTCCCAGCCGCCGCCGGCCCCGGCGAACACCGCCAGGGTGACGAGGATGAGGATGCCGACCTTGCGGGCGACCATGACGGCCCAGTAGAGGAAGGCGCCGATGGTGGCGCCGAGGGCGACGATCGCGGGGATGCCCCAGCCGAGCCCGTACATCGCCCCGTAGGAATTGACCTTGATGACACGGCGGATCGCGTCGTCCACCGAGGAGTTCGCCGCCTTGAACAACCCCGCGGACAGCGCGTCCACGATGGTCAGGGCGATCGTGGTGCAGGCGATGGCGGCGAACGCGAAGAACACCCCGGCGACCGTGCCGGTCACGGCCTGGAACAGGGCCCGCTCGTCCCGCCGCCACGCCGCCCGGATCAACTGCAGGCAGAACGTGCCGACGATCAGCACCAGGCCGATTGGCAGCAGCAGCTCGTAGTTCTCGCGGAACCAGGTCGCGTCCAGGTCGACGGCGGTGGTCTTGTCCACGGCCTGGGCGGCGAGGTCGGCGGCGGCCTGGGCCATCTCGCCCATGGACTTGGCGATCCAGGCGCCGATGCCGTCCGTGATGGCCTGGCCGGTCGAACTCGCCACGCCGCTGACGGCGTCGCAGACGGTGTTCATCAGGGGCAGGTCACATGCTGAAGGCATGGTTCACCTCCTTTCGTACGGGGTGGTCATGGGGCGGTGGTGGGCAGGACGGCCGCGAGGCGGCAGTCTCGGTTGGGGCGGCACTGGACGGCGAGGGTCGAGGACCGGGCCTCGGCGCCGGTGCCCTGGTCGGAGCCGGTCCAGGTGATCGACTGGCGGCCGGTGACCGTGACCGCGTAGATGTATGCGTCGGTGATCGCCCCCGGATCGGCGGCGAGCGCGGTCTTGAACGCCTGCGGGAAGTGGCCCTCGCCGACTGTGGCGGTCGCGTACTGGTCCTGGTCGCTCATCCGCGACCACAGCACCGGATCCGGCACCAGGTCGGCGACCGAGGACCAGTCCGCGTACTTCTTGTCCGTCGTCATCCACCGTTTGAGCCCGGCGATGTGCTCGGGCTGGGAGAGGCGGCGGGTGTCGTACGACCACAGGACCTTCGCGGCGGCCTTGGCGAACTCCACCGGATCGGACGTGCTCACGGGCGCCGCCACCTGGCCCCCTTTCGGGACCTTCACCGGTGCCGGGGCCGACGGAGCCGACTGCCGCGTCTCCGGCACCGACTCCCGCTCGGCGGTGGTGCGGGTGTCCTCACGGGTGAGGAAGGCGACCAGCCCGGCGAGGCCGGTCAGCAGCGCCAGCACCACGGCCACGATCAGGGACCGGTGCAGCACCGACGACCCAGGGCCCGGCACCAGCGAACCCCTCGGGGGCCGGGGACTGCGGTGGGAGGAAGATTTCTTCTCGTGTGAGGGCATCAGTTGACCTGGGTGCCCATCGCGGAGAAGAAGCTGACGATGCCGTTCGCCGCGCCCAGCAGAAGCGCGCAGCCGGCGGCGACGACCGTGCCCTTCTTGCCGTTCGCCTCGGCCTGGTGACCGCCGGAGTGGTGGCCCCAGGCCCACACCAGCGCCGACACCGCGAGCGCCCCGACCACCGCGATGATCCCGAAGAGGTTGATCGAGCTGATGACGTCCTTCAGGACATCCAGGCCCGGGAGGCCGCCGTCCGCGGGCTTGATGCCGGGGTTGAAGGCCAGGAACTGACCCGACTGGCTGATGTTCACCACAAAACTCCTGTTTCAGGGCACACGGATGCCCGGGGAGGAAGAGAGAAAGTGAGGGAGGGGGAGGGTGACGCGAGGGCGTCAGACGACGCGGCGGACGGCGAGGATGTCCGGCCGCCACTCCGCGAGGGTGGCGATCTTGACGACGTCGCCGGTGCGCGGGGAGTGCAGGATCAGCCCGGACCCGATGAACAGGCCGACGTGCTCCGGGACCTGGGCCGTGCCCCGGGTGAAAAGGAGGTCACCGGGCCTGATCGACCCGACGCCGACCGGCTTACCCTCCTTGACCTGGGTGTACGTGGTCCGGGTCAGGGAGATACCGCCGGCCTTGTACGCGGCCTGCATCAGGGACGAGCAGTCGCACCGCCCCATCGGGTCCTGCCCCCGGGGGTTCGAGCACGTCCCGCCCCACTGGTACGGGGTGCCCAGGGCACCGAGACCCCAGCGGATCGCCGTCTGCACCGACTTCGGCGCATCGGACGGGATCTCGTACCCCTTCGGCAGCACCCCGGCCGGGATCGGACCGAACTCCGACCCGTCCCCACCAGGACCACAACCAGCAGGACTGCCTGGAGTGTCGCCGCCCTCGGACCCGGAGCCGTTGCCGTCCTCGGTGAGGGTGGGGGCGATGGCCTTCTGCAGCGCGGTGGCCAGCGGCTCCCACTTCGCGTACGCGTCGGGGAAGCCGCTGAGCTGGACGGCCTGCGCGGCCTGGGTGACGGTCATCGACTCCCAGCCCGAGACCTTGAGGAGGCCCTCGTAGAACTTGGTCGAGGCGTACACCGGGTCCCGGACCTGCTCCGGGGTGCCCCAGCCCATCGACGGCCGCTGCTGGAACAAGCCCAGTGAGTCCCGGTCCCCGTAGTCCAGGTTCCGCAGGCCCGACTCCTGCATGGCGGTGGCGAGCGCGACGATCTGCCCGCGGACGGGGACCTTCATCGCCACCCCGGTGGCCTGGATCGTCCGCGCGTGCGGAATCTGCTCCTTCGGGCTGGTCAGGCCCGGCACCGAAACACCGCCGCCGTCCCCGCCGTTCAGGATCGAAGACACCTGCGCGGCGACCGCCCCCGTATCCACCCCCTGTGCACCGGCGTCGCAGGTGGCCTGGGCGTTGGTGGCGCCGACCAGGGCGACGGCGACCGGAGCGATCAGCAGCAGCGGGGCCAGCGCGACACCCCCCGCGATCACCCCGACCTTCTTCACGACCGCCCCGCCAAGGAGGGCGAGGGGCGTATCTGGGCATGCCGCATGGACGGCTCCTTGCGTGTAGGCCGCCCGGCCCCGGCTTTCTCGTCGAAAAGGTCACCGGGAAAACAGGCGGGTCAAAGAAGAAAGAGAAGAAGAGGGCCGGGTGGGTGTCCGGGAGCGGCTAACCCCCGGACACCAAGTCCGTCATTCAGAAGCGGCAGCAAGCCGCCCTCGTAATCTCACCCGCCACATGTCGAAAGCCCCCTTCGGAACAGAGCCGCACCCCGGCCTCCTGGACGGGACAGCACGCAACAGCACAGCTCAACCGGCCCCCGGCCAGGGCCCGGAGCGGCGAACACGAGGGGGACTGTAGGAAGGAAATCCGGCCGCACCAAACGACCCCGGAACCCCGGATCACGTCATTGGGTACGGCCGGGAAAGACGGCTACTGTTCGCGGCACCGCTCACCCCAGACAGGGTGTTTGAGCGGGCCGCGCCCGCATGTGCTCATGAATCCAGCGGGCGTGCAGCCGTCTTTTTCCCGAAGGAGAAACCGCCGTGCCGTACACGCTGCACCGAGGCGACGCGCTCACCGTCCTGAAGACCCTGCCCGACGAGTCCGTCGACGCCGTGATCACCGACCCGCCGTACAACTCCGGCGGCCGGACGTCCTCGGAACGCACCGCCCGCACGGCCCGCGCGAAGTACACCAGCGGCGACGCCGGCCACGACCTGGCGAACTTCCCCGGCGAGAACCGCGACCAGCGCAGCTACCGGGCGTGGCTGACCGACCTGCTCACCGAGTCCTACCGGGCGGCCCGCGAGCACGCCGTGGTGATGGTGTTCACGGACTGGCGGCAGGAGCCGACGACGTCCGACGCACTGCAGATGGCGGGCTGGACCTGGTCCGGCACCATCCCGTGGATCAAGCCCGCGTCCCGGCCGAGGAAGGGCGGGCCGAAGCAGGACTCCGAGTTCATCCTCTGGGGCGTCAAGGGCACCCTCGACAAGACCCGCGACCTCTACCTCCCCGGCCACTACGTCGCCTCCCAGCCCCGCAAGGACCGGGTCCACATCACCCAGAAGCCCACCTCGGTGATGCGCCAGCTCGTCCAGGTCGCCCGCCCCGGCGGCACCGTCCTCGACCCCTTCACCGGCTCCGGCACCATCGGAGTCGCCGCCCTGCGGGAGGGCCGGAGCTTCGTCGGGATCGAGCTGTCCGACCACTACGCCGACGTCGCCGAGCAGCGCCTGCGCGAGGCGTCCCTGACCCGGGACGGCGTCGACCTCGCCGGACCGGAGCAGTGAGAAGACCCCCGCCCCGGGCCGGGACGGAAACGAGAAGAGGGCGGTTGCCGCCCCCGGTGGTCCGGGGTACGGCAACCGCCCTCAGCATGTTCGCGCCCGGGTCAGCCGGCCTCGACGCTCCGCCGGATCAGGTCCCCGGCCCGCTCCAGATCGGCGTGCGATCTGATCCGCACCTCCAGAGCCCCCGTGCCATGGAACCCGATGCCCCGGACATCGCGGGTGAAGCCCTCGACCAACTCCACCGAGTCCGGGTCCACCTTCAGCACCACCACCAAGGTCCGCTTCCGGGGCTGGACCTTCACCGACGCCACGTTCTTGATCCGCCGGTACGCGATGTACTGCTGCAGGGCCTCCCGCTGCACCGAGCCCGACTCCGTCAGCACCGCGTCCAGATCTGCGAACAGATCGCGCAGCTCCTGCGGTGCCCCGTCCAGGTGCTGCCGCACCGTCCTTCCCCCACCGGAAGCCGGCACCTCCTCCACCAACCCGGCCGCCCCGGGGGCGGTACGGGGACGAGGAACGGCGGGAGCGACCGGCGTACCGGTGAACGAGGCCACCAGCCGCAGCGTGACCACGTCCTCGAACACCCGGTACGCCACCAGGTCGATCCGCTGCCGGATCATCTCCAGCGCCACCACCGTGTGCGGCGTGAAATCCCCCGCCACGCACACGATCCGCGGACGGCTCCAGTCCACCGACCCGGCCGCCTCCGCGCCCAGCCGGTCCCGCACCAGGCCCTCGAACTCAGCGTGGCTGTCGTTCAGCCACGCCAGGTACGACAGCGCCTGGGTCACCACCTCTTTGTCGCGGGTCCGCTTGTACTCGACGATCACCGGAGCCCCGGTCTCGTCCAGCCCCAGCGAATCGATCCGACCCCGGTGCCGCCCCGTCTCGTACTCCGACACCAGGAACCGAATCCCCAGCATCGCCTCCATGTTCCCCTCGACCAGCGACTGCAGCTCCCGCTCCAGCGCCACCGACGAACCCGCCATCTCCACCGCACGCCCGCCATCCACACGGAACGCCTTCAGATCACCCACACGAACCCCCAGCCCATCGGCAGATCGACTGGGCAGAGAATCCCCCAGGGCCAGCGGATATTCCGCCGGTATGAAACCGTGATCGTGAGGACCGGGGGGGTGCCACTGGCCCCGGCGGCCCTGCGGGACAGACCCCTGCCCCGGCCGCTGTCTCCGGCCCCGCGCCGGCCGGATCATTCCGCCCGCAGGGGCGGGGAGCGCCTCGTAGGCTGGTGCCCGTGGCAGATCCCCGAGAGAACGTCCCGCTCCAGACACTGGTCACCCAGGCGATAGCCGTGCTGCTGACCTGCGGATCCGAGGTGGAGCCCACCGCCGTGCGCGGAGTTGCCGCCCGCCTGGTCGGCCTCGCGGCGCAGACCACCGGCCTGGACGAGGAGGAAGCCGTCCACCTGGTCACACCGGAGACCGTCGCCGACACGATCATGAAGTCAGCCGCCGACCAGCATGGCGGGGCCACTTCGCCCCACGCCGTACGACCGGTCCGGATCGACGGCCGGACGGTGGACGTGCCCGTGACCTCACTGGGACACCTGGTCATGGCCACGGCACAGGCGGGGAAATACGCCATGTTCAACGGTGACAGTGCCGCTGCGGCCCACCTGCTCGACCTGGCCACCGAGATCGGTGCCGCCCAGGTCAAGCGCTACAGCGACGGAACCGCGACGGTTCCCGTCGGGATGCTCACGGAGACCGCCGACCTGGTGGAATCGGTAGCCGATCGCGTGGAGACGAACGGCTGGAGCATCTGCCCCTGCGACGAAGACCACGGGCAGCGGCAGGTGGACATCGGTTCCCTCCCGGTCATGCGCCACCACGCCGCCCTTGCCCGGACCCTCAGCGAGTCGGCCGCCGGATGACCCTGACCAGCCCAGCACCGATACCGGCACAAGACGGGTGGGAGCGCACTTGCGACTGCGGTCGCACCGTGAGCAAAGACGACCGGTTCTGCCCCGCCTGCGGGTTCCGGCTCCAGAGCAGCCGTACGACAGGGCAGCCCTCGTCCGACCTGTGCCGCACCTTGTGCCGGTGCGCGGAGCGGACCTACGAACGCCTCGCCGAGAGCCACCTGGTGGGCCAGGCGATCGGAGAGGACTCCTTCACCGACTTCAACCTCCAGGACGTCCGACGAGCGCACGGCGACCGCGTGCTCACCCGCCGCTTCACCCGCGAGCAGGAGGCCAGGAACGGAGCCGACTGGGAGTGGTGGTTCCACGACGGCACCCGCGGGTTCGGCATCCGGGTCCAGGCCAAGAAGGCATACCGGGACGGCCGCTATGTGCTCCACCACGTCATCGGCAAAACCGGCGCGCTCCAGAGCGACCGCCTCATCGAAGCCGCGTCAGCCTCGGACTGCCTTCCCTTCTACGTCTTCTACAGCCACAGGAGCTGGACCCCCTCCCATCCCGACCGGGCCCCCGCCGACTGCGAGCACACCCGCGCCGACCAGCGGCAACTGGGCTGCACCATCGCCTCCGCACTGGTCGTCCAAGGCGTCCTCGCCACAGGCCAGCGCCGGTCGAACGATCACGTCCGGGACCACAGCATCCCCTGGAACCGCCTGCTGTGCGGCTCCCCGCCCGCCGACAAGGGCAGCACCCGCCTGGAGACCGCCCACGCGCGCATCCTCGACCTCCACTGGAACGGGGTGGACGACCTCCATCGCGCCATGACCGCCCCACCCCCCACGGAAGCCCCTGACCTGCACCCTCAGAAAGACCGGAAGGCATCCCGGCGCCCGGCAGAACCGGACGAGCCCGTCGGCCTGCTGAAGAGGGCCTCACCCCGGCCCCGGCATGTGAACCTGGACACACCGGTGTACTGGAACTTCAACGCCATGACCGACCGCCCCTTGCAGCCGCTGCCCACACGCATCACCCAAATGATCCGCACAGAGAAGGTCGCCACGGCTCCCGACCCGTACGCAGCCGGAGCCATCCTCGTGGACCTCTCCGAGGAGTGACCCAGGCACACCGCGCGGCACCGCGACCAGAGAAACTGGTACACACGCCTCCATTGGAGGAACCCTGCAACGATCACCCAGGCGCTCCGTGGCCGCTCCCCCGACGCCAGGGGTGGCCAAGGGGCGGCCGGACGCCTCTGGACTGTGCAGCACGCCCCAGCGGAGTCCAACACGCCACACATGCTCTGATCAGGCAAAACGCGGACCACGCGGCACGGTCTGGAACCAGGCGGCACGATCACTCATGCTCTCGTAATGCGTAGGTCTCGGGTTCGTGCGCCCTGGCGGTGGGTAGGCCCGATTCAGATTCGGACTGGGCGGCTGGCGATAGGTCTCAGCAGTGCACGGGGTTGCGCGTAGCATGGGCGCTCATGGACCTCGTGGCACGTGTACGCCGGGCATTGGGCGAACAGGCTATCCACCCGACGGAGTTCGAGCGCTGCGCTTGTGCCCTCCTTCAGCCGAGGTACCCAGGGCTGTCCGCTGTTGAGGGCGGGCATGACTTCGGTCGCGACGCCGATATCTACTTTCCGTCGGGTTCCGAGGACTCTGAAGCCCGTGGCAGATTGTTGATCACTACCGGTGATCCGGTGGCGAACTTGCGCAGGGGCCTTCGCCGAATGAGTGAAGAGGGTCTGCGGGCTGATCTCGTTGTGATGGCTTGTTCGCAGCCCGTTGACGCGACTAAGCGTGCGACCTTGGACCGGTTGTGCACCGACCGTGACCTGCCGGCACCGCACATCTATGCTCAGGACTGGTTCGTTGGCCGTCTCGTCAAGGAACCGGCGTGGCGGTTCACTCTGCTTGGCATCAGAGGAGAGCTGGAGGCTCTGCTCGATCGGCCGCTGGACCTGTCAGAGGAAAATGTCGATCGAACACGATTTCTCGGACGAGAGAGCACTCAGGCGTTGCTCACTGAATCGGCTTCCCATGGTCGAGACGTCGTGCTGGTGGGTGTGCCTGGTGTGGGCAAGACACGGCTCACCGCCGAACTCGATGGCCAGGTCGCATACCTTGAGTCGGCACAAGCGGACCGCGTTCTGGATGAGCTGCTGGACACTCGGCCGGCGGCTGTCGTCGTGGACGACGCCCACGTCCGCCTTGACGAAATGCGTGTTCTGCGAAGGGCTCGCCGAGGGACGGAGCACGCCTTCGCTGTCATCGCGACCACATGGCCTGACAGGGCGGATGAGGTCTTGGCGGCCCTCCCAGGCGCTACCCGCATAGATGTCGACCTGCTGGAACGCTCCCACATGGACACGCTGATCACGTCCCTTGGAGTGACTGGCCACCGGGCCCGGTTTGCCGTCCTCGACCAGGCGTCCGGCCGGCCTGGTTGGGCAGTCACCTTGTGCGAGACGTTCGCGAACGGCGAGGGTGACCGCGTGGCCAGCGGCGCGGCGCACCTAGAGAATGTGGAACGCCATCTTCGCCGTGTCACCGAATCCGAAACGGCCGTCGACGTACTGGCTTGCATCGCAGCACTGGGAGGAGCGTCGACCGACACCCTTTACGCGCTCGCGCCTCTCGTAGGTGAACCGCCGGCACGCATGTCCAGGCTCATGGAGAGCCTTGCGCGGAACGGCCTGGTTGAGACCGTCGACGATATCTGGCGCCTGCAACCGGCGCTGTGCGCACCACTGGTTGCCCGGTGGTTCTTTTCGCGGCCTGCGCAGAGGCCATGGTCCACCCTCTGTGATGCCTTCCCGGACCGGGACCGTGACCTTGCTTCTGCCGTGATGTCCGCTGCCCGGGTCTCGGCCTCCACCGCTGCCCGGTCGGCTGCCGATACATGGGTACGAGCGTTGCCCATGCCGATCGAGTGGAGTGTCGGAACCTTCGCCGTGGTGTCCGAGTACGCCCGGCTGGACAAGGAGGCAGCCAAGTTCGCGGTTACTCAGGCCCGAAGTGTTCTTGCTGGCCCGCGTCAGACCGAGCAGTGGCACGGGATCACTATGGACCCACAGGGAGATGCCGCTGCCCGTCAGCTTGCCCAGTCAGCCACCCAGTACTTGCTCCCGGAAGCAGTGACCGGTCTGCTTGATCTGGCTGTTGGCGATGAACGTCCACGCCACTCCAACCCACAGCACCCGCTCCGTGTGCTCAGTGAGGTGGCCAACTTCATCGACCCCGACTTCGGCACGATGTTCGAAGTGCGAGGGCTCCTGCTGCGGTCGGTGCTGGAGTGGTTGCGGTCCCACCGAGCCCCGTCTGAGTGGGCCGTGGCCACCGAAATCTTGGCCAGCGTCTTCGCCGTTGAGACCTCAGGGACCTGGACCGACCCGAAGGATCGGAACACTCTTACCCTCGCGCAGGGCATCGAGAGTGCAGAGAACCTCGCCCGCCTCATCTCGCTGTGGGATCAGGTCGCACCCGTTCTCACAGGGTCGCAAGGACGGGAAGACCTGAAGAACGCCCCGTCTGCGGTCATTCCACTGTTGGACCTCGCGGGCGCATGGGTGCGGCTTGGCGAAGGCTTCGCTCCGCGCAACGCCGAGCCGAGCGAGGTACAGCAGAGCCAGGGAGCCAAAGGCGGGGCTCGTATCCTGGGCACACTGAATCCGCTGCTCCAGGACTCTCCCGGGCTGGCTCTTCGCGCCCGACGCATGCTCAGTGCTGCATACGTCCGCAGAGATGACGCGGATTCCAGAATCCCTGTGCCAGATGTCCACCCCGATCTGGAGTCCTTCACCGACTGGGACCGCTGGGCTGACATGGACACCAGCAGGGAAGCTGCCCAAGACCGTTCCCTCGCAGTGGAAGTCCTTGCACAGAAGATCGTGGCACTCGGCCCTCGCGACGGAGTTGCGAGATTCAACGCGCTGGTCGAGCAATCCGAGCTTGCTGGTAACCAAGGGGGCGGCATCTGGGTCGCCGACCGAACGACGCCCCACCTTGCAGACCCATCTGCCTGGTACGCAGCCGCACAAGTGGCTGGCAGCCCACTCATGCTTCGTGCCGCACTAGCGCAATGGCTTACCACCTCACCCAGCACCTTGACGGAGGAAATTCTTACACCGCTACTGGACGACCACCGCTTCAGGAACGGCGTTATCTCAACCGTTCTCGCGCGAGGTGAAGACAATCAGGCTACCCAGTTCGTGATCAAGATGATGGGCAAAGAGGACGCCTGGATAATCGACTCGCTGTTCATCCAGGACGAGCCGAATCAAGTGCTTCACCGGCTACTGCTCCACCCAATCCCCACAGTTGCTGCCAGCGCGGCGCTCACCTTTGCCATAGGACAACCACATGGCCCTTCAATGCCGGAGCCCTGGCGCCCCGCCTGGCGCAGGGCCGTGCAGGCTCTCCGCCCTGATGATCTACCTCAACAAGACCAGTGGCGTGCCAGCCAGTTGCTCAGCCACCTAGCTGACCACGACCCTGACCTGCTTGAAGCGTGGTACACCGAGCGGCTCGATGAAATGACCGAACGCGGCATCTTCATCGCCCCCGAACCCATGGGCTGCGAGCTCAACCTCAACCGCCTTCCACAAGAACACCGTCACCGCCTTGCCGTCCGCTGCGCCAGCCTTCCACGCATCGGTCACAGCCCACTCATCCAGCTCATCGGAGCCGACCGTAACCTGGCCGAACGCCTGCTGCGCGACCACGCCATCACTTCTGACAACCTCCTTGAAGCCATCGTCGGCCAGCGCAATGAGATCCTGGAGCACCTCGGTCCCCTCCTTCTCGACCAAGGCGTACCTCCCTCACACATTGCGGCCAGCGTTTCTTGGGTCGACTCCTGGTGGGGTGAAGACTCGACCCGACACCAACACCTCCTCGAATACTTCACCACCCTCTCAACCAGGGTCCCTGCCCTTGCTGCCGTCGCCGAAGCCGGCCGAGCACAGCAGGAGGCTGCACTGCGAGAGGCGGAGAGCCGAGAACGCGCCGCGCGGGTACGGGGAGCCTGAGGAGGACGAGCAGGGTCATCCCAGCCCTGGCATCGGTCTCAAGGGGAGCCTCAGACAACCGGGGCACTGAGTGCTGTGAGCCAAGGCAGACGAGCTGGCGCATGCCGCCGCAGGGTTCGATCTGCCGGGACGAACCCGTGGACGAGTTCGTACGGGGGCGCGCCTATCAAACGGTGTCTCTCTCCGGCGAGCACTTCGGCGAAGGCCAGCAACTTCCGTTGGGCCGCGCCATCCAGTAGGTGCGCGGCGGCTCTTACGCCGTCACTGATCAGCTTTGTAATGTTGGTCAGCTCATCCTTGGCGACTGAACCGTTCTGCGCAAGGGCAGGGGACAAACGGTCTCGTTCTCCGACTACATGGGAAGCGGCCAAGCAGAGAATCACTGAAGCTGTGGCCTCCTCGTGTTCTCCCGCGAGGGCCATCGCATTGGTCAGCAATGGAAGACTGGCAAAGGGAAGAGGGTCCATCGTTCCCCAAAGAAGTTCCGCAACTTGAAGCCCGGCGCTCATCCCCGAGCGGTCCACGCATAGCGAGATCCGGTCAGGGGAGGTCTGTCGCAACTCCCATCGTTCAACGCCAGGGTCTGCCATGGCGGACCTGAGAAGGGCGCGAAGCGCCTCTCTGAGAGTCTCAATGGAAAGGTCGGCTATATCCAGCCGCATGAGATTGCCTTGGCGTCGGAGGTCCAGAACAGGGAACCTCGCTTCTCCTGCTGCCTGAGCTATGGAAAGGTCGCGGCTGACATGATTCGGGCCCTCCGAACCCCAAGTAATCAGTGATGGGTTCTGTGCATAGGCCACCGCAACTCCATGTTCGAAGCCGTGACAGACGGTGAGAGCGTGGACCGCTGCGTCCAAGACCTGCTCAAGGTCGGATGACTGTCCACTCAGGAGCAAGACGTTGTTCACGGGGTCCCAGTGGAAGTCCTCGTGGGCGTTGGCGTTGCGCCACTCGGAGCGGATCGTCGAAGCGAGGAGTTTGCACAGTGGCTGGTCATCCTCGGCTGACAGCATGTTCCGAACGGTAGAGAGTGAGGCCCCCTGCGGAACTGTCTTGCCCATCAACTCCATGACCACTGTGGCCGTGCGCTTGACATCGCCTTCCAGTACGGCACGGTAAAGGTCCATGACCGCACGTGCTTTCTCCTCCTGGTGTTCCGCGTGAGTGTAAGTATTCCAGTAGGAGACCTGGCCACGATGGGAGAACAGCATTTCCGGCTCACGAGAGACGTGTTGCGCAATCACGGAGCATGTCTGCTCCGGGTTGGATTCCAGACGCGATGCCACCAGATTACGCGCCAGGAGCGTGGTGCGATGCGCCACCAACGGACGATCGGACACCGCGAGCATGGTGAGGTGATGAAGCAGCTTCACCGTAAGCGGGAGCGAGTCGTCAATCAGATGCCTCATACTCTGGCGCATCCTACGATCAAGCGCTTTCGCGTTGTTCGCCCAAGCAGCCAGTAGGCGAGATCGTGCTGCCACACCGGATCCGCGGTTAAGTTGCTCAGCCGAGAGCCCGAGTGTCCGCTGATAGACATCCTCGTCGGGGTGGTCGGCTTGATCAACCCTGGCAGCAGCTTCCAGGCTGCGTCCGGCATCGTGGGCCTCGAGGGCATGCTGGCGTACTTGGGACCACGCGGATTCTGCCCATCCTTGCTCCAGACAGGCTGACAACGCCTGAGCCTCAAGCCGGTTCGCTTGTGCCAGGTCGGCCGCCAGTCGCTGCTCAGCTGTGCTCGTGTGGGACGGACGAAACCGGGATACCTCCCGTGCGGCGATGCCCATGGCCGCGACCGATGCATGGAGGGCTCGCAACAACCTTGGAAGTTCCTTCCCGACCCTTCCTCCTCCAGCAGTCCGAAGCAGCATGATCTCCGCGATTCTCTGGTCGGATTCCCGCTGGAGCGCGGACAGGTCGGCATCTCTCAGCACCGACTTCCACTGCCCACGGGTCACCCACACATAAGCGACCCCCTCTTGGCGTGAGGCATGCACAGGAGACGCGGAGAGATTCAGGTTCCGGAGCACCGCTCGGGCAGCGGTACGGGCCTCCGGCGTGACCGTGCCCAGCTGGGAGGGGAAGGATGCATCCACCAGCACAGGATGACATCGGTACCGTGTCTGAAGCCTCATTTTTCTTGATGCCACGGTACGTGTGTACCGCATGTGCCGTCATGGAACGTATTGATGGCAAAGCAGCGCAACGCTGGTCAGTCGAGTTCAGGCCGCCGGGCGCTGGCCAGAACACCTCGCCCTGATCTTGCAAGACCTCGTGTGCATCCGCCGAGAGTTTGGCCAACGGGACCTTCTACCAGGTGTAACCGGTCGCGACAAACCGGTTGAGAGCCATGAAGGTGACCATGGGCCGGACGACTGTCCGGGCGTAATGATGTGGGCGAGCGGTCCTTGGAGGACGGGTGGCAGCGCAGTTCATGGATGTCAAGGAGACCGCCGAGTATCTGAACATGTCCGTGACCTGGATCTACAAGGAGGCACCAAGGTCCGGGCTCACACCGTACAAGTTCGGTCGAGGCCGCAATGCAAAGATCCAGTTCAAGGTCTCCGAGGTGCAGGGCTGGGTCAGGCAGCAGAAGCTCGGCTAGGGGCACTCCGATGAGTCAGCCAACCGTCTGCAGAACACGCGGCGCCCTCCGAACTCCGTCGGAGGGCGCCGTGCGCATCAGGCCGCGAGGCCGACGTCGAGAATTTTGGCGGCCTTGCTGATGGAGCCCGGCATGAGGTGGCGATAGATCTTGAAGGTGACGTCCAGGCTCTTGTGGCCCATCCACTCGGCGACATCGGTGATCGGGATGCCGTGGCCGAGGCAGTTCGAGGCGAAGAAGTGGCGGAAGCCGTACACCACCATGCCCTCGGGGATGTCCACCTCACCGCTGGCCTTGATCCGGCGCCACTGGTTCTGGATGCGGTGGTACGGGAAGGGCTGGTCCGGCCTGTTCGGGTGGCGGAGGAGGTAGCCGTCCGCCGTCGTGCCGTACGTGTCGGCGTACCACTCGATTCCCAACTTCACCCGGGCGGGCAGGGGCACGTCGCGGTAGTCGCCGGGCTTGCGGTGCTTGAGGCGGGCGTACTGCTTCGTCGTCTGGTTGACCTGTTCGGTGATGCGGTAGACGTCGTCCGCGACGATGTTCTTCAGGTTAACGGCCGCGGCCTCGCCGTTGCGCATGCCGCAGCCGCTCATGAGGTCGGCGACGAGGCGGAAGGCGTCGTCGCCAGCGGTGCGTATGCCGTGGAGCTGGGGCAGGGACGGGATGACGGCACGCGCGGGGTCGTACTGCGGGGGCTTCACGCCGTCGAGCGGGTTGTCCTCGTAGAGGCCGAGCCGGTGGGCGTCGAGCAGGATGGACTTCAGCTTGTCGTAGGCGTTGGCCTGAGTGGCGAGGCCGTCGCCGTTGCGCTCCATCGTGCGGATGAAGCCGTCCACGACCTTGTGGTCGAAGGTCTCCATCCGGCGGCTCTCCAGAGCGGGCAGCAGATGGTGCTCCAGGAGCGAGTCCAGGTGACGGAGGGAGGATGCGGCAAGGTCGCGCTGGCCCTTCTTCCACTCCGCCGCGTACTCACCGAACCGCATGGAGCCGTACTTCTGGATGCGCTCCGCCTTCGTCTGGCCGCGAGCCGCTTCCTTCTTCGCTTTGTAGACGGTCGTCAAACGCTCCTTGGCCTGGTCCTGGGTGGTGAACCCGGACTCCTCGGCCTGTCGACCCGCCGCGTTGCGATATCGGATGGTGTAGGTGTGGGGACACCGGGACCAGCTGCTCTCGGGGTGCTCGCAGTCCTTGAAGAAGCTGCCCATGCCGTGGGCCAGTGCCTTGGTGGCCATGGTCCGGTACCTCCCGCGTACGATGCTGACCTATTGCTGACGGCGCATCGTGCGCGAAGCCCCTGACCTGCACGAAGACGGGATCTACGTGGTATGTGGTGGAACTTCATCGCACGAAGCAACGACGAGATCATCCAGGCGCGCAAGGACTGGATGGAAGGAACGCGCTTCGGCGAGGTGAAGGGGTACGACGGCGATCCGCTGCCTGCCCCCGAACTCCCGACGGTGCCGCTGAGGAAGCGCGGACGAGTGCGCTGACCTGGCGTTTCGCGAGGCGTTGCCGTTTGGCTGCCGCAGCGAACGGGCCGGGTCCGCCGGAGCGGTCCGCGAATGGGCGGCGGCGCGAGGGTGGGCATCAGGCCGGATGCAGGCGAACCAACGGGGCAGGAGGCCTGGGTCCTGGTCGACACGGTCGACGGCCAGGACGTTCGAGTCCAGCAGCAAGGAGTCCGCCAGGGCCTCGATGCGTTCGCGTGCGCCTCTGACGGCATTGATGCGGCTGCCGGGGAACGCGCCTCGATGGTGTACCGGTAAGGGTTGTGGTCGGCATCGGAGGCCCTACGACCATGCCTTCTAACGATCACCCAGTTCCGGTCCGTGAGCATGCTCTCGACAGTTCCCGATCGATCCATGTCCCTCGTGGCTCCATCAGCGCGACTGCCCTCTGATGGAGAGATTTTCCTGGACTCGGCACTGCTGATGGGACCCGATGGGTCAGAGGCTCGCAATATGTCAAGAAGTGATTAATCGGGAATATTTCTCTTCATCACTGGTACGGACCAGCGCCCCGCGAGCATTCTGCTCGTACACCCGCCGGGCATTTTTGTCGATCTTCCGGACTACCTCTTCACCCAGGTCAATTCCGTTCATCTCGGCGACCGCTACCAGATAGCGGAAGACGTCGGCGAGTTCTTCGCCGAGGTCAGGGAGGTGCTTGCGCCAGGCGGTGAACGCCTCACCGACCTCGGCTGTGAGGAGACCGAACTCAAGCGCGGTGTCCGTGGTGTTGAACCCCTTGGTGAGCTTGTTCTCCCAGAATCGCTGGCTGCGGGAGGTGCTGTCGCAGTCGGCCTGGACGACGGGGGAGCCACTGTCCTGCGGGGCGCCGGACGACGGCCGCGCGGTTCGGTACGAGCCGGGGGCCGCTGTTCCGCCGTGGGCGGACCGGGTGGCCGGATTGGCCTTCTGGGCAGCGGCGGGCGGGCTCTCTACGGTGTGGCGGACAGGCCCTGGGCCCAGCCCGGGGCGAGACGCGGTCAGGGGTCCCGTTCCCGTGACGGGAACGCGGACAGAGCAGGGGGAGTACATGGCACAGTTCCGTGACCTCGACGAGTCGCACCAGGCCCCGGACGGCGAGCTCTACATCGCCCTGGCGTCCCATCCCACGCTGGTGTGGGACATGCCGCGCGCGTCCACCGCGCCCGGCACCGCCCCGATCATCTACACCCGCAACAACGGCGCCCACCAGCGGTGGCGCTTCGAAGTCGAACACGACGGGACCAAGTACACGTTCTTTTATCTCGTCAATGTCCACAGCGGCCTGGTCCTGACCGTTCACCCGGACCGCACGATCACCCAGCAGCCCAAGCTGGTAGAGCATCAGAAACACACAGATTATCGCCGGCAGATCTGGGTCATGGGCTACCCCGGCTTCGCCGGCAGCACCTTCGACCCGGCCAAACCCTCCCGGCCGCACCCCACCGGCTCCCGGGGCACCCGCCTGCGCGTCGTCGACTACAACCCCGTCGACGCGACCCCCGCCACCTCCGGCACCCCGATCACCCTCAGCGCGTGGGAGTCCTTCGAAACCGGCTGGACCTTCATCGCCGCAACGTGATCCCCCTCTCCTCTTCTCGCCACCCGTCCGGGTGCACCGGTGCCGGGACGGAGCCGGCCGTCAGGTGCTGCCGGGCGGGCCCGTCCCACCACGAGGTCTCCATCCGCCCAGTGGAGCGTCGCGGTGGCCGGACCCGGCGATCCGGTTCTTGCATCACTCCGCAGGCTCCGTCCCGGGACCGGACGGGCCAGGGGAGGCCACGTGCGCGCAACAGGCGTGCACAGGGGTGGACACGGTGTGCGCTTACCTGCCCGCTGTTCTCTGTTCGCTGTTGCCGCGCTTGCCGTTGCTCGACAAGAGGCGGGCGGATGGGCCGGTCTTCGGCTTGCTGCACCTGGCCGAGTTCGCACTGGAGTCGGTGGAACAATCTGGAGGGCGACATCATCTCGGCGTCCGGCGCCGCCTCCCGCTCCGAGGAGACGATGGCCGTGGTGGGACGGGGGCCGAAGAGCGAGATGGTGCTTCGGCCCTTGGAACGAGGCGAGCGGGCCGGGGCGGCTGGGAGAACCTCGGCGGCACCTCGGCCTATGATCCGGCCCTCGTCACCATCCATCGACAATCACCTGGGGCGGCCTGCCTGCCGCCCCCAACGACGCCGGGGGCGGCCACCTACGGTCGTATCGATCTGTTCGTCCTCGGCACCCACGGTTACCACCGCGCGATCAAGGCTCACCGTCAGGCAGCCCTTCCTCCCGGGTGGACCCGGTCATCGCTGAAGCGGTGGAGCGGCAGACCGCCGCCATGCGGGAGATCCGCCCCACCTCATCGGGGGTAGGCCGGACCTGGAGGCACCGCCGGGTCGTGGGTCAGCCCTCCACCCGCCTCCGTGGAGGCCACGGGCGGGCGGCGCCGTCACGGGGGCGGCCCCGGCGGCCTGTGCCTACGCGCCGCAGACGGGCGCGGCGGTGACGCAGACGATGACGCTGTCGGCGTTGTCCGTCTGGTCGGGGTCGCTCTCGCTGCCGGTCACGGTGGCGGTGTTGGTGACCCGGCCGGTGGTGATGGCCTTGGCCCGCAGGGTCAGGGTGGCGGTGGCGCCGTGGGCGAGCGCGCCGACGGCCCATTGACCGGTCGCCAGGTCGTAGGCCCCGGTGGAGGATTCGGCCGAGAGAAAGACGAGGGAGGCGGGGAGCTGGTCGGTGACGGTGACGCCGGTCGCCGGATTGGGGCCGGTATTACGGACGGTGATCCGGTAGGTCACGGTCTGCCCGACGGTGACGCTGGTCGCGTCGGCTGCCTTGGTCACGGTCAGGTCGGCGGCCGGGCGGACGTCGACGGACGTCTGGTTGGAGGTGGCGGTCAGCTGTTCGGGGGTCGCCGCGAGACGGTTCTCATAGGTGGCCGAGGCCGTGTTGGTGATCCGCCCGCCGCCGCTCGCGGTGTTCACGGTGACCTTGTACTCCACCGTGGTCCCCGCGGGCAGGGCGGCGGTGTTGGCCAGCGCGCCGCCCTGCGTCGCGGAGGCGCCGGTGCCGAGCCGGAAGACCACCCGGTTGCCCGTGGCGTCGAAGTTCGCCTGGTCGTCGCCGCTCTGGTCGGTCTTCGCGCCGGCGTTCGGCCCGTCCACGATGCGCAGGGAGCCCGGCAGGAAGGTGGTGCCGGCCGGGACGGCGTCGGTCAGGACGAGGGCCTCGGCCGCGTCGCCGCCGGTGTTCGTCGCCCTGACCCGGTAGGTGAGGACGCCGCCGACCTCCACCGGCCCCGCCGTGGAGACGCTCTTTTCGAGGACCACGACGGGGGCGGTCCCGAAGAAGACCCCGTCCAGGAAGTTCCCGGACGTCGCACCCCCGACGGAGGAGACGGAGCGGAAGGCGAAGCGGGTCAGGGTCTGGCCCGCCGGGACGGTGTAGGTCCCGGTGTAGAAGCCCCAGGCGGTGTTCCCGTCACTGAAGGTCCGCTGCTGGACCACAGCCCCCGGCGCGCCGATGTCCAGCGCCATGACATCCGTGCCCGCCCGCCCCCGGTGGTACAGCTTCCAGTAGAGCCTGGTGCCGGGGGTGGTCGGCAGGTCCTGGTAGAGCGTGGACACCTGATACGCGTTGAGCTCGGCGAACTGGGAGCCCACGGCCGACGGGACGCCGTTGTGGCCGGAGCGCCACAGCTCGATCAGATGGTCGGTCGCGGTGGTGATCCAGCCGGGGACCTTTCTGGCCTGCGGCTGGGTCGAGTCCGGCAGGTACTCGAAGGTGGAGTTGAGGACCGGCTCTTCAAAGCCGCCGTTGACCAGGGCGACCCGGAGCGGAGTGGTGGGAGGTGTGGTCACAGTTCTTCCCCTTGTTCGGCGCTGCTGGGGGTGCGTCCGGACAGCCGGACCACGGACACGGCCCCGGCGGAGCCGGGACCGATGAAGGATCAGAACACAGCCGGAGAAGTACGAAAAGCGACACTGACGGCTCCTCGCCAAACCGCTCCCACCGGTTTGCCGGACGGCTCCGCCGACACCTCGCACAACCCTCTCCCTTCGCACTTCACCTCCGTCACACCGGGCGCACTTCTCACTCCCCGCCCCTCCTTCAGCGCCCGAAAACATCCCCGCACCCCTCCTTGAAGGCCCCTCGAAAGAGTGGTTTGCCGAACACCGGGCCGGTTCCGGAGCGCACCTGCCAAGCAGGCCAAGACCCCGGGACTCGGCCTCCGGATCGTTCGGCCACCCCCACCGCCCGGACCTGGCGGGGCAGGACGCCCTCATATCCCGCCGGCCTCGACGGTGGACGACTACGGTCAGCCCGGCGAGGACGTCTTCTCGCGTGAGGTGACCCGATCCTTCCACTGGGCGTGCCATCGCATCGCGGCAGCGGACGATGCGCAGGCTGCTGAACGGTTTCATCCGTTCACCGCATCCCACCGGGCGCCTCCGGGGACCCCGCAGCCTCTAGGGTCGCTCGCATGGGGCATGCACGACGGGGTTCGCGACCGGGCGCGGAGCACAGCACATGGTCCCGGCGCGGCTATGTCTCGGCGGTCTGGTATCTGCGGGTCGCCGCCTGCGTCAACTTCCTCGGCGCGGTGTGGGTGTCCTTCGGCAACGACATCCGGCGCCACAACGACGACGAGTACTTCACCCCGTATCTGCTGACCGCGGGATTCTTCTCCGGCGCCCTCTGTGTGTTTCTCGCGATCACCATGCGGCGACGCAAACGCGCCGCATGGATCCTGAATCTGGCCCTCTCCGGGCTGACACTGGTACTGACCGCCCTGGCCCTGGGGCTGCCCGCATACCGGCAGCATCTCCAGAACTGGATCGCGGTCCTGGTGACCGCGCTCTTCGTCGCCGCCCTGTTCGCCGGACGGCGCGAGTTCTACGCGAAGGGCGACCGCGCCAACGCCGGTCTCGCGGTCGCGGTCGGCGCCGGCGGGCTCCTGGCCGGCTCGCTGCTCGCGGCCACCATGGTCACGGTGACCAATGCCGCCGCCCACCCCGAACGTTCCGACTTCCTGGAACGCTGGCACTACGGCGTGCTCCGGATGTTCTCGCTCGCCTACGACGACATCCACTTCGCGGACATCTCCACCCCCGGCTGGGCCAATGTGCTCATCAACCTCATGAGCACGGCACTGATCCTGATGGTCCTGTACGCGGCGTTCCGGTCCCGCCGTGCCGTCGACCCGCAGACGGCGGAGGACGAGCACGCGCTACGCGCGCTGCTGGAGCGGCACGGCCGCCGGGACTCTCTCGGCTACTTCGCCCTGCGCCGGGACAAGAGCGTCATCTGGTCGCCGTCGGGCAAGTCCGCCATCGCCTACCGGGTGATCGGTGGGGTGTCCCTGGCATCCGGTGATCCGATCGGCGACCCGGAGGCATGGCCCGGAGCGATCGACCGCTGGCTGGTCCAGGCCCGTGAGCACGGCTGGACACCCGCCGTGATCGGGGCGGGCGAGGAGGGCGGCACCAGCTACGCACGGCACGGGCTGAGCGCACTCGAACTGGGTGACGAGGCGATCGTCGACATCGCCGAGTTCACCCTGGAGGGCCGCGCGATGCGTGGTGTCCGGCAGGCGCACCATCGTGTAGGGCGCGCGGGGTACACCGTCCGTATGAGCCGGCACGAGGACCTGCCCCCGGCGAGATAGCCGAGATGACCGGTTTGGCCGACGCATGGCGCGGTGGAGCCACGGAACGCGGCTTCTCCATGGCGCTGGGCCGTCTCGGCGATCCACAGGACGGCCGCTGTGTGATGCTCGTCTGCTGTGATGCCGAAGGGCAGCCGCGGGCGCTGCTGAGTTTCGTCCCCTGGGGTGCCGACGGACTCTCCCTGGATCTGATGCGCCGTGACCGCGACGCGGACAACGGTCTCTTCGAGTTCATGGTGCTGGAGCTGATCCGGCGCGCGGACGAGCTGGGCGTCACTCAGATCTCACTGAACTTCGCGATGTTCCGCGCGGTCTTCGAACGCGGCTCCCGCCTCGGCGCCGGCCCGGTGCTGCGACTCTGGCACTCGCTGCTCACCTTCTTCTCCCGCTGGTGGCAGATCGAGTCGCTCTACCGCGCCAACGCCAAGTACCGGCCCATCTGGGAACCCCGCTTCCTGCTGTACGCGCAGAGCACCGACCTCCCGCGGATCGCCCTCGCGAGCGCCCGCGCCGAGGGCTTCCTGGAGGTGCCGCGACTGTCTGCCAGGCCGCACCACGGATGTCCGGGCAGCCGCAGGTGAACGCCGGTCGGATCGTTCGCGCGGCACGAGTGGGGGACACTCCACAAGGCCGTACGGACGGCCCTGACCACCCAGGGGTGGCGGGCCGTGCCCCTGACACTGGTTGCGGTCGGTCCTATCGCGCTCTGCCAGATCCTCCAGAGCACCGCATAGGGGTACGGACTGCTGCGGGACCTCGGGTTCGTCCGGGCCGCGGACCCGCTGTGGCTCGCCCTCCTCCGTACCCCACTCTCGCTCTTCGCGCCTGCGCTCAGCCTGCCGGTCTGGGGCGCGATAGTGCAGGTACTGGTGGTGTTCGGCATTGCGGAGATCGTTCTGGGCCGGGTGCGCACCCTGGTCGTCGCCTATGTCCGCACCCTCGCCGGGACCCTCTACGCGCGGTTCGGTGTCGCCGTCGGCCCCGATGGTCTGCTCGGGCTGCCCGCCTCGGACGCCTGGATCGTCGACACCGGCCCCTCGGCGGCGGTCGCCGGGCTCGCTCTCGACGGCCTTGGCTTCCTGCTTCAGATTGTCGCCCTGCGGTCCATCCCCCTCTATGCGGTGGGCGCGGCGCTCGCGGCGAGCCTGGCAGTCACAGCCGTGGCCGCCGGCCGTTCTCTGGGTGCCCGGCCGGCCAGGGCCGAATGGTCCGCGGTGGGGGCGGTCCGCGCCGGGCCGGCACTGGTGGCGCTCGCCTGGCTGGGCGACCGTTCTCGCGAGGGCCTGCGAGGGGCGGCATTCGCCGGGTACGCGGCGGCGGTTGGAGGAGCACTCGCCCCGGCGGGATTCGGCGCGGCGCCCACCGACGGTGCCGAACACCCGCGGACCCTTCGGACCGGTGGATGACACGCCGTCCCCGTCGCACCGCCCGGGCTCGGAATGTGGAGAAATACTCCCATGCGTGTTCCCGCCCGCTCCACCGTCACACGAAGGGCCACGGCCCTGGCCGCAGCCGTCCGCAGGTGCTCCATCCGCGTCTGGCGCTCTGTGCGCAGCGCACCGGGCACCTATATGTGGCTGAGTGTCCTGTTCGTCACCACGGTCCTGATGCGCCATATGTCCCCGGCGTTCGAGGCAGCCTTTCTCCAGGAGCGCTCGACCAACATCCATCAGCTGTCGACCCATCCGGTACGGGTCCTGATCTCCAGTGCCTTCTGGATCGACGGCGGCGGATGGCTCTCCTACGCGGTCCTGTACACCCTCTTCCACGCGCCGGCCGAGCGCTGGCTCGGAACCCTTCGCTGGCTGATGGTGGCTGTCGCCGCCCATGTGCTGGCCACCCTCGTCAGCGAGGGGGTTCTGCTCTGGGCGATCCGGCACGGCCTCGCGCCGCACTCGGCTGTCGACACTCTCGATATCGGAGTGAGTTACGCGCTCGCCGGTGTGATCGCGGTCCTGACGTATCATCTCGCGCCACCTTGGCGATACGGGTATCTGGCGGCCGTCCTGGTCGTCTACGGCATCCCGCTCGTCACCGGCCGGACCTTCACCGACATCGGCCACTTCACCTCTGTTCTCATCGGCCTGGCCTGCTGGCCGCTCACCCGGCACCGGGGCCCCGTCCGGGACCCGGGCGAGACACTCGCACGCGTACGAGGGCGTCTCCTTCGCCGGGCGGGTCGCGCCAAGGGGACGCCCTCCGGCCCCGACCGACGCTGAGAGCCGGACAGGACGGTCACCTTGAGCACCTCGTCCACCGGATGGTGTACGTGCGGGGGCACCGGGACCAACCGGTTCTCGGGTACGCGCAAACCTTGGGGAAGCCGCCCATGCCGTGGGCCGGTGCCTGGGTGGCCATGGTCGGGTACCTCCCGCGTACGATGCTGACCTATTGCTGACGGCGCATCGTGCGCGAAGCCCCTGACCTGCACGAAGACGGGATCTACGTGGTATGTGGTGGAACTTGACCGGCCGCAGCCACCAGGACACCGTCGAGGCGCGGGAGGACTGGGAGCGCGCCTCCGACCGCTTCGGCACCGTCGAGGGCTACCCCGGCGAGCGACTGCCCGCCCCCGCCCTGCCCAACGCCGTCATCACACCCCGCAAGAACCCCTCCCCCGCTGACCCGAACCGGAAGGCCGCCCTCATGAGCGAGCAGACCACCAGCGCCCCCGTCGTCCGCCACGTCGACACCCGCCACCGCTACGAGATCCTCGTCGACGACGACCGCGCCGGCCTGACCGCCTACCGCGACCGCGACGACCGGCGGGTCTTCTTCCACACCGAGATCGGCGATGCCTACGCCGGCCGGGGACTCGCCGCGATCCTCGTCGAGCAGGCTCTCACCGACGTCCGTGCCGCCGGGATGCGGATCGTGCCCGTCTGCCCCTACGTGGCCAAGTTCCTCACCAAGCACCGGGAGTTCGCGGACATCACCGACCCCGTCACCCCCGAGGTCCTCACCTGGCTCGACTCCCGGCTCGGGCGCTGAACTCCCCGTACCCCAGCGAGAGATCGCCGCCTGAGCGGGTTTCCCTCCGGTGGTGCCCAGCCCCCCGCCGGCGGGAGGGGGCTGGGTACGGTCCCCGATGGCGCTGCCCGTCGTATCTGCCGGGTCCCGCTGGACAGCGGCCCCGTTCGCTGGACGCCGGGCGGCGAACGGCGTGGGCCCGGAGGTCGCCGCGGGGCAGAGACACGAACCGGCCGGTTCCTCCCCGTGCGCGGGGAGGAACCGGCCGGTGAGGTGCCGGTAGCCGGCCTGTCAGGTGCAGTTGATGAGGAGTCCGGTGGTGGCGGTGCAGGTACGGGATGCGCTGTCGTTGGCGGGGTTGGGGTCGGTGGGGGCGCTGCTGGTGCGGGTGGCGGTGACGGTGTAGGGGGTGCCGAGGCTGAGGACGCCGACGGGCACGGTGACCCGGCGGGTGGTGCTCGCGCCGGGGGCGAGGCCGGCAGCGGTGCAGGTGGCCTCGCCGGTGGTGAGGGTGCAGTCGGGGCTGGTCGCCCCTGTGGGAGTGGGCAGGTCCAGGGTGACGGTGGCGGAGGCGAGGGTGCGCGGTCCGTGGTTGGTGAGGGTCACGGTGTAGTCGATGCGGCCGTTGAGCAGGCCGGGGCGGGGAGTGGCGGCCAGTTCCACGCCCAGGTCGGCCGTGGGGCGCTCGGCGATCGCGATGTCGACGGGGGTCGCGCCCACGGGGATGCCGCTGGTGGTGTGGGTGACGGTGTCGATCACGGAGACGGTGGCCGAGTTGCCGTTGGCGGTGTAGACATGGCCGCCGTCCGGGGTGACGGCCACCCCCCTGGGGGTGTTTCCGGAGGCGGTGGTCGCGGTCACGGTGTTCGTCGCGGTGTCGATCGTGGCGACGGTGGCGCCCTGGCCCCGGGAGACGTAGACGCGCGCACCGTCCGGGGACGCGGCGACGTCGTACGGACCGTCGGTGAGGGGGACGTTGGCGGACACGGCGTTGGTGGCCGTGTTGATCACCACGACGGAGTTGGAGTAGGGACGGGTGACATAGGCGCGGCTGCCGTCCGGGGTGACGGCGACACTCTGCGGGAATCCGCCGACGTTGATGGTGGCGGAGACGGTGTTCGTCGCGGTGTCGATCACGGAGACCGAGCGGGCGTTGTAGTTGGTGACGTAGGCGCGGCTGCCGTCCGGGGAGACGGCCACCTCCTGCGGGGCGCTGCCGACGGCGATGGTGGCGGTCACGGTGTTCGTCGCGGTGTCGATCACCGTGAGCCGTTGGAGGGCACTGTTGACGACATAGGCGCGGGTCCCGCCGGGCGAGACGGCGATGCCGTTGGGGCCGTTGCCGACGGGGATGGTCGCGGTGACCGTTCCCGTCGCGGTGTCGGTCACGGAGACGGAGTCGGCGTTCCCGTTGCTCACGTAGAGCCGGGCCCCGTCGGGGGAGGCCGCCACGCCTTTGGGGCCGTCGCCGACCGGGAAAGTGGCCGTGACGGTCTCGGTGGCGGTGTCGATCACGGAGACCGTGTCGTCGCTGTAGTTCGTCACATAGGCGAGCGGCGCTTCAGCCGCGGCCCGCGTCGCGGGCGCGGCGGGGGCGGAGTGCGCGGCGGGGGCCATCGCGGTCAGCGAGGCCATCGCCAGGCCCCAGGAACCGGCGATCGCGAGCAGCCGGCGGCCGGGCTGCTTCCAGGGCCGGACGGATGTGGGCCGGACGGATGTGGTGGGCAGGCTCATACGGTGGTTCCTCTCCCATCGGGCCCCGGCGTGGGCGCACATGGCCAGGTGGCCGGCCGGGTGCCCGTGTGGTGATGTCGTGGAAGTGGGTCGGGGCCGGTGGCGCGGCGGGTCGGGTGCCGCACGGGGCGGCGGCGGGCCAAGGCGGTGGCGGAGGCACGGTGTGTGCCGGTGTCGCTGTCGGCGAGGTGCGCTGCCTTCGGGCCGGTCGTGTGCGGAAAGCGCTCGCAGCCGCCGGTCGGGACGACGCTCCCGGGCGGGCCGGTCCCTGCGCCGCCCCTTCCCCGGCAGCCGGAACGGGCCGCCACCGCCGGGAGTTCCGGCATGGCCGTCCGGGGAGCCGCCCCCGTGGTGACCCGGCTCCGGGAGGACTCTCCGTCCCGTCCCGGCGAACCTCCGGCGACGTGCCACCGGCACCCGCCCCCTTCACCATCGGCCTGACCCCCGGTGATCACTGTGGCGCCTCCCGCGCCGGTCCGATCGCGGCCACCGGCACAACCATCCGAAGGGATGATCATTCGGTCATATGTTCAATCCTTCGGCCCGCACTGTTCCCGCGGCCCGGCGCCGGCCCGGCCGGCGACATAGCCGCCGACCGGGCCCAGCGGCGCGCAGCCGCTCCGGGGAGGCCGTGGCGAGCTTCATCCGGGACAGCCCGCGGGCCGGGCAGGCACGTGCCGCAGCCGCCGCAGGGGCGTTCGATCATGTTCCGATCCGTACCGCGCGCACTCTCTTCCGTTGCGAACGCGCAGAGTACGGAGACCGGACGGCCGGCCCCAGGACGACCTTGATCAGCCGAGGAAGCTCAACCGCACCTGACGCTCGACGTTGTCGACATTCGTGTCCGCCAGCCTCCGTGAAGACAACTCACACGGTACCTACCGCTGCCGCTGGATCGCCGCGCCCTTGAAGTCCGACGATCCCCTACGCCTGGCCACACCCTCAACTTGCCGGACCGATCTGTCCACGATCCTGTGAACATCACCGCTCACATCGGCTCACCCCCGTACAGGTGACGCCCCCGCACACGCCCTGAAGCGCCTGCTCACGATCAGTCGCGGTCCTCCGCACTGGTCTCATCCTCGACAAGCCCGTATGGAGACTGGTCCTCATTGCGGCTGTAGCGAACGACCACAGGCTGTGCACCTCGCCCCAACCGCTGCCTGCCCGGTCCGGGCACGGTCGTATTCCGTCGGGGTTGCCGATGGTGAACCATCCGGGGCCACTACCGTGTCCCCGCCTGCGGGGACCGGGCATCGGCCGACCACTCCCGTGCCCTGAGGCCATCCGGCACCGAGCAGACCTTCACGAGAACCGACCCTGTCCTGCCGTGCTCGTTGAACTACGGTGCTACCAGTCACCCACAACCGGGGGGGTCCGTGGAGCAGACGAGTACAGCGCTCGCCGAGCGAATCGCCGAGCAGAGAAGGGGAGTCGGTAACCCTCGGGCGCTGGTCGGTGAGATGCGGCGCTCGGTCCTTCTGGTACCCATGGCCGGTGGAGGCCTCTGGTCGGCGCGGTCGGGCGGGGTGCGGTGGATCTGCGGATTCACCGACGAGTCCGCACTGGCCCGGTTCGCCGTGCTGCACGGATCCGGTGATCAGCCCATGGACTACGCGGCGCTGCTGGGCGCGCGCATCGTCGACGAGGTCGTGCCGTCCCTGGGCGAGCCCGCCGGCCTCGCCGTCGACATCGCCACGGAGGACGGGTCGATGTTCTTCCCGCCGGTCGTCGGCGTCGTTCCAAACAGCGTCGCCGTCGACTCCGGCGAGGCGGAGGAGGGACGCGGCCATGGGTGGTGACGGGTCCGACCTGCAATTCGACAGGGCGTCTGTCGCGAAGTTCACGCAGGGCGTGGGCGCGACCATCGATGAGCTCGGTGATCTCGGGGGCGCCACCGGTTCGGTGCTGGGCAAGGGCTTCTCGGAGCTGTCGATGACGGGGATGGAGGCCGGGCACCACGGCCTCTCGGCCGACTTCGAGGACTTCTGCGAGCGCTGGGAGTGGGGCGTGCGAGCCCTGGTGAGCGACGCCAGCGCGATCGCGAACCGCCTCGGTCTGGCGGCGGGCACCCAGTGGGAGCACGACCAGTACGTCGAGGGCACGCTGAAGGTGGGCGTCAACTCCGTCATGGGCGGCAACCCGCACGCCACCGAGGAGGAGATCACCCGGCAGGACTGGGGCGACGTGTTCACGCCCGACTCCCTGACCCCGGACTGGAGCGTCGAGTCGTGGGGTCAGGCAGGTCAGGAGATGGAGCAGACGTGGAAGGACACCGGCCGCACCGTCCTCACCGAGGGCCAGGGCGGCCAGCGGTCCGAGATGCTCAACGACGCGCTCGGCATCTCCGACGGGCAGTGGAACCAGGCGCTGGACGACACCTTCGGCCCGTCGCCGCAGGAGCGCGCCCAGCAGGCACAGCAGGCACAGCAGAAGGATGAGTCCGGGGGGAACTGACGTTGGGTATGGGCGACTTCATCAGCGACATCACACCCGACTCGGTCGAGAACGCCGTCGAGGACGGTGTCGAATGGGCCGGCGACCGGATCGAGGACGCGGGTGACTGGACCGCCGACCGGATGCAGGACGTCGGCTGGGAGTCCGGCGCCGACTGGGTGCGCGAGCAGTCCCGATCGGTCGCCAACCGGATGGGCGCCGAAGTCGACGAGATGGACCTCGGGCAGACCGAGGACAAGACCAAGCTGATCTACGGCAGCGCGGACAAGCTCGACGCCACCGTCAAGAAGCTCCGAGCCTTCCAGAAGGCCTTCGACGACACCGGCGACGGTCTCAAGGGCCTCGACTCCTCCCGGCTGAAGGGCGAGGCGGCCGACGCGCTGCGCACCGCGGTCAGCACCCAGCCGCCCAGGTGGTACGCCGCCGCCGATGCCGCCGCGAGGGCGCTCGGCGCGCTCGATGCGTTCGCCGGCACCGTCACCTGGGCGCAGACACAGGCACAGACGGCGATCGAGAAGTGGAAGGAGGGTGTCAAAGCGTCCGAGGACGCCGCCGACGCCCATCGCAAGAAGGTCGACGACTACAACAGCGCTGTCGATCGCTACAACTCCCAGCCCGCCGACAAGCGCGACCCTGCCTGTCTCCCTCCCAGGCCGGCGGGGACGTTCGACGACCCCGGCAAGAAGCTCATGCAGGATGCCCAGGACATCCTCGCCGAAGCCCGCAAGCAGCGGAACTCGGCGGCGGAGACCGCCCGCACGGCGGTCCGCGCCGCCCGCGACATGGCCCCGAAGAAGCCGTCGTACGCCGACCAGTTGAGCGACGGGCTCCAGGAACTGCAGATCATCGGCGATCATGTCGGCGGCGGCATCATCAAGGGCACGGCCGGGATCCTCAACTTCGTCCGCAGCGTCAACCCCATGGACCCGTACAACATCACGCACCCGGCCGAGTACGCCACATCCCTCAACAACCTGGCCGCAGGCCTGGTGATCGCCGCGAACGACCCGGTCGGCACCGGCAGGCAGATGGTCGGCGACTTCATGAAGGACCCGGCCGAGGGCTTCGGCAGGCTGATTCCCGACCTCGCGCTGACCGCCGCCACCGGTGGCGGCGGCGCCGCGGTAAAAGGCATCCGCGTCGCCGAGGAGGCCGCCGACGCCGCACGGCTGCGCCGCCTGGTCGACGACGCCCCCGACGGCACCCACAACCGCCCCGACGGCGAGCGCACCACCGACGGCACCGACCCCGTCGACCTCGCTTCGGGCCGGATGTTCCTGCCCCAGACCGATCTGGCGATCCCTGGCATCCTGCCGCTGGTCTTCACCCGCCGCACCGAATCCGGCTGCGCGGTCGGCCGCTTCCTCGGTCCCTCCTGGACGTCCACCGTCGACGAACATCTGCGCGTCGACGCCATCGGAGTCGTCCACGTCACCGCCGACGGGCTCCTGATCACGTACCCGCATCCGGTCCCCGGCGCGCCCACCACCCCGGCATCGGGCAGAGCCCGCACCCTGCTGGCCCGCGACGCCGACGGCGACTACATGGTCACCGACCCCGACAACGGCCTGATCTGCCACTTCACCGCCCCGCCCGGCAGCGAACCGGGGGGCGACGGTACGGCCTGGTTGTCGAGCATCACCGAACGCAACGGCCACACGATCACCATCGACCGCCGCGAGGACGGCCTGCCGCTGGCCCTGGTGCACTCGGCGGGCCACCGGGTGGAGCTGTCCCTCGCCAACGGTCTGGTCACTGCCCTGTCCCTGGCCGGCGCCGGCGAGGGCGGCACGGGCCTGCCCCTGATGAACTACGGCTATCAGGACGGCAACCTCACCACCGTCACCAAGCCGTCCGGTGCCACCACCACATTCGTCTACGACGACCGCCGCCGCGTCATCGCCTGGATCGACTCCAACGGAAGCCGCTACGACTACAGCTACGACGACCGCGACCGCGTCGTGGCGGAGGGCGGCGAGGCCGGCCACGTCCGGATCACCCTGGCCTACACCGGGCCCGACCCCGGGACGGGCCACCGGACGACGGTCCTGACCACCGCCGATGGCCGGACCACCCGGCATCTCATAGGCCCCGGCTGCCGTCTCCTGGCCACCATCGACCCTCTCGGCAACACCACCCGGTTCCACTACGGCACAAGCGGCGACCTGCAATTACGCACGGACCCACTGGGCCGCACCACCGCGTTCTCCTACGACGAGGAGGGCCGGCCCGTCACGGTCACACGTCCCGACGGCACCGAACTCCGGGTCGTACGCGGCCCGTCCGGTCTGCCTACGGAGCGTTACGATCCGGACGGCGCCCGGTGGCTCCAGGAGTTCGACGAGCGGGGAAACCGCACGGCGGTCACCGATCCCGCCGGCCGTACCGTCAGCTACACCTACGACGAGTCCGGTCTCCTGACGTCTGTCACCGATGCCCTGGCGGCCACTACCGTCGTGCGCTGCGACAAGGCAGGCCGCCCGGTGGAGGTGACCGCCCCTGACGGCGGCACCACCCGCCTGGAACGCGACGCCCTCAGCAGGCCGGTCCGCATCACCAACCCGGTGGGCGGCGTCACCCGCCTGGAGTGGCACCCCGACGGGCAACTCGCCCGACGCACCGGCCCCGACGGCGCTACCGAGTCATGGAGCTACGACGGCGAGGGCAACTGTCTCACCCACACTGACGCGGCGGGCGGAGTGTCCCGCTTCGAGTACACCCACTTCGACCTCCTCGCCGCCCGTACCCGGCCCGACGGCGCACGATACGAGTTCGAGCACGACGCGGGTCTGCGGCTCACCCGGGTCACCGACCCCCAGGGGCTCGTCTGGACGTACGGGTACGACCGGGCCGACCGGCTCGTGTCCGAGACCGACTTCGACGGCCGCACCGTCACCTACGGCCTCGACGCCGCCGGACAGGTCACCACCCGAACCGATCATCTCGGCGGCATGGCCGCATACGCGTACGACGAACTCGGCCGGCTGGTCCGCAAGGAGGTCGCGGGCCGGGCCACTGTCCACGCCTACGACCGCGCCGGACGCCTGATTCAGGCGTCGAGTCCGGACAGCGAACTGGTGCGCCGCTACGACAGGTGCGGCCGGCTCAGGACCGAACTCGTCGACGGCCGTGCCCTCGACCACGCCTACGACCCCGCCGGCCGCCGGATCCGTCGCACCACCCCTACCGGACTGGTCACGAGCTACGCCTACGACGCCGCGGGCCGTCCCACCCGGGTGACCTCCGGAGGCCACGACATCACCTTCACGCACGACGCCGCCGGACGCGAAGTGGAACGCGTCTTCGCCGGCATCGTCACCCAGGTGTCCGCCTGGGACGAGGCCGGTCGGCTGTCCGGCCAGCACCTCACGGCCGGTTCTCGCACCCTGAACCAGCGCACGTACGCCTACCGCGCCGACGGCCGTCTCACCGCGACGTCCGATCGGGTGTCGGGGGCCCGAACTTTCGACGTCGACCCGGTCGGCCGGGTCACCGCCGTCCACGCACCCGGCTGGAGCGAGCGGTACGCCTACGATGCGAGCGGCAACCAGACCTCGGCCGCCTGGCCCGACTCACACCCCGGCCACGAGGCCACCGGCCCTCGCGCCTACACCGGCACGACCGTCACGCGTGCGGGTGACATCCGCTTTGAGCACGACGCCCTCGGCCGCGTCACCCTGCGCCAGAAGATCCGGCTCTCCCGCAAACCGGACACCTGGCGCTACACGTGGGACGCCGAGGACCGCCTCATCTCCGTGGTCACCCCCGACGACACCCACTGGCGCTACCGCTACGACCCCCTGGGCCGGCGCACGGCCAAGCAGCGCCTGGCCGCGGACGGCAGAACAATCGCCGAGGAGATCCGCTTCACCTGGGACGGACTGACCCTCTGCGAACAGACCACCGTCTCCGGCGACCTGCCTCGTCCGGTCGTGCTCACCTGGGAGCACCGCGGCCTCACGCCGCTCGCACAGACCGAGCGCATCCTCACCCCGGACGCCCGCCAGGAGGAGATCGACCGGCGCTTCTTCGCCGTGGCCACCGACCTGCTCGGCACTCCCACCGAACTGGTCGACGAGTCCGGGCAGATCGCCTGGCGCACCCGCACCACGCTGTGGGGAACAACCGCCTGGTCCCGCTCCAGCACGGCATACACCCCGCTTCGCTTCCCCGGCCAGTACTACGACCCGGAGACCGGCCTCCACTACAACCTCTTCCGTCACTACGACCCGGAGACCGGCCGGTACACGTCCCCGGACCCTCTGGGGCTCTCGCCGGCGCCGAACCCGGTCGCCTATGTGACCAACCCGCACACCGTTTGCGACCCCTTCGGCCTGTCGCCGTACCCGAACGGCGACGCCCCGGCCATCGGCGAGTACACCGCCAAAGGCGAGGGGCAGGATCTCAAACGCTCCGCCATGGTGGGCGACGACCAGTGGCACTTCAACACCGGCCACGGCTACGACCGAGCCCACACCGGCCCGGACGGAACCACGAACGATCTGCGGACCACCGACTTGCAGCCCAACCGGATCGAACAAGCGATCGTCTCCGACGTGTACGCGTACATGAAGGACGGCGGGGTCGTTCCCCGCGCCAGGACCCCCGATTTCAGTGGCCCGCTCGACAGGTCGGTGCAGATCGACGGGCACGACGTCGGCTACCGGGTCGTTCAGCGGCCCGACGGTGCCTACCAACTGTCCACCTACTGGCTCAATCCCTAGGGACGGGCCCCGAGCCCGGCTACCGCACCGGCTGCCCGGGCGGCGCCGGGTCGACTGCTAGGGTCTGGACGCCCCATTCCGTCCAGCACCCCGGCGCCCCGGAGCGCCGGAAGCAATCCGTCTGGAGAAGCGCGCCATGCCCGATCCGACCCCTGCGGCCAGGAGTCTCAGCCAGGCGATCGACGGCGGTGACAGCCGGCAGGTCAACGAAACGACCCGTGAGTTCGTCGAGAAGCTCACCTTCGCCACGGCGGACGAAATCCTCGCCATGCTCGAGGACGTCCTCACCGAGGACTGGATGGCCCTGCCGCCCTGGGCCCGGAACCTCGCCTACCGTCTGGCCTGCCTGCAACGTCCCGACGACCCGCAATTGCTCCGGGAAGCAGCCTCGGACCTGCTGTCCTTCGGACCCGACTGGGACGTGTTCGCCGAGGACCTCAAGAGGCGCGCGGCGGAACTGGAATAGAGCCTGGATTCCGCAGAACCCCTCGCCGGATGCACTGCCCGAGCCCATCGGCGGCACCACGATCCCGAACGTGCGAGCGTCCCACGGTCTCCGGTCTGGAGGCGTAACGATTCGCCCGGGCCCGCGAGCATGGCCCCGGCTTGAGCAGCCGGGTGACGGTACCGCTACGCCCGGCCTCTCCGTTCCCTCTCGCCCCGGCGGAGTTGTCGTCGTCGGGGCGTGTGTCAGCACGCCGCGTTAGGCTCGCAGGCCGAGACCGATAGGGGAGTTACGCGCTCGACTGTGCGCTGACGGCTGATGTCCCGCTCGGCCCGTTCCAGGACCACGCCATTTCCGTCTACTCGGCGAAGGGGAAAGGCTCCAAGCTGCACGCCCGCCGTACGTGCACCCGGCTGCGCGCCGACGGTGCCGTGACGTCGGAGGTGCCGCTCAACTCCCACACGATCGGCCGGATGTGCTCCAGCTGCGCGTACCACGGCGACTGGGGCCGCCCTGACAGCGGCGTAGGCCTGTTCCTCCGTGCACTGGGCGGCGTCGGTCTTCTGTACCAACTCCAGCGGTACACCGAGCGGGACCGGGACTACGCGGTGGACCAGGAGGAGGTCGAACACGCTGCCGAAGTGCTGCGCGTCGAACCCGTCGCCAAGGAGGACGAGGAGGACGAGGAGGACGAGGAGGACGAGGAGGACGAGGAGGACGAGGAGGACGAGGAGGACGAGGAGCACAACGACGAGGAGGACTGGGAGATCCGCAACGATGCCGAGCACCTGCGGGAATCGGTGGTGTCCGCATGGCGTGATGCCGCACAGAGTCTCCACCTCGCCCAGCTGACTGTCGCCTCGTTCCCCTGGCTCGCCGACTGGGCCCGGCCGAAGATGGCTCTCAAGGAGCAGTTCATCGAGACGCTCCGCGGGCAGGCGGCCCTGTTCGTCACCCCCGCGGGGCTCCTGGCTGCGGCGGCTGCTGCGAGCATGGTTGAGCCCGAGCTGCCCTCCGACGAAAGTGCGTTCGCCGCCATCGGCGACAGCACGGAGGTGGCCAGGCGGCTCCGGGCGATGTGGTCCGGCTGGCAGAGCGAGGCCCGTGGCGGCTGGGGCCTCCCCGGCGGCTCTCTGCTCACCCACGACGCCGTCCGCGGTATCCGCCAAAGCCGCAAGGGATACGCCGAAGCCCGCGCCGCGGTCGGTCGGTTGGTGGCGTCGTGGGATGACGAGGCACGCCGGATCGCGAAGGTCGCCGGCACCGACGCGGCGGTGGTGCTGACCGTGCGCCTTTCGGAGATCCAGGAAGATGGGGCGTACCGGTCTCGCGGACGCGGGAGGGGTCTGCTGGCCGACCTGGACGACTGGACGATCGGGGTCCTTCTCACCCATCTCACCGGCGCCGACTGGGGCCACCGCCGGCTCACCATCCGCGTGCCGCAGCTCATCGCCGACCAGCTTCACCTCCGCTCCTCGCCTCTGCAACGCGAGCCCGCTTCCCCCGCGCCCGGGGCCGTCGCAGCCGTGGCCGAGGGCGAGGCCGAGGCAAGCCAGCTCGGCCCTGGAGTCTTCGACGACACGACCGTGCACCGACGTCGTCCCCTCACCACGGACCACCTGCGGCTGTTGCGCTCGGCCGGAACCGCCGAGGACGAGCTGTACATCGTGTTCTCCACGGACGGCGGGGCAGAGGTCCTGCCGTTCCCGGAGCTCGAGCGACGGGCCGCCCGTGGCTGGCGGGGTGTTCTCGTCGCGAGCACGACGAACCTGCCCGCCGCCCTGATCGAACCATGGTCGGACGAGGTCGGTCAGCGGCCCGAGGACCAGGACAGCTGGTGGCCGGGGCGCCTACGCGACGCTGACGACCCGCTGTTCGGTGAGGAGCTGGGCCTGGACTCGGGCGCCCAGCAGGCCGCGTGGCCGGTGTTCGGTGACGAGGCGAGGGTGCGGGAGCGCAATCTGCGTCTGCTGGCGATGGCCCGTGGTGTCCAGGACCTACGGAGGCTCGATGCCGGGTACGACCGGGCCGGGCGCTCCCGCGGCCTCCCCAGCCCGGTGTGGCACGGGCTCCTCGCTTCCGGCCAGGACTTGGACCTGAAGCCGTTCGCAGCCCCCGGAGGCAGCGGGCGGAAGCCTCGTGGCAGCGGTATCCCCCTCGGCGTGCTCGCGGACGTCCAGGTGTACGCGGTCAACGCCGATCCCCGGTTCCAGGGCAAGGGGCACTCACCGTTCTGCTCCCACACCCGTGAACGCGGCGTTGTCGCCGGCGACGATCTGCTCACCGTCGCCGACCTTCTCAGCGGCGAGGACTTCGACTGGTGCAGCACATGCTCGGGCTACGCAATCCGCCGCCTGACTGAAGCGCAACTCGCGCACTACCGTGCCGCCCACAGGCTCCACACCATCGCGCAGCAGATGGACCGCGACCGTGGCGGCTTCGGCCCCGGCCGTTTCGAGCAGTTCACCGAGCAGCTCCGGGGACTGGAGAAGTGGGACCCCGACGGTGAAGACCGCTCCTGCACCGAGGACTCCCGCCAGTGGCACCGCATCGTGCGCGAACTGCTGGCCCGGGCCCGCTCCGCCCGCCCCGACAGCACCTGAACCTCCCGCCCGCAGGACTGATGAGGACTCCATGGACAGCGCATCGGACAGCGCTCTGTCGCCACAACCACTCGGCACCCCGATGTGGAGCAGTTCGCCGACGCGGCCGCAGGGCATCCCGACAGCCCTTCTCGAGGAAGGCTCTCTGCTACGGAGAGCCGGCCTGCCATCCATCACGGCAGTCACCCTTCCGGACTGGGCCGTGCAGGATCTCCTCGGTCTCCTCCAGCCTGATGACGAAGCGGCAGAGGCCCAGGAGAACTGCGATGGGTGAGGCAGCCGACATGTACGCCGTCCCGTTGCCGGAAGGCCGTTCCCCGGTCTCGAACACTGCCGCAACGCAGATCACCTGGCAGGGTTCTGGTGTGCCACCGACAGACGAAGAACCTGCCGGTACGCGGGCCACGCCGTCACTCGGTGCGGCCGGGCATCGCGTCTCCAGTCCTGCGGTACACCACTAGGTGTGTTGTTCGGGGAGGTTGTTGACGCAGCTGGCGGGTGTGTGGCCGCTGATTCCGGTGTGGGGTCGGTGGTAGTTGTACCAGTCGATCCAGTCGGTGAACGCTTCCCGGCGTTCGTGGTCTGAGGTGTAGGGCCGCTGGTAGGCCCACTCGTCCAGGAGGGTGCGGTTGAAGCGTTCGACCTTGCCGTTGGTCTGCGGCCGGTAGGGCCGGATCTTCTTGTGGGTGATGCCGTCGGCGGCCAGGGTCCGGGTGAACAGCCGGGCTTTGCAGCAGGAGTCGTTGTCGGTGAGGACCCGCTGGACGGTGATGCCGTGGGCGGCGAAGAATGCGTTGGCCCGCTGCCAGAAGCCCGCAGCCGTGTGCTGGCGTTCGTCGGGCAGGACTTCGCTGTAGGCCAGGCGGGAGTGGTCGTCGACGGCCGAATGGACGTAGCTGTAGCCGATCACCGGTTTGGAGCTCTTGCGGCTGTCGGTGGTGGCCTGGCGGTTCGCTTCGCCGGCGGCTCTGCCCACGACACGCCAGCCGCCGCCGTCGGGGACGTTGCCCAGTTTCTTGATGTCGACATGGACCAGTTCGCCCGGCCGGGCGTGTTCGTAGCGGCGGATCACCCGGCCGGTGGGCCGGTCCAGGAAGGCCAGGCGGTTCAGGCCGTGGCGGACCAGGATCCGGTGCACGGTCGAGGCCGGCAGGCCCAGGACCGGGCCGATGCGGGCCGGGCCGATGCGGGCCGGGCCGATGCGGGCCGGGCCGATGCGGGCCGGGCCGAGCTTGCGCGCAGTCCGCAGACGGCACACCTCGCCCTCCACCACGGCCGGGGTGCGGTGCGGGGTCGTGTGCGGACGGCTGGAGCGGTCGAGAAGACCCGCGTCGCCCTCGGCCCGCCAGCGTCGCACCCACTTGTGCGCGGTCGGCCGGGAAATACCCATCTCGGCCGCCACATGCGCGACCGGACGGCCCGCAAGAACACGTTCGACCAGGATCCGTCTGCCGTGAACGGTCAGCCGGGCATTACGGTGGGACACGAAGACCTCCGTGTGCGGTGCAGCTTAGACACCTCCACCACACCGGAGGTCTTCGTCATGATCAAGACCCGACACAGTCAACAACGCTCGTGGTCAATACACCTAGCCGATGAAGCTCAGCCGCACCTGACGCTCAACGTTGTCGACATTCGTGTCGGCCAACCTCCGCAAAGACAACGGTCAGCCTACCTCCGGCACTCCGCCGCCCAGCGCACGAACCGTCTCGACCGAGACGACCTCATGTCCGGGGACGAGCCTGAACCCGAACCGCTTGAGCGGAACAGCGAGGGTGAGAACCGTGCCCTCCCCCGAGCACCGCCGATTCCGGTTGCTGTCAGCCGGATGCCGGTCGGTAGTGCCGGGAGCGGGTGGGCTCGCCGTCCGGTCCGGGAGCCGGAGTCGATTGTCAGTGGTGGGTGAGACGGTACGGAGCATCGACTCGTCACGAGGGGGAGCTGTCCGTGTCCGGAAGCCAGAACTACATCAACCACGTCGCTCTTGTGCTGGATGCCAGTTCTTCGATGTCGCACCTGAGCCGCAAGGTCGTCGAGGTCGCCGACCAGCAGATCGCGTATCTCGCGCGCCGGTCGGGGGAGCTGGACCAGGAGACCCGTGTCACGGTGTACGTCTTCGCCGACACGGTGGAGTGCGTCATCTACGACAAGGACGTGCTGCGGATGCCGTCCCTGAAGCAGTTGTACCGGGCCGGTGGTATGACGGCCCTGCTGGCGGCGGCGCTGAAGTCGCAGCGGGAGCTGGCGCAGACGGCCCAGCTGTACGGCGACCACAGCTTCCTGACGTTCGTGCTCACCGACGGGCAGGAGAACGCGAGCCATCGCTGCCCGGATGCCCCCAGCAGGAATCCGCAGGAGCTGGTCCAGGCGGTGACGGGAATGATCGAGACGCAGAACGACAACTGGACGCTGGCCGTCCTGGTGCCTGACCAGGTGGGCAAGCGCGAGGCGATGCAGTGCGGTTTCCCGAAGGACAACATAGCCGTCTGGGACGCGACGACCACCCAGGGGCTGGAGGAGGCCGGGCAGGTCATCCGGGAGGCCACCGAGAAATTCATGGTGGGCCGCACCAAGGGCATCCGGGGATCGCGAGCGGTGTTCTCCACGGGTACGGAGGCGGTCAACAAGGACACCATCCAGGCGGCCGGCCTCACCCCGGTCGACCCGTCGACGTTCGCGCTGATCCCGGTGGACCGTGACACGGCGATCCGGAACTGGGTCGTCGAATCCGGGCACGCCTACCGTACCGGTGGTGCTTTCTACCAGCTGAGCAAGACGGAGAAGATCCAGGCGCGGAAGCAGATCGCGGTGCTGGAGAAGGGGACGGACCGGGTGTACACGGGGCCCGAGGCCCGAGCCCTGCTCGGCCTGCCGGATGTGGAGGTCCGTATCAAGCCGGACCACAACGACGACTTCACCATCTTCGTGCAGAGCACCAGCGTGAACCGCAAACTCGTGCCGAACACGCGGCTGTTGCTGATGCACTGAAACGCCTGCGGAGCCCCGCCGCCATGACAGCGTCGCGGGCCGCTGCGTTCCGGCTCGACGTGCAGCGCCCGCTGCCGGGCCCGGAAGCCCACCGGATCCGGGTGCCGGCGGCAGGGAGCCCGATCAGCCGAGGAAGCTCAGCCGAACCTGGCGCTGCGGATTGTCGACGTTCGTGTCGACGAGGCAGACCGATTGCCACGTGCCCAGTTCCAGCCGGCCCGACAGGACCGGAAGGGTCGCGTGCGGCGGAAGGAAGGCCGGGAGGACGTGGTCGCGGCCGTGGCCCGGGGTGCCGTGGCGGTGTTGCCAGCGGTTGTCCGCAGGGAGGAGGGTGTGGAGCGCCGCGAGGAGGTCGTCGTCGCTGCCGGAGCCGGTTTCGATGATGGCGATGCCGGCCGTGGCGTGGGGGACGAAGATGTTGAGGAGGCCGTCGCGGCCGGCGGCCGTCGTGCGGAGGAAGTCCGCGCACGGCGTCGTGAGGTCCGTGACCGATTCCTCGGGGCCGGTGGTGAGGGTGAGCAGGCGGGTGGCGAAAGGGGCGGGCATGGGGGCATCCTCTCGCGCGGGGGAGGCCGTGACCACCGCTGACGTCGTGGTCGTCGGGGGCGGTGTCGTCGGGGCCTCGGTCGCCTTTCATCTTGCCGAGGCCGGTGTGGGGCGGGTGCTCGTCGTGGAGCGGGGCCGGGTCGGGGGCGGGTCGTCCGGGAAGCCCATCGGGGGGATCCGGGCGCAGTTCTCGGATCCGCTGAAC
Source organism: Streptomyces yaizuensis (assembly GCF_034961445.1). Taxonomy (NCBI): domain Bacteria; kingdom Bacillati; phylum Actinomycetota; class Actinomycetes; order Kitasatosporales; family Streptomycetaceae; genus Streptomyces; species Streptomyces yaizuensis. Next base: position 296,124 of record NZ_BSBI01000005.1, read on the forward strand.
ATCGCGCTGGGGCAGCGCAGCCTGGCGGCGTGGCGCGCGTTCGCCGCCCGGCCCGGGGCGGACGTCCGGCTGGAGAGCACCGGCTATCTCTTCCTCCTCGGCAGCGCGGAGGAGGTGGCGATGTGCGAGCGCGCGGTCGTCGTGCAGCGGGCCCTGGGGGTGCCGAGCAGGATCGTCGGCGCGCGGGAGGCGCGGGAGCTGTGTCCCTATGTCGACCCCCGGTCGCTGCTGGCCGCTGCGTACTCCCCCGCCGACGGGAACGCCCTGCCGCCGGCGGCCGTCCGGGGGTATCTGCGGGCGGCGCGGCGGCTCGGGGCCCGGGTGTGGACGCGGTGTGCGGTGACCGGGATCGAGGTGGCGGGTGGCGGCGTGCGGGCGGTGCGGACCGATGCCGGGACGGTCCGGACCGGGGCCGTGGTCTGTGCCGCCGGGGCCTGGTCGGCGGCTGTCGGGGCGATGGCGGGGGTGGAGCTGCCGGTGGTCCCGCTGCGGCGGCAGATCGGGTTCACGGGGCCGCTGCGCCCCCTGCCGCCGGTGATCCCCTTCACGCTCGACTTCGGTTCGACGCTCTACTTCCACGGGGACCGCTCCGGCGGGCTGGTGCTCGGTTTCTCCGACCCTGGGCAGGAGCCCGGTTTCGGGCGGGAGTTCAGCCGGGAGTGGCTGGAGCCGTTCCGGGCGGCGGCCCGGCGGCGGGTGCCCGCGCTGGCGGCGCTGGAGGTGCGCGAGGGCTGGGCCGGGCTGTACGAGATGACCCCCGACCGGAACGCCCTCATCGGCCGGGCGGCCGCCCCCGACGGCTTCTGGTACGCGACGGGGTTCTCCGGGCACGGCTTCCTCCAGGCGCCCGCCGTCGGCGAGGTCGTCCGCGATCTGCTGCTGGGGCGGACCCCCTTCGTGGACGTCGGTCCCCTCTCCGCCGACCGGTTCCGGGCCGGCGGCGGCTCCCCCCGGCCCGAAGGGCACATCATCTGACCCCACGAGCCCCGGGGCCAGGGAAGATCTTCGCACCGCGCCACGTTAGTAGAAACGTGAACAATCTTGGGGTGCGTACCGTCGACGTGGTCGTCATCGGAGCCGGGCAGGCAGGGCTCTCCGCCGCCCACCATCTGCGGCGGGTCGGGCTCGTCCCCGACCGCGACTTCGTCGTGCTCGACCACGCGCCCCGGCCCGGCGGCGCCTGGCAGTTCCGCTGGCCCACCCTCACCTACGGCCGGGTCCACGGCATGCACGCCCTGCCCGGCATGGAGCTGACCGGCGCGGACCCCTCCCGTCCCGCCTCCGAGGTGATCGGCGACTACTTCACCGCGTACGAGGAACGCTTCGGGCTCCGGGTGCGCCGGCCGGTCGGCGTGCGGTCCGTGCGGTCCCTGGAGGAGGGCACCGGCGGGCGGCTGCTCGTCGCGACCACCGACGGCGACTGGTCCGCACGTGCCCTGATCAACGCCACGGGCACCTGGGAGCGGCCCTTCTGGCCCCGCTACCCGGGGCAGGAGACCTTCCGGGGCCGGCAGCTGCACACGGCCGGTTACCGGGGTCCCGAGGAGTTCGCCGGGCAGCGGGTGATCGTCGTCGGTGGCGGGGCCTCCGGGACCCAGCACCTGCTGGAGATCGCCCCGCCGGCCGCCGCGACCACCTGGGTCACCCGCCGGCCCCCGGTCTTCGTCGAGGGCCCCTTCGACGAGGGCGCCGGGCGGGCCGCCGTGGCCCTGGTCGAGGAGCGGGTACGCCGGGGGCTGCCGCCGCAGAGCGTGGTCTCGGTGACCGGGCTGCCCCTCAACGACGCCCTGCGGCACGCCCGTGAGCAGGGGATTCTCGACCGGCAGCCGATGTTCGAGCGGATCGTGCCGGATGGGGCGGTCTGGGCCGGTGGGCGCCGGGTCGACGCCGACGTGATCCTCTGGGCGACCGGTTTCCGGGCCGCGCTCGACCATCTCGCGCCGCTCGGGCTGCGCGAGAGCGGCGGCGGCATCCGGCTGGAGGGCACCCGGGCCGTCCGGGACGAGCGGGTCCACCTCGTCGGGTACGGGCCCTCCGCCTCGACCATCGGCGCCAACCGCGCCGGCCGCGCCGCCGTCCGCGATGTGCTGAAGGTGCTCGACCGCGTACCGGCGGTGACGTGAGGCCTACGGGGTCAGCGGCGCCTTCGTCCGCTCGTCGCCCCTGGTCAGCGCCGCATACCGGCCGTCCCTCCCGAGCAGTTCCTCGTGCGTGCCGCGTTCCGCGATCCGTCCGCCGTCCAGCACGACGATCTCGTCCGCGTCCCGGACCGTCGACAGCCGGTGCGCGATCGTGATCGTGGTCCGGCCCGCCGAAAGGGTGTCCAGCGCCGTCTGGACGGCCTGTTCGGTACGGGTGTCCAGGGCGCTGGTCGCCTCGTCCAGGATGAGGACGGGCGGGTCGCGCAGGATCGTCCGGGCGATCGCGAGGCGCTGTTTCTCGCCGCCGGAGAAGCGGTGGCCCCGCTCCCCCACCAGGGTGTCGTAGCCGTCCGGCAGCGCGGCCACATGGTCGTGGATCTGGGCCGCCCGCGCCGCCGCCTCGATCTCCGCGTCGGTGGCGTCCGGCCGGGCGAAGCGGAGGTTGTCGGCGACGGATGCGTGGAAGAGGTACGTCTCCTGCGAGACCACCCCCACCGCGCGGGCGAGGGTGTCGAAGTCCAGGTCGCGCACGTCGACCCCGTCGAGGGTGACCCGGCCGCCCGTCACGTCGTACAGCCTCGGCACCAGCGCTCCCAGCGTGGACTTGCCCGAGCCGGTGGGGCCGACCACGGCGAGGGTGGCGCCCGCCGGGACGGTGATGTCGACGCCGTCGAGCGTGGGCCGCCCCGGGCCGTACGCGAAGGTGACCTTCTCGAAGCGGACCTCGCCCCGTACGCGGGGCAGCGGCACCGGTTCGGCGGGCTCGGTGATGTCGACCGGCAGGTCCAGGTACTCGAAGACGCGCCGGAAGAGCGCGAGCGAGGTCCGCATGTCGACACCGGTGGAGAGCAGGGAGACCGTGGGCCGGAACAGGCCCTGCTGGAGGGTGACGAACGCCACCAGGGTGCCCAGCGACAGCGGCGCCCCGCCCTGGTGCAGGGCGATGCCCGCGGCCCAGTACAGCAGCGCGGGCATCGCGGCCATCACGATCCCGATGACCGACATCCGCCAGCGGCCGGCCGTGCCCGCGCGGATCTCCAGCTCCACCAGGCGCTCGGACTCCTGGGCGAAGGTGCGGGTCAGCGAGTCCGAGCGGCCCATCGTGCGGCCCAGCAGGATGCCGCTCACCGACAGGGACTCGGTGACGGTCGCCGACAGGACCGCCATCTGCTTCTGGCGGGCGGAGGTGATCCGCTCGCGTTCGCGGCCCACCCGGCGGCTGATGCCCACGAAGACGGGGAGCAGCAGGAGGGAGACCACGGTGAGCCGCCAGTCCAGGGCGACCATGGCGACAACGGTGGCGACGACGGCGGTGAGGTTGGAGACGAGGGAGGTCGCCGTGGACGTCACCGTCGCCTGCATCCCGCCGATGTCGTTCGCGATCCGTGACTGGACCTCGCCGCCGCGGGTGTGGGTGAAGAACGCGAGCGGCATCCGCTGGAGCCGCGCGTAGACCCCCGTCCGCAGATCGTGCATGACCCGCTGGCCGACGGTGGTGGAGATGAGGGTCTGGAGCACCCCGAGGACGCCGGTGAGCACGGCGGTGAGGATCATGCCGGCGGCGAGCAGGCCGAGGAGGCCGGTGCGGCCCTCGGGGATCGCGGTGTCCAGGATCTCGCGCAGCAGGAAGGGGGAGGCGACCGAGACCAGCGCGGAGGCGCCGACGAGCAGGGCGACCAGCGCGATCCGGCCCCGGTAGGGGACGAAGAGCCGCAGGATCCGGCGTATGTCGACGGGGTCGGGTGGCCGGCCCGCCGCGGCGGGCGGGGGTGTCCAGGAGATTCGTTCGGGGCGCATGGGCTCCTTCGGGTGGTCCGGGCACGCCACCGCGGGTGCCACGGGGTGCGGTGGCGGGTGGTCGTGTGCTGATCGTCCGAGCGTACGGGCAGGGGGCGGGTGGGGCCCCGGTGGGCCCGCCGGCTCCGCGGCCGCCGGCGGCGCCCCGGCGGCCCGTACGCCCTGCCCCCGCCGGTCCGCGTGCCCGGGCGGGCGCACCGGCCGCAAGGGGTTCTTAAGCCGTCTCCGCGAGGCTCGGGCCGTCGTCCACCGGCGGCACGGAGGTGGCAGGGCCTGGGCCGCCGGGGCCGCCGGGACGTCCGTGGCCCCGGCGCGCACGGCCGGGCGGGGCGGCTCTTCCGGAACGCGCCGGCACGTGAACGTCAGCGAACGGAGACACCATGGCCACGGTTGCGAGCACCACCGTGGGCGAGCGGACCGGACCACTGGACCGGCTGCGCGCCCTTCATCGCGAAGGACGTCTTGTCCCGGCGTACCCCGAGGTGCCGGGCCTGCTCGCCGAACTGACGGCGGGCGGCGACCCCGCCGGCCCGCCCGCCCCGGATCTGGTGCGGGCGGGCCAGCTGCTCGCCCGCCTCGACGCCGACGAGGTACTGGCCGCGCACCCCACCGCCGACGCGGTCACGGTCGCGGTCACCGGCCACTCGACGCTGAGCGGGCTCACCGCCCCGCTGACCGCCGAACTCTCCCGGCACGGGCTGCTGCCCCGGCTGCGTTCCGGGGACTTCGGCTCATGGTTCCGCGATCTCCAGGACACCGGCAGCGAGCTGTACGCGGCACGGGCCGACGTGGTGCTCTGTGTGCTGGACGCGCAGGTCGTCTTCGACGAGCTGCCGCACCCCTGGCTGGTGGAGGACGTGGAGCGGGTGGCGGCGGCCAAGCTGGCGCTGATCGGGTCGCTCGCCGAGCGGTATGTCACCGAGGGCTCCGGCACCCTGGTCCTCAATACGCTGCCCCTGCTGCGCGGCCAGGCCCGCCGGCTGGTGGACGCCCGTTCCCGGGCCCGGCTGGGGGTGGCCTGGCGGGAGTTGAACGCGGGGCTGCTGCGGCTCGCGGCCGCCCACGACCGGGTCCATGTGGTGGACCTCGATCCGCTGGTGGCCTCCTCGGGGCCGGTGCAGGACCCCCGGCTCGCCGCCTACGCCAAGGTGCTCCTCGGCGACGAGCTGCTCGCGGGGTACGCCCGGGAGGTCGGGCACCTCGCCCGGGGGCTGCGCGGCCGGACGAAGAAGGTGCTGGTCGTCGATCTCGACAACACCCTGTGGGACGGCATCCTCGGCGACGACGGCCCGGAGGGCATCGCCGCCGCCACAACCTACCGGGGCGAGGCGTTCGGCCGCTTCCAGAAGGCCGTCGGCCAGATCGGCGCTCAGGGCGTCCTGCTCGCCGTGTGCAGCAAGAACGACCGCGAGCCGGTGCTGAACGTGCTGCGCGGCCATCCCGACATGGTGCTGCGGGAGACGGACTTCGTCCGGGTCAACGCCAACTGGGAGCCGAAGGACGGCAATCTGCTGGACATCGCGCAGCGGCTCAACCTCGGGGTGGACAGCCTGGTCTTCGCCGACGACTCGCCGTTCGAGTGCGGTCTCGTGGCGAGCAGCCTGCCCGGGGTGGCCGTGGTCCGGCTGGACGAGGAGCCGGCGCTGCACGTGGAGCGGCTGCTCGCGGACGGCTGGTTCGACGTGCCGGAGCTGACGGCGGAGGACCGGGCGCGGGCCGCCCAGTACCGTACCGACGCGGCCCGGCAGGACCTCCAGGAGAGCGCGGGCTCGATGGAGGAGTATCTGGCGGGGCTCGGGGTCGAGGTCGAACTGTCGCCGGTGCGGGAGCACGAGATCGCCCGGGTCTCGCAGGTCACGCTGCGCACCAACCAGTTCAATCTGACGACCGAGCGGTTGCAGCAGGCCGATGTGCGGGCCCGGCTGGACTCCCCGGGCCATCTGGTGCTGGCGATCCGTTCCCGGGACCGCTTCGGGGACAACGGCCTGGTGGGGGCGGTGTTCATCGACACCGCCCGGGACGGCGGCGGCTGGCACATCGACAACATGCTGCTGAGCTGCCGGGTGTTCGCGCGGGGCATCGAGCAGTCGTGCCTGGCGGCGGTGGTGCGCGCGGCGCGGGCGGCGGGCGCGGGCGCGGTGTACGCGCGCTTCCGGCCCACGGCCAAGAACCACAAGGTGGGCGGGCTCTATCCGGGCGTGGGCTTCGTGGAGAGCGCCCGGGGCGACGCGGGGTCGGTGGACTTCCGGCACGATCTGGCGGAGGAGGCGCTGCCGTCGGTGCCGGACCATGTCCGGCTGACGGCGCACGTGTCGCGGGCCCCGGCCCCGGGGGCACAGGGATGACCACGATCCCCGGCGCGGGGACCGGCCCGGTGCTGCGGGCGGGTCGTCGGGCCGGCCGGTTCCTGGTGCGGGGTCTCGCCTCGCTGGCCGCGATGTTCGGCGTCCTCCCGGCGGATCACTTCCGCGCGGCGGCGAAGGAGTGGGACGAGCGGGACGGACGAGAGGAGCGGGACGGGCGGGGCACGGCTCCGTCCCGGTCCGCGCCGGGGCGGGAGCCGCCCCCGCCGTGGGTGTCCCCGCCCGCCGGGCCGGTGCCCGAGGCCGGGAACGTGTGGTTCCCCTGGGACCGGGCAGGCACCGGCGGCGCTCTCCCGCCGGGCGGCCTCACCCCAGGTGCCCTCACGCCAGGTGCCCGCACGCCGGGCGCCTTCCCGCTGGACGCCCCTCCGCCGGCCCATCCCGAGCGGCTGGTGCCACGCCCGCCCAGCGAGGGCGAGCGCGCGCTGTGGGCGCAGCTGGAGGGGCCCGCCCCGCCCGCCTGAGCCCGCGTCCCCCGAGCGTGCCGGGGGTCGTGCCGGGTCGGTCCCCCGCCCCCGGCGCGGCCCCCGGCACGGCCGTGTGCGCGCCGGTGCCCGTGTCCGCGTACCAGCCCGTATCCGCGTACCAGCCCGTGTCCGCGTACCACCGGACCCGTCCGCACCCCGCGCACCTGCCGTTCGGACGGACTGGCCGGCTTGTCAAGACCCGGCTCGGGTGAAGCGCAAGACCGGCTTTAGAGCGGGGGCCGACCATCGGCAGAACAGTCGGCAGACCAGACGGTCCAAAGAAACTCACATCGCTTCAAACAGGCGAGGGGATGACGGTGGCGCAATTCGGTTCATTCGCGGAGCTCGTGCTGACGCGTTCGGACGAACGGGGTGACGCGGACGCGTTCGTGTTCCTCGCGGAGGGCAGGGGCGGCACGGAGGCCGAGCGGCTGCCCTATCGGGAACTGGACCGGGCCGCCAAGGATCTGGCGTCATGGCTTCAGGAACACGGGCTCCAGGGGCGCCAGGTGCTCCTGCTCTACCCCTCGGGCCTCGACTTCGTCAAGGCGTTCGTGGCCTGCCTGTACGCGGGCGCGGTCGCCGTGCCCGCGCCGCTCCCCTCGGAGCAGGGCCAGCACTTCCAGCGGGTCTCCGGGATCGTCCGGGACGCCCGGGTCGGGGCGGTGCTCACCCTCGCCGCGCACGCCCCCGACGTCGAGGCGTGGCTCGCGGCCGAGAACTTCGCCGACGTGGTGTGCCTGCCCACCGACCGGGGCCCGGTCGGCGACATCGGCACCTGGCGCGACCCCCGGCTGCGCCCGGACGACCTCGCCTTCCTCCAGTACACGTCGGGTTCGACCAACGCGCCGAAGGGGGTGATGGTGTCCCACGGCAATCTGCTCGCCAACGAGGCCGCCATCGCCCGCGCGACCGGCAACACGCCCGACATGGTCGTCGGCGGCTGGCTGCCCTTCTACCACGACATGGGGCTGATCGGGCATGTGCTCCAGCCGCTGTGGCTGGGGGCCGTGAGCGTGCTGATGTCCCCGGTGTCCTTCCTGCGCAAGCCGGCCCGCTGGCTCCAGATGATCAGCGAGTACGGCGTGCACGGCAGCGGCGGCCCCAACTTCGCGTACGACCTGTGTGTCCGCCGGATCACCGACGCCCAGCTGGAGGGTGTGGACCTGTCGAGCTGGCAGACGGCGTGCAACGGCGCCGAGCCGGTACGGGCCGAGACCCTGCGGGCGTTCACCGAGCGTTTCGGGCCGTACGGCTTCCGCAGCGAGGTGATGTTCCCCTGCTACGGCATGGCGGAGACGACGCTGCTGGTGACGGGTACGCCCCGGGGCCGGGGCGCGCTGGTGCGCGAGGTGGACGCGGCCGGTCTGGAGCGGGGTTCGGTCGAGGGCCCGTATCTGGGCTCGCCCCGGCGGGAGCTGGTCAGCAGCGGGGTGGCGGACGGCGAGGACTTCGAGGTCCGGGTGGTGGATCCGGACACGCGTGCCGAGCGGCCCGCGGGCCGGGTCGGCGAGATCTGGATCCGCGGGGCGAGCGTGGCCGCGGGCTACTGGGAGCGCCCCGAGGTGAACGCCGAGGTCTTCGGGGCCCGGATCGCCGGCCAGGAGGAGCTGGGGCCCTGGCTGCGCACCGGTGACCTGGGTGTCCTGGACGGGGCCGAGCTGTTCGTCACGGGCCGGCTCAAGGAGATGGTCCTGATCAACGGCCGGAACATCTATCCGTACGACGTGGAGAGCGCGGTGCGCGGACTCGATCCGGCGATTGGCACGGGGGCGGTGTTCGGGATCGACGCCGGGGGCCAGGAGCACCTGGTGGTGATCCACGAGATCAAGGCGGCGGCGGCGCGTACGGAGCTGAAGGCGCTCGCGGCGGAGATCCAGCGGATGGTCGGGCGGGAGTTCGCGGTTCCGGCGGGGAGCGTGGTGCTGGTGCGGCCGGGCACCATCCGGCGGACGACCAGCGGGAAGATCCAGCGGACGCTGATGCAGAAGCTGTTCCTGCGGGGTGCGGTGGCGCCGCTGCACGCGGTGGTGGACCCCGCGGTGCGGGAGCTCATCGAGAACACAGCAAGCACAGCAAACACAGCGAGCACGGCCAGTGCGGTGGGTGCGGCGACCGCAGCGGACGCCGAGGTCGCCGTTCCCGAGCCGGCTCCGGTGGGCTGACCCATGGAGCATCGTCCCTTTTCCGTCGCGCAGGAGCTGGAACGGCTGCTGGGTGACCCCGAGGATCCCGAGGCCGTCTTCTCCCACGCCCACTGCCTGGAGCTGGACGAGCGGGAGGAGTTCCCGGCGGAGATCTGCCGTGCGCTGGAGTCCTGGGGGCTCCAGGAGTACTACGTCCCGGCGGAGTACGGCGGCCGGCTGACCGACTACGAGACCGTGATGCAGGTGATGCGGGTCGTCGCCCGCCGCGATCTGACCGTCGCCATCGGGCACGGCAAGACCTATCTGGGCGGGGTGTGCGTCTGGGTCGCGGGGACGGAGGAGCAGGCCCGGCGGCTCGCCGGGGACATCCGCTCGGGGCTGCCGGTGTCGCTGGCCCTCACCGAGCGGGCCCACGGCAGCGATCTGCTCGCCGGGGACGTGGTCGGAACGGCGGCCGACGACCTCGACGGCGTCAATGACATAGACGGCATCGACGGCACTGAGGACCGTGCCGGAAACGGCGGTGGCTGGCGGCTCAGCGGGGAGAAGTGGCTGATCAACAACGCCACCCGGGGCAGTCTGCTGTCGGTCCTCACCCGTACCCGGCCGGAGGGCGGCCCGCGCGGATTCACCGTGCTGCTGGTGGACAAGCGGACCCTGACGCCGGGCGAGCACTACCGGCAGGTGCCGAAGATCCCCACGCACGGCATCCGGGGCGCGGACATCAGCGGCATCGTCTTCGACGGCGCCCCGGTGCCGGCGGACGCGGCGGTCGGCGCGGAGGGCGCCGGTCTGGAGACCGTGCTCAAGGCGCTCCAGCTCACCCGGACGATGTGCGCGTCGCTGTCGCTGGGCGCGGCGGACCACGCGCTGCGGATCGCCCTGGACTTCGCCGAGCGGCGGGAGCTGTACGGGCGGCGGCTGGTGGATCTGCCGCAGGCCCGCCAGGTGCTGGCCGGGGCGGCGGCGGACGTGCTGGCCGGTGAGGCGCTGGCGACGGTGGCGGCGCGTTCGGTGCACACCCTCACCGACGAGCTGAGCGTCGCGGCGGCCGCGACCAAGTATCTGCTGCCGACCGGCACGGAGGCCGTGATCGCCGAGCTGACGCGGCTGCTGGGCGCGCGCGCGTTCCTCAAGGGAGTGCACGCCCGGGGCATGTTCCAGAAGGTGGACCGCGACCACCGGATCGTGGGCCTCTTCGACGGCAACACGCTGGTCAATCTGAACTCGCTGGTCAACCAGTTCCGTTCGCTGGCCAGGGGCTGGCAGCGGGGTACGGGCGACACCGCGGGGGCGGCCGGTGCCTTCGACCTCGCCGGTGGGCTGCCGGCGCTGCGGCCCGAGCGGCTGACGCTGGTGGCCCGGCGCGGCAGCGGCATCATGGCGACGCTGCCGGAGTCGGTGGCGGCGCTGCGGGCCGAGGCGACCGGGCGGCCGGAGCTGAAGGGCGCGCTGGGGACGGCGGAGCGGCTGCTGGCCGTGGCCGGGCGGGTCCACGAGGAGATGGACACGTACCGCGCGGTCGTCTCCGATGTGCCGCCCGCCGCGTTCGACCTGGCCCGCAGGTACTGCCTGTGCCTGGCCGGGGCGGCGGCGCTGGGGCTGTGGGCGCACAACCGCCGTGCGGCGCGCGCGGGCCGCACGGGCGGGCTGTGGCAGGACGCCGTCTGGCTGTGGCCGGTGCTCGACCGGCTGCTGGTGCGCCTCGGCGAGCAGGACGGGCCGGAGCCGGACGCCTATCCGCGGCTGCTGGAGCAGCTGCGGGCGGCCGGTGCGGCGGGGGAGCTGTTCTCCCTGCTGCCGCTGCGCCTGTCGGCCACCGCCCCGCCCACCGGCACCGGCACCACGCCCGGCGGGGCCGTCCGGGAGAGCACCGGCACCGGGACCACCACCGCGGCTCCCGGGGCCGTCCGGTCCGGCGCCACCACCGCGTTCGCACACACCGACACCGGGAAACCGCCCGCGGGCGGGGACCGGACTTCCGAGGGGACGTCATGCTGAGTGATCCCGCCGTCCCGGGGCTGCGCGGCGAGGCTGCCCCGACCGGCACCGACAACGCCGCCGGGGCGCGTCCCGGCACCGATCCGGCCGGCACCGACCCGGTGGGCGGCGCACCGGTCGGCGGCACAGGCGCCCACGAGGCCCAGGAGAGCGCCGTCCAGGCCCGGATCGCCGATCTGGAGAAGCGTTTCGGGGACCCCGACGACGAGGGCAACCCCCTGTCCGCCGCGCATATCCTCACCGCCGACGAGGCCGGTGAGCTGCCGCGGGCCGGGGAACGGCTCCTGGACGAGCTGGTCTTCAACGCCGAGTACGTGCCGACCGCGCTGGGCGGGCGGCTGGACCGGCTGGACACGCTGGTCCGGGTGATGCGCCAGGTCTTCCGGCGCGACGTGGCCCTCGGTCTCGGCTACGGCATCACCTCCTTCATGGCGGCGGCGAACGTGTGGACCGCCGGCAGCGGGGAGCAGCGCCGCAGACTCGCGGAGCTGCTGCTCGACAATCAGAAGATCTCCGTCGCGTACCACGAGCTGCCGCACGGGAACGACTTCGTCCGCAACGAGTTCCGGGCGGATCCCGTCGCGGGCGGCTACCGGCTGCGGGGCCGCAAGGAGGTCATCAACAACGCCGACCGGGCGGCGGCCTTCTCCCTCTTCAGCCGGACCGACGGGAAGCCGGGCAGCCGCAGCCACTCGGTGCTGTTCGTGGAGCGGGACCGGCTGGACCCGGAGCGGTTCGCGGTCCTGCCGCGGTACGAGGCGGTGGGCGTGCGCGGCTGCCGGCTGACGGGGCTGGAGTTCGACGACTGCCCGGTGGCCGGTGACGCGCTGGTGGGCGAGGTGGGGCAGGGTGTCGAACTGGCGCTGCGCTCCTTCCAGATCACCCGCAGCGCGATCCCGGGGATGGCGGTCGGCGCGCTGGACACGAGTCTGCGGACGGTGGTGCGGTTCGCGCTGGGACGGCAGCTGTACCGGCGGTCCGTGATGGAGATCCCGCATGCCGCCGAGACTCTGAACGGGGCCTTCCTCGACCTGCTGATCTGCGACAGCATGGCGCTGGTCGGCACCCGCGCGGTGCATCTGCTGCCCGACGAGACCAGTGTGTACGCGGCGGCGGTGAAGTACCTGGTGCCGAAGACGCTGACGGACACCATGTACGACCTGTCGATCGTGCTCGGGGCCCGGTTCTATGTGCGGGAGGGCGAGTTCGGGCTCTTCCAGAAGCATGTACGGGACCTTCCGGTGCTGAGCCTGGGGCACGCGGGTTCCGCCGCCTGCCAGGCGACGATCATTCCGCAGCTGTCCCGGCTGGCGCGGCGGGCGTGGTTCTCGGGCGACGAGGCGCCCCGTGCGCTCTTCAGCCCCCGGGAGGGCCTGCCGGGTCTCCCGTTCGACCGGCTCGCCCTGGCCAGCGGCAAGGACAGCCTGAGCGCGTCGCTGGTCGCGTCCGTCGACGGCCTGCCCAGCGGCTCGCCGGAGGAGCTGGCCGTGCAGGCGCTGGTGATGAAGCTGCTGGACGAGCTGCGCCAGCTCCAGGAGGAGAGCCTGAACCTCTCGCCGCAGGACCGTACGGCCCTCGCCTCCCCCGCCAGTTTCGCGCTGGCCGACCGCTATGCCGTCCTCCTGGCGGCGGCGTCCGTCCTGGGCGTGTGGCGGTCCGCGCGGGACGACGGCGGCGATCCCTTCCTGGCCGACCCGGCCTGGGCCGCCGCCGCGCTGCACCGGCTGGTCCGCAGGCTGGGCCGGCGCCCGGCCGCGCTGCCGCCCTCGTGCGAGGGCCGGGTGCACGAGGAGGTGCTCCGACGCTTCCACGAACGCCGCAGTTACGACCTCTACGACACCCCGCTGGCCGGCTGAGATCCGGCCCGCGCGCCCTCACAAGGAGTACCCCATGTCTGTTCCCGCGTCTGTTTCCGCCGACGGCTCCGCCCGGACCGAGCGCGCCGAGCACAGCTTCGAGTCGCTGAGCGGCTGGCTCGCCGACCGGATCGCGCTCTACCTCAAGCGGTCGCCGTCCGAGATCGTGCCCTCCGTGCCGCTGGCCGAGTACGGCCTGGACTCGGTGGCCGCGCTCAGCCTCTGCGGAGACATCGAGGAGGACTTCGACCTCGTCCTGGAGCCCACCGTGGCCTGGGACTACCCCACCATCGACGCCCTGGCCGGACACCTGGTGGAAGAACTGCGGGCGGTCGCGAGTGATGCCCGATGAGGCCGGTCGCCATCGTCGGCCTCGACTGCCGTTTCCCGGGGGCGCCGGACGCCGGCGCCTACTGGGAGATGCTGATGCGTTCCGGCGAGGGGGTGGGGAAGGTACCGGGGCAGCGCTGGAACGCCCGGGACTTCCACTCCCCCGCCGGGGCCGAGGGGCATTCCAACACCACCGAGGGCGGGTTCATCACCGACCCCGACGCCTTCGACAACGAGTTCTTCACCATCTCGCCGCGCGAAGCGCAGGCGATGGACCCGCAGCAGCGGCTGCTGCTCCAGTGCGCCTGGCGGGCCGTGGAGGACGCCGGGATCGCGCCGGCGAAGCTGGCGGGCAGCAATACCGGCGTCTTCGTCGGGATCATGGGCAATGAGTGGGCGCAGCTCCATCTGACGGACTACGCCCGGGTCACGGCCCAGGTGGGCTCCGGCAACGGCTACTGCATGACGGCCAACCGGGTCTCGTACCACCTGGATCTGAAGGGTCCGAGCCTGGCGGTGGACACGGCCTGCTCGTCGTCGCTGGTCGCGGTCCATCTGGCGTGCAACGCGCTGCTGTCGGGCGAGTGCGACACGGCCATCGCGGGCGGGGTGAACGTGGCCCTCACCCCGGCGCTGGGGATCTTCTACACCCAGGCGGGTCTGTCGGCGCCGGACGGCCGGTGCAAGCCGTTCAGCGCCGACGCCGACGGCATCGGCCGGGGTGAGGGCGTGGGCGCGGTGGTGCTGCGCCGGCTGGAGGACGCCATCGCGGACGGTCAGCCGGTGTACGCGGTGATCCGCGGCACCGCCGTCAACCAGGACGGCCGCAGCAACGGGATCACCGCGCCGAACCGCTGGTCGCAGCAGGAGGTGCTGTCGTCCGCGTACCGGCGGGCCGGGGTGGAGCCGTCGGACGTGACCTTCATGGAGGCGCACGGCACGGGCACGGTCCTCGGCGACATGATCGAGGTGAAGGCGCTGGGCGGGCTGCACGCGGCCCGCTCGGGCCGTCCCCTGTCGTTCGGTTCGGTCAAGGGCAGCATCGGGCACACGGAGGGCGCGGCGGGCATCGCCGGGCTGATCAAGGTGGCCCTGTCCCTGCACCACCGGGTGGTTCCGGCGAGCCGGTACGCGACCAAGGAGAATCCGGCGCTCAAGCTGAACGCCCAGGGGCTGCGGCTGCTGAAGACTCCGCTCCGGTTGCAGAACCGGCCCACGATCGGCGGGCTGAGCAGCTTCGGCATGGGCGGCACCAACGCCCACGCGGTGCTGGAGTCGGCGCCTTCGTACGCGGCGCGGCCGGAGGCCGAGCAGCCCCGGGAGGGTTCGTCGGAGACGGCCCACGGGCGTACGGGGCTGGGCAGCGGGGTGTTCACGCTGAGCGCCCCGTCGGCGGCGGCGCTGCGGCGGAACCTGCTGGCGCAGGCGGACGCCGTGCAGCGGCGCCGGGTGCCGGTGGGGCCGCTGTGCTGGAGCAGCAATCTGGTGAAGACGGGCCACCGGCACCGGTTCGCGCTGCCCGCGTCCGACAGTGCCGCGCTGGCGGCGGCGCTGCGCGAGGCGGCGGGCGACGAGGAGGCACTGGCCCGGCTGACGGGGCAGGCGGCCGGCAGGCCGCTGGTGGCGCTCCTGTTCACCGGTCAGGGCTCGCAGTATCCGGCGATGACGGCCCGGCTCTACCAGGAGTCGCCGCTGTACCGCCGCTATCTGGACGAGGCGGACGGGGCGCTCGCGCCGCACACCGGCGGTTCGGTCCGGGAGCTGCTGCTGTCGGGCGACGGCGCGGTGCACCGTACGGGGTGGACCCAGCCGGCGCTGTTCGCGGTCGGGTACGCGCTCGCCGCGAGCGTGCACGAGCTGGGGGTGCCGCCGGCGCTGCTGCTCGGGCACAGCGTGGGCGAGTACGCCGCCGCCGTGGTGGCGGAGGTGTTCCCGCTGGAGCAGGCCGCCCGGCTGGTCGCGGCCCGGGGCGCGCTGATGGAGCGGCTGCCCGAGGGCGGCGGGATGATGGCGGTCCGCGCGGACCCGTCGGACGTCGCGGAGCTGGTGGACGGAGAGCCGCTGGTCGGCGTCGCGGCCGTGAACGGCCCGAAGTCGACGGTGCTGTCGGGCGATCTGAGGGCGCTGGCCCGGATCGAGTCGGTGCTGCTGCGGCAGGGGGTGCGGTCGCGGCGGCTGGACGTGTCGCACGCGTTCCACTCGCCGCTGATGGAACCGATGCTGGAGCGGTTCGCCCGGGTCGCCGACGAGGCGGGCGGCGGGGTGCCCAAGCTGCCGGTGTACTCGACGGTGCGCGGGCGGCTGCTCCAGGCCGAGCCGATGGACGCCAAGTACTGGACGGAGCACGTCAGCGCCCCGGTGCTGTTCGGAGACGCGGCGGCGCAGCTGCTGGACGCCGGTCCGACGCATCTGGTGGAGGTCGGCCCTCAGCCGGTGCTCTCCCGGATGGCGCGCAAGCTGCGTCCGGCCGCCGGGGAGCGGGGGCACACGGTGGCCCTGGTCCCCGGCCCGGAGACCGACGGCGGGGAGCTGGCGCGGGCGGTGGCGGAGCTGTACCGCACCGGTCTCGATCCCCGGTGGAGCGCGGTGTACGCGGAGGAGGACCGGCTGCGGACGCGGCTGGCGCCGTACCACTTCTCCGACGCGCACCGGTTCTGGACCCGTGAGCCGATCCGGAAGTCCGCCGGTACGGAACCGGTGGTGCCGGCGCCGCAGGTCCCCGGCGAGCCGGTGGTGGCCCCCGCGGTGGGGCCGGGCGCCGGTGAGCCGGTGGCGCGGGCGGCCCGGGAGGCGGTGGGCCACCCGGTCGAGCGCGCCGTGATCGAGGCGGTGGCGGAGGTCGGCGGCTACGCCGTCGACGAGATCTCCCCGCTGTCGCTGCTCTACGAGGACCTGGGCTTCGACTCGGTGATGGTGATGGAGCTGAAGGACCGGATCCAGGACCGGCTGCCCGGCATGGAGGCGATGAGCGTGCAGGATCTCCTGCCGCGCCTGTCGTCGGTGGGCGACCTCATCGGCTATCTGCGCGAACGGGCCGACTCCGCCACCGCCGCGTGACCCGGCACGGCGGCCGGTTCCGCCGCCGGGCCGGACCCCTCGTACGCCCGGACCGGGCGCGTCCCCCTGCTCCCTGTGCCGGGGGACGCGCCCGGGCCCGGCCCCGCCGATCGCCTTCCCCGTCCGCGGGACGGCCGACCGCACAACCGCTAGGTCGTTTCTTACGGATCAGGCTGGGTCAGGGAGCGGGGTCTGGTGCATGGGGTCTCCCCAGGCCCGCCAGGGCCGAGGGGACGCATCGCAAGGCGGAGGAATGAGTCCCTGCGGTGGGGGCACCTCCCGGGCCGCCAGGCCCAGGGGGCCAGCGGCGATTGACGACAACGCGGCGTGGGGGTACCTCCCGGGCCGCAAGGCCCAGGGGGAGTGCGGCACCAGGGCACGCGAGCCCCAGCAAGATCCGTAAGAAACGGCCTAGGACAGAAAGGACCGCACGATGCAGTCACCCCAGGCGTCCCCCGGGGCGGTGGCGTATCTCGCCGCCGTCGGCACGGCCCTGCCGGGCGATCCGGTGGACAACACCAAACTGGCCAAGACACTCGGCGTCAACGACGAGTGGATCGATGTCTTCATCGGGACCCGGACCCGGCACTTCGCCCGCGATCTGGACAGCGGTGAGGTCCGCTGGTCGCTCGCCGATCTGTGCGCGCAGGCGGGCGAGCGGGCCATCGCCGCCTCCCGGGTGGCCCCCGAGGAGATCGAGTTCGTGGTGATGGGCACCGCGACCCCGGACCATCTGATGCCCGCGACCGTGAACACCGTCGCGGATCTGCTGGGTCTGGACCAGATCCCGACCTATCAGCTCCAGTCGGGCTGTGCGGGCGCGGTCCAGGCGCTGGAGCTGGGCCGTACGCTGATCACGGGCGGCGGTTACCGCGCCGGCCTGGTGATCGGCGGCGATGTGTGCAGCAAGCACCTGGAACTCGACCGCGATCTGTCCGGCGCCCCGCCGAGCGACCTCGTCAACTATGTGCTCTTCGGGGACGGCGCGGGCGCGGCGGTGCTCACCGCCGAGCCGCGCGGGCAGCGGATCGCGGTGCGGCGGGTGCTCAACCGCTTCACCGGCCTGGGCCGGGAGCCCGGCCAGGTCATCGACTGGTTCGGGCTGGCCGACCGGCACGAGGACCGGCAGGCGGTACGGGAGGACTACAAGGCTATCGAGGAGTCCGTCCCGGTCATCGCCGAGGAGATCCTCTGGGAGCTGCTGGAGGATCTCGGCTGGTCCACGGACGATGTGGACTTCCTCCTTCCGCCGCAGCTTTCCGGTCATATGACGCGGCGTATCACCCAGCGATTGAACCTGCCGGGCGCCGTCGAGGTGTCGTGCGTCGCGGACACGGGCAACAATGGAAACGCCCTTCCCTTCCTGCAACTGGACGCTCTCGTAGGACAAATGACGGAGGGTCAGAGAGCGCTTGCCGTCGCCGTCGAGTCCAGCAAATGGATCAAATCCGGTTTCGCGCTGGAGAAAGCCTGACGGCCGGCACCCCCGTCGTACACCGTGGCTCCGGGCCGTCCCGTCGACTCCCGCCGGGACGGGCCCGTCCGCTCCCCACCCGCTTTCCGTCCGTTCCCCCATCCGTTCCGCGCCGCCCGGGAGGGCACCACCGATGCAGACCATCGACGACTTCGTCCGCCTCGTCAGGGACGAGCTGGGCATGCCGCTCCAGGACCACGAGGTCGAGTCCGACCTCGATCAACTCCCCGAGTGGGACTCCCTCTACCTGCTGAAACTCGTCACCGTCCTGGAACAGACCACCGGCCGGCCGCTACCGGTCGGGCGGCTCCTGGAGGCCCGCAGCCTCCAGGAGATCTACCAGCTGGCGGTACGGACATGAGCGGGTCCGCCGGATCCGCGCGGGACCCGGCGCGGACGCACTCCGAGCGGCGCCGCGCCCACACGCTCTACTTCCTGGAACACGCGGCGCGACAGCGGCCCGTGCACCTGGACACGGACATCGACATGAGCCGGGTCGAGGCGCACCGGGCCGCCGCCCGTGCCGAGGGGCGGCGCTCGTCCGTGGTCGCGTATCTGCTGTACGCGGCCGGCCGGGTGCTGCACCGGCATCCGGCGGCGAACGCCGCGCTGGCGCCCCGGCCGTTCGGGGCGCGCGGGCCGCGTACCGTCCGCTTCCCCGGGGTCACCGCCAAGCTGGCCCTGGACCGGACCGTGGACGGGGAGCGGACGGTGCTCTCCGCGCTGCTCCCGGGGCTGGAGAGCGCCGCTCTTGCCGAGATCCAGGAGCGGATCGAGCGCTATCGCGGCCCGGGGGCCGCCGAACTGCCGGAGTTCCGGGGGGTGCGGCTGCTGGGCCGGCTGCCGGCGCCGCTGGGGCGGCTCGCCTTCGCCGCGGCCCTGCGCGATCCGCGCCGCCGGCCCGCCGTCTTCGGCACGGTCTCGGTCAGTTCGCTCGGCCACCGGCCGGTGGACGGCTTCCACTCCAGCGGCGGCACCGCCGTCACCCTGTGCGCGGGCCGGGTCGTGGACCGGGCCGTCGTCCGGGACGGACGGGTCACGGTCGCCCCGGTGATGCGGCTCGGGCTCACGTTCGACCACCGGATCATCGACGGCGCGGCGGCCGCGGATGTGCTCGGCGATCTCAAGACCACCTTGGAGGAGTTCGATGACGGCGCGAAGGGGGACGGCTTCCAGACCTTCGTTCGGGGAACCGGTCAAGATCTCCGGACGTGACGGTGCCTGGGACCGGGTCCGCGCCGATCTGGAGGAGCGCTCGGTCGCGGTGCTGCACGCCCGGCTCGCCGACTGGCGGCCCGACCAGACCGGCGGGCCGCGGCTGCGGACCCTGCTCGGCCGGGACTGGGAACGCTATCTGGAGATGACGCACCCGGATGTGCGGATGCGGTTCGCCGCCTCGCGGATGCTGCTGAAGTTCGCGGCGGCGGTGGCACTGCGGGTGCCGCCGCAGGTCATCGAACTCGGCTACGGCCCCACCGGCCGGCCCTATCTGCGCGGCTGCGACGCCGTGGACATCAGTCTCAGCCATACCGAGGACCTGCTGCTGATCGGCCTCACCACCCGGGGTCTGATCGGCGTGGACGCCGAACGCGAGGACCGCCCGCTCTACACCCGGGGGCTGCACCGGCATGTCTGCACCCCGCACGAACTGGGCGCGCTGGCCCGGCTGCCGCCCGAGGAGCGGGGCGCGGCCCTGGTGCGGCTGTGGACCCTCAAGGAGGCGTACAGCAAGGCGATCGGCCAGGGGCTGCGCTTCCGCTTCACCGACTTCGGGTTCGGTCCCGACGGTCAGCCCACCCGGGTACTCGCCCCGGACGGCGCACCCGGCACAGGTGTCGAGTGGGAGTTCGGCACCTTCTCGGTGGCCGGCGGCTATGCCGTCAGTGTCGCGGTGAGCGATTCCGGTTTCGGCGGCGTGCGGGACACGGCGGCCAAGACCATGCTCGATCCGCATGTGGTGGACCTGCTGACCGAGGCCCTGGGCGAGGACGAGGACCCCACAGACAGCACGGCCGGCTCGGACACCGATGTGTGGAGCGACGGCGGCGAGTGGGCGCGGGGCGCGTTCGCACGCTGACGACGTTGTCAGGGCCACGCCGGATGCGTCAGGGCAGGCAGGGCGGGCAGGGCAGGGCCGACGGCGATCCGGCGCCGGCCGGGCGACCGGCTGAAGGGCGCCGTGGCCAAAGGGAAGCACTCCCTTTGGCCACGGCGCCCTTCCGTCCGTCCGCACGGCTCCGGCCCGGGTCCGGCACGGCTCCGGCCCGGGTCCGGCACGGGTCCGGGCGCACGCTCCGGCGGGCGACAAGCGTTCCTTAAGGGGCAGGCGGCAGATTTGTCTCCGGGCGGGCGCTCGACCGGGGCACATCCCCCCACCCCGGCACGGCGCCCGCCCGTATCACGCGGCCGCCACAGTGCTCGCGGTCTCCCGCCGGGCGGCGGCGGAACGGCACCATCCGGCCCCTGCCGGAACGGTACGGACCGACAGCACGGCACGGCTCCGCACGGCGCACATCCCAGGAACGGCCCCCGGCCGGCACACCTGGCACGGGGCCCTCGGTTCCGAGGGAGACTTAAGGACGGCACGCCATGGACCATCTCGACGAGCTGAAGGCGTTCGCCCGGCTGCACGCCCGCGGTCAGGGCATCACCGAACGCCAGGTGGCGGCGGTGCTGCCACGGATCACCAACGACGAGCCGGGGCACCCCGCCTCCTGGGCCCGCGTCTGGACGGCCGAGGCCGACCGGCTGGCCCGCGCCGGCCGGCCCCTGGACGCCTGCCGCCGCTACGCCCTCGCCCGCTTCCCCCACCACGGGGACACGGACCGGGCCCGCGCGCAGGCCAACTGCGTCCGCACCTTCGACGACTGGCGCCGGCGGCGGGGCATCGGCCGGCTCGTCCTCGACCACCCCGACGGCACCGTGGCCTGCTGGACGGCCGGGCTCGACGCCCGCCGCCGCAGGCCGCTCGTCGTCGTCTCGGGCGGCATCGTCAGCGTGAAGGAGCAGTGGGCCCCCCTGCTCCCGAAGCTGGCCCGGCTCGGCTGGGCGGCGGTGGCGACCGAGATGCCCGGCGTCGGCGAGAACACCCTGCGGTACGGGCCGGACTCCTGGCGGCTGCTGCCGTTCCTGCTGGACCGGCTGGCGGGGAGGGCCCGCGTCGAGCGGACCCATGTCCTCGGGCTCAGCTTCAGCGGCCATCTCGCCCTGCGGGCCGCCGCCCACGACCCCCGGATCCGCAGCGTCCACACCGTCGGTGCCCCCGTGGCCGGATTCTTCTCCGACCCGCGGTGGTGGCCCCGGGTGCCCGGCATCACCGTGGAGACACTGCGCCGGCTCACCGGCACGGCCGACGAGGACGCCCTGCGCCGGCTGCTCCAGGACTTCCCGCTCGGCCCGGACACCCTGGCGTCGGTGCGCGTCCCCGTCGGTTACGTCGTCAGCTCCCGGGACGAGATCATCCCCGCGGGGGACCAGCGGCTGCTGGCGGCGGCGCTGCCCCGGGTGCGCTTCAAGGAGTTCGACGACGTGCACGGCTCCCCCGCGCACCTCGGGCCGATGCGGGGCTGGCTGATCGGCTCGCTGCTGCGGGCCCGGTTCGGCGGCGGGCCCGGCCCCGCGCCCGTACCGGCCCCGCCACCGGTCACGGCCGGACCCTAGGCCGTCTCACGACCCAGGCACACACGGAGCGGCCCCCGGCCCTCCCCCCGGCTCCGCGACGGCCGTACCCGGCCACCGGCGCCACGCCCGTCCGGGCGCACCCATGTACAGCGACCGAGAGGCGGTTGCCATGTCCGCTACGACCACCCGTCCCCGTAACCGGCTGCACACCGCGGCCCAGGGCACCGTCCTTCCCTGGCGCTCCCTCGCGTCGCTGGGCATCGATCCCGGCTTCGGAGGCCTGCTCGACTTCGGGGAGACCGAGGGGCAGCCGTCCATGAACGCCGCTGCCGCCCAGGCCGCCCCGGCCGGTGCCGACTTCGGGGACGGCGGGGACGGCGACGGCTCCGGCCGGGACCCCCGGGAGGACTGACCCGTGACCGGCACCACCGGCGGCCGTTCCCGGCCGTCCAGGGCGCCCCGTGCGCCCCGGCCGCGCGCCGTGCCCGGGAACGAGGTCCGGCTGCGTACACGCGCCCTGCACGGCTACCGCCAGGCGTACCGGATGGCGGGCCGGGGCGACGCCGTCGTCCTCATCCACGGCATCGGGGACTCCTCGTCCACCTGGGCCGAGGTCCTTCCCTCACTGGCCGGGCGGTACCGGGTGATCGCACCCGACCTCCAGGGCCACGGGGCCTCCGCGAAACCCCGGGGCGACTACTCCCCCGGCGCGTACGCCAACGGCATCCGCGACCTCCTGAGCGCCCTCGGCGTGGAGCGGGCGACCCTGGTGGGGCACTCCCTCGGCGGCGCGGTCGCCGCGCAGTTCGCCTACCAGTTCCCCGAGCGCACCGAGCGTCTTGTGCTGGTCGCCAGCGGCGGCCTCGGCCGCCGGCTCACGCCGCTGCTGCGGGCGGCGACCCTGCCGGGTGCCTCCCTGGTCCTGGCGGCGCTGCGGCTGCCGACCGTGCGCTGGCAGCTGGAGCAGTACCTGCGTCTGCTGCGGACCTTCGACACCGATCTCGGCGTGGACGCGGCGGAGTTGCTGCGCGCGATCGACTCGCTGCCGGACGCGGGCTCGCGGGGCGCCTTCGTGCGGACCCTGCGCGCCGGGGTGGACTGGCGGGGGCAGGTGGCGACGCTGCTCGACCGCAGCTATCTGACCAGGGGCATGCCGACGATGATCGTGTGGGGCGGCCGGGACGTGGTGATCCCGGCGGTCCAGGCGAGCCTGGGCCATGTCTCGATGCCGGGCAGCAGGCTGGAGATGTTCGAGGAGGCGGGGCACTTCCCCTTCCGGGCCGACCCCCAGCGCTTCCTGTCCGTGCTGCACGACTTCATCGAGACGACCGAGCCCGCGCCGTTCGTCGCGGAGGAGTGGCGCCGGCTGCTCCGCAACCAGCGCCACCGGGAGCCCGGCCCCAGCGAACCCGCCGGGCCCCGCGCCGTGGGCTGATCCGCCCGTACCCGGCGGGGTGCCGGGGCGGACCTCGTCCGCCCCGGCACCGTCACGTCCGGGCCCGGATCCGGGGGTCGGGCGCCCCGCCGCGCCAGGGCGCCGGGGGTCCGGGAGCCCGCCTCCCCCGACCGGGGTGGAGGCACGTCAACACCCGGACCAGGGCGGCGGGAACCGGCCGACCCCCGGATCCGGTCCGGCTTCCCGGCACAAGAACACCGCCGCGACCGCACTCCGCAGAAGACACTCCACCGCGCCGTCCCGGGACACCAGATCCATTTTCCGGATCAGGTCGGCTCAGGGAGCGGGTCTGGTGCGTGGGGTCTCCCCCGGGCCCGTCGGCGGATGAGGGGTGGGGTCCCCCTGACCCCCGGCGGACGAGAGACGGTATCTCCCCGGGCCCCAGGGGCGCGGGGGGACGGATCGCAACGCGGAGGGCAGGGGTACCCCCACCCGGGCCGAAGGGCCCAGGGGGAGCGGCGCCAGGGCACGTGGGCCCGGCAGGATCCGGACGGGAGGGCCCAGGCCCGCGCGGTCCCGGGAAGCGCGGTTCGGGCCCGGCCCGGCGGCCGGGCCGGCAGGACAGCGGAACCGCAGGTCGCCAGGTCGGCGGGACGCGGGTCGGGAAGCCGGTCCGCGGGCTCAGCCGGCCAGTGCCGGGGCCGGGGCAGGGAGCCGGGACGGTGGCGGGGAGCCGATCAGCCACATGCCCGGGCGGACCTCGACCGCCTGGGCCGCGGGGCGGCGTACGGAAGTGGCCGCCACCCGGGCCTCGGTACGACGGGTGTACTCGGCCCAGCGGCGGTCCCCCAGCCGCTCCGCCGCCCTGCGGCACTGCGCGAGCTGGCCCATCGCGGTCTCCCGCCGGCCCAGCCGCAGATTGACCAGGGCGAGCCCGTTGAGCGCGGCCACCCCGCCCCACAGGTCGCGGGCCGCCGTGCACAGGGCGAGGGCCCGCCCGTAGCGGCGCGCGGCGGGCCCCAGCCGGTCCTGGCCGAGGAGGATGTCGGCCACCCCGATCCGGCAGCGGGCCGAGCCGATCCGGTCGCGTACCCGGTCGAAGCAGTGCTGGGCGGTCGTGTAGTGGGCCAGCGCCCGGTGGGCCTCCCGGCGCTGCCAGGCGAGGCCGCCCAGGGAGTAGCGGACCGCGGCTTCCGCCGCCGTGTCGCCGGCCCGCAGCGCGGCATCGAGCGCGAGGCGGTGGGTCTCCTCCCACTCGTCCCAGGCGGCGCAGGCGTGGAAGTAGCCGGTGGCGCTGTCGGCGAGTTCCCACACCAGGCGCCACAGTCCCGCCGCGTGGGCCTGGCGGACGGCTTCGACGAGGCCGGTGGCCTCGTCCTGGAACCAGCGCAGGGGTCCTTCGCCGACGACGGACGCGCCGTCGGCGAGGACCGCCGGGGCGCCTGGGCGTGCTTCCCGGCCCGGGGGCCGGCCGCGCCAGTCGCGGCCGGGGGCGAGCCGGCCGTCGGCGTACCGGGCCAGGGCCAGGTAGGCGTGGCAGAGCCGTTCCACGGCCCGCCGGGTGCGGCCGCCGTCGCGTTCCCGGGCCGTCTCGGCCTCGCGCAGTTCCACGGCCAGTACCCGCAGCAGCGAGTGGAAGCCGTAGCGGGGCGGGCGGCCGCCGGGCCGTGCCTCCAGGAGCTGCGCGCGGACGAGTTCCTCGGCGAGTTCCTCGGCCGCGGCGGGTCCGGTGTCGAGGAGGGCGGCGGCGGTCCAGCCGGCGAAGTCCTGTGCGGGGGCGAGGGTGAGCAGCCGGAACGCCCGCTGCTGGGCGGGTCCTGCCTCCTGGTAGCCGGTCAGCAGGCTGGTGCGGAGGTCGAGGTCGCCCTCGCGCAGCACGCCGAGGCGGGTGCGTTCGTCGCGGAGCCGTTCGGCGAGGGCGGCGGCGGTGGTGTGCGGGCGGGCGGTCAGGGCGGCGGCGGCGACCCGCAGCGCGAGCGGCAGATAGCCGCAGAGCCGGGCGATCTCGGCCGCTGCGGCGGGGTCGTCGGTGATCCGCTCCCCCGCCGCCGTGAGCAGCAGTTCGACGGCTTCGTCGGGGCGTACGGCGCCGAGGACCAGGTGTTCGGCGCCGTCGAGCGCGGCGGCGGTGCGGCGGCCGGTGAGGACGATCGCGCTGCCCTCGGTGGGCGGCAGCAGCGGACGGATCTGTTCCTCGGCCGAGACGTCGTCCAGGACGAGCAGGACGCGCCGGTTGTGCAGGGCCTGGCGGACGCGGGCGGCCAGTTCGGTGGCGTCGGCGGAGGCGGCCGTGCGGTCGCCGGGCGTGTCGCCGGAGAGCCGGCGCAGGACGGCGGCCGCGGCCTGGGCGGGGGTCAGCGGGCGGCCCTGGGCGCCGCGCAGGTTCACCAGGAGCCGTCCGTCGGGGAAGAGTTCGCCCATGCGGTGGGCGAGCCGCAGCGCCAGCGCCGACTTGCCGACGCCGGCCCGGCCGGAGACGGCGAGTATGCGTACGGGGTTCTGGCCGGTGCGGCCGCGCAGGACGCGTTCCCCGTAGGCCAGTTCCTCGTGGCGGCCGACGAAGCCGGGGGCCTCGGCGGGCAGCACCGGCGGGGTGGGGGCGGGGCGGCGGGCGGTGTCGCCGGGGGTGCCGCGCTCGGGGCGGCCGTCCGGCGCCGGCACGGGGCGCGGCGGGCGCCAGTCGAGCGACGGGTCGCGGCGCAGGACGCGTTCGTGGAGCCGGGCGAGGCCGGGGCCGGGTTCGACGCCCAGTTCCTCGACGAGGGAGTGGCGCAGCCTGCCGTACACCCGCAGGGCGTCGGAGCCCCTGCCGGTGCGGTAGAGGGCGACCATGAGGTGTCCGTGCAGGGTCTCGCGGAGCGGGTGCTCGTTGGCGAGGGCGAGGAGTTCGCCGGCGAGTTCCTGGTGGCGGCCGAGGCGGAGGTCGGCGACGATCCGCTGTTCCAGGACCTCCATGCGCAGTTCGTCCAGGCGGATCGCGGCGGATTCGAGCCGTACGCCGTGGGGGATCCCGGAGAGCGCGGGTCCGGCCCACAGGTCGAGAGCCCGGTGCAGCAGCACGGAGGCGTGCGAGAAGTCGCGTTGCTGGTAGGCGGTGCGGCCGTCGGTCCGCAGCCGTTCGAAGCGCGGCAGGTCGAACTCGTTCTCCTTGTCGGGGAGCTGGAGCAGATAGCCCGGTGCGCGGGTGAGCAGCAGGCCGCCGGGGTGGGCGGCGGGCGGCGGGGTCGCCGGGCCGGGCGTGGTGCCGTCCTCGGCGAGGACCTTCCGGAGCTGGGAGACGTACACCTGGAGGGTGGTGGTGGCGGTCCGCGGCGGCTCGGTGCCCCACAGTTCGTCGATCAGGCTGTGGGCGGGCACGACCTCGCCGACCCGTACCAGCAGGGTGGCGAGCAGCGCGCGCGGCTTCGCGGCGGATGGGGTGCGGGGAGACATGCTCACCGGCCCCAAAACCCGGAAACGCATGAAGAGGCTCCTCTCGGTGGCGACGGGGAGTGGGGGATGGGGTGGGGGCCCGTGATGGTTCAGCAGTCCTGGAGCAGGGTGGCCGTCGCGGTGGCCAGGACACGACTGCCCTGGCTGAAGGCGATCCGCGTACGGACGGTGGGGCGGCCCGCGGTGTCCCTGAGCGGGTCGCGGGCGGTGATGGTGCAGGTGAGGGGCAGATCTGTTTCGCCGAAGCCGCGGAAGGACGCCCACCAGTGGGTGAGGACGGCGTGGGCGGGGCTGAAGCCGTGGAGTTCGGCGGCGACGATCAGGGCCGCCTGGCGCGACGCCTCCAGGAAGACGGGGCCGGGGATGTGTCCCTCGGCGCCGCCGTCGAACAGTTCATGGCCGGGCGCGGCGGCGACCGGCAGGACGAACTCTCCGTCGATGGCCCGCAGCGGTGGTCCGACGAGGACATTGCCGGGGTCGTCGCGGGCGACCCGGTCCGGTCCCACGGCCGGCCGGCCGGTGGTCCCCGCCGGTGCCGGTGCCGACCCCGATGCCTCGGCAGATACGTTTCCCTGGAGGCTTTCGCGGCGGCCGAGTTCGCGGTGGGCGCGGTAGACCCGGGGCATCAGGAAGAGGAGCCGGGCGGTGCCGCCGCCGCAGGGCGTGCCGTCGATGGCGACGGCGCCCCGGCAGTCGAGGCCGCGCGGGATCCCGTTGACCACGTCGACGGGGGTGAGGGTGATGTCGAGGGTCATATGGGCGGGGCGGCCGGTCCGTCGCCAGGGGGTGAGGTCCGCGATGTCCATGCCGCTGGAGACGAAGACGGCGGGACGCTCGGCGGGGACCCGGAAGTACTGGTGGGCGACGAAGTGGGTGGCCTGGCGGAGGGACTCGGCGGCGAAGAGGAGATCGTGGAAGGTGCCGGGTCCGTCGTTGAAGACGCCGTGCCCCTCGGGGAGTTCCGCGGAGAGCGCGAAGTGCTGTTCGACCGGTGCGGTCGCGTCGAGCAGGAATCCCTCCGGGGTGACGGGTCTGTGCAGCAGATGGAGGGGGGAGCCCGCCGGGGAGAGGGACGGGGGGCCGGCCGGGGCGCGTGCGACGGGAGGCGCGGGAGAGCCGACGGGTGCGGCGGCGGCATCGAACACGATGTCCATTCCAGCTCCTTCGATGTGTCCTCCGGCCCTGCCGGGGACTTGAGCGATCGTCGATCGTGCGGCGGGTGCTCCGCCGCCCCAGGGCCGCTCACGCCCGGCTCCCCCGAGGCGATCCACCGGGCTGCCGGACGGGCGGGCGACGGCCCGCGCGGTGGATGCCGCGGGAGCCGTGAAGAACAAGGGCGGTGGCGTGATTCCGCCACCGCCACCACGTTCTCCCGTGCCGCTGCAATCGCTCTGGACTCGTTCTGGACCGGTACTGTACTGGGCTGTCTTCCGGTCGGCCGGCTCGGGTAAATGACCTGATCCAGCCTTCAGGGCTGGGGTTCCAGGGCGGGCCGGGCCGCCACCAGGGGGTGGTCGTCGGCCAGGGGCCCCGCGCCACTGGCCCCGCCCGGGGAGCCGATCGTCGCAAAGATCTCGGTGTCCGCCGTGCGGTACTCCTCCCACTCCGCGGGCACGTCGTCGGCGAAGAAGATGGCCTCGACCGGGCAGACGGGTTCACAGGCGCCGCAGTCCACGCATTCGTCGGGCTGGATGTAGAGCTTGCGGGGGCCCTCGTAGATGCAGTCGACCGGGCATTCGTCGATGCAGGCCCGGTCCTTGACGTCGACGCAGGGCTGGGCGATCACATACGTCATGGCGCTCTCCTGGATGGGGCGGTGCGGAATCAGGACAGTGGGGTACGGGCGGCGGAGCCGACGGTCCAGGTGTCGCCCCCGGCGAGGATCGAGTCCAGGTCCCCCGGCCCGAAGCGCTCGCCGGCCGTGTCCAGTTGCTCGGCCATTTGGGTGTCGTATACGGGGCGTTGGATGTCGCGGAAGATGCCGATGGGGGTGTGGTGGAGGGTGTCGGGGTCGGCGAGGCGGGAGAGGGCGAAGGCGGGGGTGGGGGAGGGGTGGTGGGCGTTGTGGGTGATGAGGTGGTGTCGGTTGTCGGGGGTGAGGGTGGTGGCGGTGAGGTCGCCGGTGTGGGGGTCGCGGATGACGCCCTGGGTGTGGTCGGGGCCGAAGGTGACGGGTTGGCCGTGTTCGAGCCGGATGACGGCGTGTTGGGCCTGTTCTTTGTCCTTGAGGGCTTCGAAGGCGCCGTCGTTGAAGATGTTGCAGTTCTGGTAGATCTCGACGAGGGCGGTGCCGGGGTGGGCGGCGGCTGCGCGCAGGACGTCGGTGAGGTGTTTGCGGTCGGAGTCGATGGTGCGGGCGACGAAGGTGGCTTCGGCTCCGATGGCGAGGGAGACGGGGTTGAAGGGGGCGTCGAGGGAGCCCATGGGGGTGGATTTGGTGATCTTCCCCGTCTCGGAAGTGGGGCTGTACTGGCCTTTGGTGAGGCCGTAGATGCGGTTGTTGAAGAGGAGGATTTTGAGGTTGACGTTGCGCCGGAGGGCGTGGATGAGGTGGTTGCCGCCGATGGAGAGGGCGTCGCCGTCGCCGGTGACGACCCAGACGGACAGGTCTCGGCGTGAGGTGGAGAGGCCGGTGGCGATGGCGGGGGCGCGGCCGTGGATGGAGTGCATCCCGTAGGTGTTCATGTAGTAGGGGAAGCGGGAGGAGCAGCCGATGCCGGAGACGAAGACGATGTTCTCGCGTGCGAGGCCGAGTTCGGGCATGAAGCCTTGTACGGCGGCGAGGATGGCGTAGTCGCCGCAGCCGGGGCACCAGCGGACTTCCTGGTCGGACTTGAAGTCCTTCATGGTCTGCTGGGCTGCGGCTTTGGGGATGAGGGTGAGGGGTTCAGCAGTCATCGGTGTGCTCCTTGAGGGCGGCGGCGAGCTGGGCTGCTTTGAAGGGCATGCCGTTGACCTGGGTGTGGGAGTGGGCGGGGGTGAGGTATCTGGCGCGGATGAGGGTGGCGAGCTGGCCGAGGTTCATTTCGGGGATGACGACGCGCTCGTACTGTGCGAGGACGGTGGCGAGGTTGGGGGGGAAGGGGTTGAGGTGGCGCAGGTGGGCCTGGGCGATCGATGTACCGTCGCGGCGCAGGCGGCGGACGGCGGCGGTGATGGGGCCGTAGGTGGAGCCCCAGCCCAGGACGAGGACCTTCGCGGTGCCGTCGGGGTCGTCGACGGTGAGGTCGGGGACGGTGAGCTGGTCGATCTTGGCCTGGCGGGTGCGGACCATGTGTTCGTGGTTGGCGGGGTCGTAGGAGATGTTGCCGGTGCCGTCCTGTTTCTCGATTCCGCCGATGCGGTGTTCGAGGCCGGGTGTGCCGGGGACGGCCCAGGGGCGGGCGAGGGTGTGGGGGTCGCGTTTGTAGGGCCAGAACACCTCCACACCGTCCGCGAGGGTGTGGTTGGGTCCGGTGGCGAACTCGGTCCGCAGGTCGGGCAGCTCCTGCGTTTCGGGGATCCGCCACGGCTCGGAGCCGTTGGCGAGGTAGCCGTCGGAGAGGAGGAAGACGGGGGTGCGGTAGGTGAGGGCGATGCGGGCGGCTTCCAGGGCGGCGTCGAAGCAGTCGCCGGGGGTCTGGGGGGCGATCACCGGCACCGGGGCCTCGCCGTTGCGCCCGTACATCGCCTGGAGGAGGTCGGCCTGCTCCGTCTTCGTCGGCAGACCCGTCGACGGGCCGCCGCGCTGGATGTCCACGATGATCAGCGGCAGCTCCAGGGACACCGCCAGCCCGATCGTCTCCGACTTGAGCGCCACGCCGGGCCCTGACGTCGTCGTCACCGCGAGCGCGCCGCCGAACGCGGCGCCGAGGGCGGCGCCGATGCCGGCGATCTCGTCCTCGGCCTGGAAGGTCCGCACACCGAAGTTCTTGTGCTTGGACAGCTCGTGCAGGATGTCGGAGGCCGGCGTGATCGGATACGAGCCCAGATACAGCGGCAGGTCCGCCCGCACCGAGGCGGCGACCAGGCCGAGGGAGAGGGCCAGGTTCCCGGACATGTTGCGGTAGGTGCCGGTGGGGAACGCGGCCGCGGCGGGGGCGACTTCGTAGGAGACGGCGAAGTCCTCGGTCGTCTCGCCGAAGTTCCAGCCCGCGCGGAACGCGGTGATGTTCGCCTCGGCGATCTGCGGCCGTTTGGCGAACTTGCGGCGCAGAAAGCTCTCGGTGCCCTCGGTGGGCCGGTGGTACATCCACGACAGCAGTCCGAGCGCGAACATGTTCTTGGAGCGTTCGGCCTCCTTGCGGGAGAGGCCGAAGTCCTTCAGGGCTTCGATGGTCAGCGTGGTCAACGGGACGGGGTGGACGCGGTAGCCCTCCAGGGTCCCGTCCTCCAGCGGGGAGGCCGTCCAGCCGACCTTCGCCATCGCCCGTTTCGCGAACTCGTCGGTGTTCACGATGATCTCCCCGCCGCGGGGCACGTCGGCGAGGTTGGCCTTCAGGGCGGCCGGGTTCATCGCGACCAGCACATCGGGGGCGTCACCGGGGGTGAGGATGTCATGATCGGCGAAATGCAGCTGGAACGACGACACCCCCGGCAGGGTCCCGGCAGGCGCCCGGATCTCCGCCGGGAAGTTCGGCAGCGTCGACAGATCGTTCCCGAACGACGCCGTCTCCGAAGTGAACCGGTCACCCGTGAGCTGCATACCATCACCCGAGTCCCCCGCGAACCGGATGATCACCCGATCCAACCGGCGAACCTCCTTGGTGCCCGCTGGGGCCGACACCGGCTCGGCCACATCGACGTCTACCGTGTCTACCGTCACGCTCTTCGTCCCCTCTGGGTACCCGGTCGGGCGGCGCGGCCCGCGCACTGACGTGCTGGACGCTAGGCACGCGGCCTTGAGGACAGCCAAAGCGCGCGCCCCGGCGGAGGGCCGGGGACCCGGCCGGCGCAGGGCCGGCCCGCCCACTCCTTCCAGTGGTGATCCAGCCGTTCTTCAGAGCCGCTGGAGACGCTTGCCGGGGTCGATCGGACGGTTCACCCCGCACCCCGCACCGAACCAGGGCCTCGGCCCCCTGCCTTGCCCTGCCTCCCGTGCGGCCGCCGACCCGCATGCCGCACCACCCGACCGCCTCCAGTCTGTTGGCGGTGCCCCTGCCGCCGGTCGACCCGCAGACATCCCCGCACCGAACCGGGACCTCGCCCTCTGGACGGTGCCCCTGCCGCGAGTGAGCCAAAGGGGCGCGCGGGTGTCGAAAGGGAGAACGCGCGGAGGCCGTGAGGAACGAGCGGTCGAGCACGATCGACCGTCGACACTCGCTTGGGCGCCCCGGAGGCGAACCGAGCCTGAAAAAGGAGAGAAGGCGTCTTGTACTCGTCAGATCAGGCCACCCGCCGGACCCTGCTGCGTCTCGCGGCCGCCGGCGCGGCAGGCGGTGCCCTCGCCGCCGTTCCTTCCCCCGCGCTCGCACGGACGGGGGCGGTGAGCGGTTCGAGCCGTTCCACCGATCGTTGCCGGCTGCCTCGTACGCTCTCGGTCCTTGCCCCGAATCTGTATCCGGAGGGTGTGGCCTGGGACCGGGGACGCCGGGCTTTCCTGGTGTCCTCCAGTGTGCAGGGCACGATTTCGGTGGTCCGCGCGGATGGTTCGATCACTCCGCTGGTGACGCCTTTCGCGCAGGTCTCGGTCCTCGGTCTGCATGCGGATGCCCGGCGTGGCCAGGTGGTCGCCGCGTACAGCGACTTCTTCCACCGCAGGCTCGGTCTGGTGGATGTCACGAAGCCGCCGGTGAACGGTGTCGGGGTGTTCGATCTGCGGTCGGGTGCGGTCCTGCGGACCGTTCCGGTGTCCACGGGTGCTCCGATCGAGCCCCGGGTCAATGATGTGACGGTCGACGGCCACGGCGACATCTATGTCACGGACACCGAGGTCGACACGGTCACCCGGGTGGGCCGGGACGGCGAGGTGCTGGGGGTGATCCGTGACGAGCGTTTCGTCACGGCGGAGACCGGGCCCAACGGCATCGTCCATCACCCCGGCGGTTTTCTGCTGGTGGGGCGTTACTCCGGTGGCCGGCTGTTCCGGGTCGACCGTCCCCGCTCCGCCCGGCCCCAGGTCAGTGAGGTCCGGCTGGATCGTGCGCCGGATTCCATCGACGGTCTCGCGCTGCGGCCCGACGGCTCGGTGCTCGTCGTCTCGAACGGTCTGTCGACGGCCGGCCGGGACGCGGTGCTCGTGCTGCGTTCCACGGACGGCTGGCGGTCCGCCCGTACCGCTTCCGATCATTCCTGGCCGATCCAGGATCCGACCACGGCCGCCGTGACCCCGTATGGCGACTACGTCATCAGCGGTGGGCTCCGGGAGATCCTCACCGGGGTCCCGTCGCCCACTCCCGGCCGTTTCCATCTACGCCGTCGCTGACGGTCCGGGGGCCACCGCCCACCGGGTCGTACGCATCTCATCCGCACCGTTCCACGGTGGCTGCGGACCGTGAGCACTTCTCCCGGCGCGTACGCCACCCCGATTCTCCCGGGAGTACCGCCATGCCCCAACCGCCTTCCGCAGGACCTCCGCGTACCGGTTCCCCGCCGCGCGGTGTCTTCACCGCGCTCGCCCGGCTGACCGGTGGCCGGCCCCGGCTGTTGCTGGCGTTCACCCTGGTGCTGCTGGTCGGGGCCGTCGTCCTCGGCGGTGGTGTGGCCGACCGGCTGCGCAGCGGCGGCAGCGGCGGTGTGGTCGACCCGGCGTCGGAGTCGTCGTTCGCGGCGGAGGTCCTGGAGCGCGAGTTCCCGGGTGCCCGCCCCAATCTGGTGCTGCTGGCACGGACCGGGGGTTCGGTCGACGACGCGCAGAGCGCGCGGGCCGGTGCCGAACTGGCCGCGCAGCTGGCCGACATCCCGCTGATCAGCGGTGTGACGTCGTACTGGGACGCGCGGACGCCCGCGCTGCGGTCGAAGGACGGTACGCAGGCGCTGATCGTCGCCCGGATCGACGGGGACGAGCTGGCGGCCGAGCGCACCCTCAAGGACCGGATCGTGCCCGCCTTCGACGGCGCCCGGGGGCCGCTGGAGGTGCGGATCGGCGGCAGTGTCGCCGTCCAGCAGGAGCAGCAGACGTTCATCGCGGACGATCTGATCCGGGCCGAGCTGATCGCGCTGCCGATCACTCTCATCATCCTGATGGTGGTCTTCGGCAGTGCCGTCGCCGCGCTGCTGCCGATCGGCATCGGGGTGATCGCGATCCTGGGCACCAACGCGGTGCTGCGGATCATCACCGAGTTCACCGATGTCTCGATCTTCGCGAGCAATCTGACGACCGCGCTGGGGCTCGGACTCGCCATCGATTACGCCCTGTTGATCGTGCGCCGCTACCGGGAGGAGCTGAAGGGCGGCCGGGCGGGCCCGGACGCCCTCGCCGTCACGCTCAACACGGCCGGGCGGACGGTCCTGTTCTCCGCCGCGACGGTGGCGGTGTCGCTCGCCGCCATGATGGTGTTCCCGCTGTACTTCCTGCGGTCGCTGGCGTACGCGGGGATCAGTGTGGTGGTCCTGGCGGCCGTCGCGGCGCTGCTGGTGCTGCCGGCGCTGCTCGCGGTCCTCGGCCCCCGGATCGACGCCTGGGACATCCGCAGGCTGGTACGGCGCCGTTCGGCCCCGCCGAAGGAGCGGCGCGAGGGCGAGGGCTGGGCCCGGCTGGCGCGGGGGGTGATGCGGCGGGCGCCGCTGGTCGCGACCGGCACCCTCGCCGTGCTGCTGCTGCTCGGCGCGCCCTTCCTCAACGTGGACTTCGGTACCGCCGACTACCGGCAGCTGCCGACGTCGGCCGAGTCGCGGGTGGTGCAGGAGAGTGTCCGGGACGACTTCGAGGGCAGCCCCACCGGCACCGTCGACATCGTCGCCCAGGACGCGGACGCGGCCGCGCTGGACACGTACGCCCAGCGGATCTCCACACTGCCGGGGGTGCTCCGGGTGGACGGGCCCGGCGGCCGGTACACCGACGGCGAGCGGTCGGGACCGGCCCAGCCGGCCCGTACCTCCGACCGGGTCACCCATCTGACGGCCGTGCCGGCGCTGGAGCCGATCTCGGCCGGGGCCAAGGATCTGGTACGGGAGGTCCGGGCCGTGGACGCGCCGTTCCGGGCCGATGTCTCCGGGACGACGGCCGCGCTGATCGACACCCAGTCGGCGATCGGGCGCGGGCTGCCCTGGGCGGTGGGGATCATCGTGCTGGCGACGCTGGTCCTCGTCTTCCTCCTCACCGGCAGTGTGCTGGTGCCGGTCCAGGCGGTGCTGCTGAACGCGCTCAGCCTGACCGCGATGCTGGGCGCGGTGGTCTGGGTCTTCCAGGACGGGAACCTCTCCGGGGTGCTGGGCTTCACGCCGACGGGCAGCATCGAGACGGCGCTGCCGGTGCTGATGTTCTGCCTGGCCTTCGGACTCTCCATGGACTACGGGGTGTTCCTGCTCTCCCGGATCAAGGAGGAGCGGGACCGGCAGCCCGACCACGCGTCCGCCGTGGTCGAGGGCATCCGGGGCACCGGCGGGGTGATCACGGCGGCGGCCGTGGTGCTCGCGGTGGTGATGGTGGCGATCGGCAGTTCGCGGATCACCAACACCAAGATGCTGGGTCTGGGGGTGGCGCTCGCCATCCTCATGGACGCGATGGTGATCCGGACGCTGCTGGTGCCGGCCGTGCTCCGGCTGACCGGGAAGGCGACCTGGTGGGCGCCGAAGCCGTTGCGCCGGCTGCACGACCGTTTCGGGATCAGCGAGGGCGGGCCCGTGTCGGCCCCTGCCGCTCCTGACGCCCCGGCCGGGCCGCCGGGGGCGGAGCAGGTGGATCCGGCGGAGCCCCGGGTGGCGGCGGGGACGAACGCGCCCGGCTGATCCGGCCGTGGCGGGCGACGGGTGCGCGGGAACCTCGGCCCGCGCGCCCGTTCGTCGTTTCCGGGCCGGGCCACCGCCGCGCGGCCCGGACCGGACCGGCGCGGCGAGTCGTCCCCGTACCCGTACCCGTCCTCGTACGCGGAAGGGGTCATCCCCACCCGGCCGCTGGTACCCGGCCCGAGCGCCCCTGGACGGGCCGGCGGTTTTGCCGATCCGCAAGGGCGCCGCTCTACCGTCCGTTGCACCGCACCACAGCGGACGCCGGAGAGCACGGACCGACCAGGCCCGACCAGGCCCGACCAGACCTCGACCGCGGCGGCCGGCCGGCCGTGGCGCGGGCGTTCACCTGAACCGGTACGAACCGCGACAACCCGCTACGACCCCGGTACGACAAGGAGGCACCATGACCGTCGACACGGTCGTCGTCGACTACGGAGGGGTGCTGACCAACCCGCTCGCGGAGACCTTCACGGCCTTCGCCCGGCTGGCCGGCATCGACCCCGGTGACCTGGCCGGGGCGTTCGCCGCCGCGACCGAGCGGTACGGGACCACCCCCATGGCCGCGCTGGAGACCGGTGAGATCACCGAGCGCCAGATGGCGGACCGGATCCTGGAGCTGCTGCCGGAGGGCTCCGGCCGGATCCTGGACGGCGGGCGGAGCTTCGGCGAGCTGTGGTTCCGCGGCCGCCACGCCAACGCCCCCTTCGTCGGGCATCTGCGCGCGCTGCGCGCCCGGGGACTGCGGCTGGCGCTCCTCACCAACAACGTCCGCGAGTGGGAGCCCCTGTGGCGGGCCCAGCTCCCGGTGGACGAACTCTTCGACGTCGTCGTGGACTCGCACCGCGAAGGCGTGCGCAAGCCCGACCCGGAGATCTACCGGATCCTGCTGGAGCGGCTGGCGGCCGAACCGCGGAGCGTCCTGTTCGTGGACGACACGGAGGAGAACTGCGCCGCCGCGACCGCGCTCGGGATCCGCTCGGTGCTCTTCACCGACACCGCGTCCGCGATCGACGCGATCGACGCGGTCCTCGCCGGACCGGCGGCGCCCGCCCCCGTCCCGGCGGCCCTGGGAGGTGTCCGGTGACCGGTCCCGTGCTGGTGGTCGGCGCCGGGCCCACCGGGCTCACCGCCGCCTGCGCGCTGTGGTCGCTGGGCGTGCCCTGCCGGGTCGTGGACCGGCGCGAGGGCCCCGGGACCGCCCCCAAGGGCCTGGTGCTGTGGAGCGGCGCGCTGGAGTGCCTGCGCCGGCTGGGCGTCACCGACGCCCTCGCCGCCGAGGCCCTGCCGCTGTCCGGAGCCTCGTACTGGTCCCGGGGCAGACGGATCGGCGGCGTACGGTTCGGCGGGCTGCGGGACACCGCCTTCCCCGGGCCGCTGTGCGTGCCCCAGCCCGTCACCGAACGGGCCCTGTACGCGCGGCTGACGGAGCTGGGCGGCTCGGTGGAGTGGGGCACCGAGGCCGCGGAGGTCTCGGTGCGGGGGCCGGGCGCCGGTGACTCGGTCGACGTGGAGCTGCGTTCCGCCGCCGGTACGGAGCGGCTGACGGTCCCCTGGCTGATCGCCGCCGACGGCTCGCGCAGCACGATCCGCGAGAGCGTCGGCATCCCCTTCGACGGCCACACCTTCGACCGGACGTTCCTCATCGGCGACGGTCTGCTGACGGGGGCGCCCGCGGAGGCGGAGGTGCAGCACCACATCGCCCCGGACGGGGTGCTGGTGATCGTGCCCCAGCCCGGCGGGCACCGGGTCTTCTTCGACCTGGAGAGCGACGGGGAGACCGGGCGGCCGTCGGTGGAGCTGTTGCAGCGGCTCCTGGACGAGCGCGGGCCCGGCGGGCTGCGGTTCCACGACGCCTGGTGGACCAGCCGGTTCCAGGTCCATGCCAAGGTCGCGCCCCGGTTCCGCGCGGGCCCGGTGCTGCTGGCCGGCGACGCGGTCCACGCGCACACCACCGCGGGCGGCCAGGGGCTCAACACCGGTGTGCAGGACGGCTACGACATCGGCTGGAAGCTGGCGGCCGTGGTGCGGGGCCTGGATGCGGCGCTGCTGGACAGCTTCGAGGCGGAGCGCCGCCCGCCGTCGGTCCGCGCGGTCCGCAACGGCGACCAGCAGATCCGGATGTGGCTGTTGCGCAATCCGCTGGCGCGGGCCGCACGGGACACCGCCCTGCGGGCGCTGTCGCGCGCGGGGCTGCTGGAG
Organism: Streptomyces yaizuensis; assembly: GCF_034961445.1. Lineage (NCBI taxonomy): Bacteria > Bacillati > Actinomycetota > Actinomycetes > Kitasatosporales > Streptomycetaceae > Streptomyces > Streptomyces yaizuensis. Next base: position 333,273 of record NZ_BSBI01000005.1, read on the forward strand.
AGCCGGGTGGTGCCGCTGCTCGCCCAGCTCGACCTGGACCACTCCGCGAGCCCGGCGGTGGCCGATCTGGACGGGGCCGCCGGCGCTCCGGGCGTGGTGCGTACGGGCCGCAGGGCACCGGACGCGGCCCTGGTCCCGGTGCACGGTCCGACGGCCCTGTCCCTCCACGCCCATCTCGCCGACGGGCGGCACACGCTGCTCGCGTACGGCGGGCAGGCCGCCGGGGAGCAGGCGGCGCGCGCCGGTGAGCTGCTGCGGGGGCGGGGGGCCGACGACGCGGTGAAGGTGGTGTGGATCCAGCCGTCGGGGCCGGGTCCCGACCCCGGGCGGGCCATCGCCGCCGGCTGCGACATCACCCGTGAGCGGGAGCGGGGGGCGTTGCGGGGCGGGGGGTCCGGCTGGCTCGCCTATGTCCGGCCCGACGGGGTGGTGGGGGCCCGCTGCGGTCTCCCGGGCCTCGGTCCGCTGCTGGAGCGGCTGCCCCGGGGGCCGGCGCTGCGGGAGCGCGCGCCGGCCAACAGCCCCTGACAGCCCCCGGCAGTCCCCGACGGCGGCCGTGCCTCCCGTACCCGTGCCGTGTCCGTGTCCCCCGGTACCCCTGATCCCTGATTCCTGATCCCCGGATCCTCGTGCCCGACCGTCCCGTACCGCCGTGCCCGGCCGTCCCGGCCGACGGGTCGCGGCGGCGTACACCCCATCGAAGGGAACACCCTCACCATGTCCGTACCCACGTCCGTTCCTGCGTCCGCTCCGGCGTCCCGGACCACCGTCGAGACCGCGGGTCGTGACGCCCCGCCGCAGTCCGGCGCCGGGCTTCCCGTCGTCCCGCCGGTCGCTCCCCCGCCGCTCGCCCCGGCGGGGATGAGCTTCGAGTCGACCGTGCCCCGGGAGCTGGTCCACCGGTCGTCGGTCGCCGAGGTGTTCGTCACCGACTCCCGGCAGACCGGCGAGGACGCCTTCGCCGTGGCGGCGCAGCTGCCCCGGGGCCACCTCATCGGCGAGGGGCCGCTGTACGACTTCACCCTGCTGCTCGAAGTGGTGCGGCAGGCCGGGGTGCTGGCCGCGCACCGCCATCTCGATGTGCCGCTGGCCTCGGCGTTCATCCTGAGCGACCTCTCGCTGCGGACGATCGGTTTTGATCCGCTGCGCATCGGCACCAAGCCGGCGAACGTCGTCATGGCGCTGGACGCGCGGCCCAAGCGCAACCGGGCGGGCCGGGTCCAGGGCTTCAGCTTCACCGGGGACATCCATGTCGACGGGGAGCCGGCGCTGATCGGCCAGGGCGGGCTGCTGATCGTCTCGAAGGCGGCCTACCGGGTGCTGCGCAGCAAGCGGCTGGTGCCCGACCACCCGGGGTGGCTGCTGCCCCGGTTCTCGGCCGCCGCTCCGGCGGAGGTGGGCCGGCGGGACGCGCGGAACGTCTTCATCACGGATCCGGTCTCGGAGGGCGACCACCGGGAGTTCTTCGCCCAGCTGGTGGTCGACACCAGTCACCCGCACATGTTCGACCACCCCCTGGACCATGTTCCGGGGCACCTCCAGGTGGAAGCGGCGCGGCAGTTGGCGATAGCCTCGGTGGCCCGGCTGCACGGGCTCGACCCGTACTCCCTCGCGGTCGGCTCCATCACGACCAGCTTCACGGACTACACCGAGCTGGACCAGATCACCCGGTTGCGGGCGACGGTCGACGGCTTCCAGTGGGACGAGCAGCTGGGCAGATTCACGGTGCCGGTGGCAGTCGAGGCCCTTCAGGAGGGCCGGACGACCACGGCGCTCCGCCTGGAGGTGGCACAATGGAAGTGAGTTCTCGACTCACGTGAGTGATCGGCGTTTTGGGGTCAGGAGTAACTTCCCGGAAACCCCATACAAACGTTCCATCCAGTACCATTTGCGCCCAAAAGGTGTCGGCCAATCGACCGAGCCCGACGGGGGACCGCTTTGATACGCATCCTGCTCGCCGAAGACATGCACATGGTCCGCGGGGCGCTCGTCGCACTACTGGCTCTGGAGAGCGACCTGGAGGTCGTCGCCGAGGTCGAGCGGGGAGACGTCATCGTCAGCCAGGTACTGGAGCACCGCCCCGACATCGCCATCATCGACGTCGATCTGCCGGGTCTGGACGGGCTGAGCGCCGCGGCGCTGCTCGCGCAGCAGACGCCGTGGTGCCGGACCCTGATCCTGACCAGCCTGGGGCGGCCGGGCACCCTGCGCAAGGCGCTCGCGGCGCGGGTCGGCGGCTTCCTGCTCAAGGAGGCCCCGCCGGCCCGGCTGGCCGACGCCGTACGGGAAGTGGCCGCCGGGAAGCGGGTGATCGACCCGCAGCTCGCCCTGGCGGCCTTCGACAACGGGGACAATCCGCTGACACCCCGCGAGGTGGAGGTGTTGCGGATGGCCGCGGACGGGGCGGAGGCCGCGGAGATCGCCGTCCGGCTGTTCCTCTCGGTGGGGACGGTGCGGAACTATCTGACGACCATCGTCACCAAGCTCAACGCGCGCAACCGGGTGGACGCGATCCGGGTGGCGCGGGAGAGCGGCTGGCTGATGTGATCCGGGGCCGGCCACCGCCGGCCCCGCCCCCGTCCGCCGCCCCGGGCCGGGCTCAGTCGTGCTCCACCGCGATCGGCGCCTCGGCCGTGAGGACGAACCAGCCCTTGTCGTCGATGCCGGAGGAGAGCCGTCCGCCGATCGCCGCGAGGCGGAACTGAAGGTTGTGCAGTCCGCTGCCGTCCCGGCCGGAGGGGACGCCGGCGGCGCCGGGACCCGCCTTCTCCACCCCGTCGTTGGCGATGGTGAGCACCAGCCGCCCGGCCGGGGTGGTCCAGCTCTCGATCCGGCAGTGCTCCGCCTTGCTGTGCCGGAGCAGATTGGTGACGGCCTCCCTCAGGACGGTCGCCATGATGGTGCTGGTCTCCCCCTCGGGCAGCTGGCCCCGGATCTCCACGGTGGCGTGGATGCCCCCGGCCTCCAGGACGGCGCGCGCCGAGACGGCCTCCGTGGCCAGGGACATGTCGCGGTAGCCGCGGGCGACCGTGCGGACGTCGGCGAGCGCCTGGCGGGAGATCTCCAGGATGTTCTCCAGCTCCACCAGGGCGCGGTCGGCCTCGCAGTGCACCAGCCGGCGGGCCAGCTCGCTCTTGAGGGTGATCGCGGAGAGGCTGTAGCCGAGGAGGTCGTGCAGGTCGCGGGCGAAGCGCAGCCGCTCCTGGCCGACGGCGAGCCGGGCCAGCGCCTGCTGGGCCCCCTGCACCTCGACCACCAGGTTGGCGAGCCGGCTGAGCCCGTACACGATCAGGCCGGTGAGGATGGTGGAGACCCCGATGTAGACGGAGCTGATGACTCCCTGGTCGAGCAGGGGTCCGGTGACGCAGGCGATCGCGCCGACGGCGCCGAAGAGCGGCCAGGCGGCGCGGGCGGGGAGCACCAGCAGGACGGATGCGCCCAGGAAGCCGCCCATGCCGCCCCAGGCGAGCCCGAGGGTGAAGAGCGGCAGATAGGTCAGCAGCGCCTGGAGCGCGAGGGTCCAGCGGCCCCAGCGGGCCCGTAACCGGCGCAGCCGGTGGGCGGAGTGGACGAGCTGGAGGCCGAAGATGGCGACGAAGCCCGCACCGGTGACGATCAGGATCGTGGGCGACGACGAGGCCTCCAGGATGTTGAGGAACCCGACCAGCATGAATCCGCTCATCACCAGCACCAGGATGCTCAGAGCGACTTGGGGAGGTGGCGCGTCGACGCCGAGGGTGCGTACCGCTGTCGAGAGCGCGGGGATGCCGCCCGTCCCCGTCTCGACGTCGTCCGCTGTGCTGCTGCCGGCCTTGGCTCTGCCCGAGCTCGCCGTGGCTTCCATGCATTCCCCCGCGAACGGCATCAGGGAGGTCAGTTTATGTAGAGGCTGCGGACTTCACCGCCGCTTTGTGGATTAGACCTGTGAATTTCCCGCGCCGAAGCGGCGGTATGTTCTGGTTTGTCGGGGAAGGTTCCCAGGACGAATCCGCCGACGCACGGCTCGACCCGCCAGTCGATGCCGGTGGCCCGCGCGGAGAGTTCGATGTCGCCGCTGCCGAGCGCGCAGGAGGCCAGGCCCATCGCGGTGCCGATGAGGTAGAGGTTCTGGGTCACCGCCCCGACGTGCTTGAGCGTCAGCGCGTAGGCCAGACCGCTGTACTTCCAGGTGAGCCGGTGGATCCGGGACGTGATCGTCATGACCACGGACGGCGGGTCGGTGAGACCGGCCGCGATCCGTGCCTCGTCGAACATCTCCGCCATGGCCGAATCGGGCTCCGCGTCCCCGACCCGCACCAGGCAGTGCTCCAGCGGGGCGTAGTAGTGGATGCCCGGCGGGATTCCGGCGCAGTCCCGTACCGCCAGATAGAACTCCAGCTCATAGGCGCGGCCTCCGCTCGGATAGGGGCGGTCGGTGAACGGGCCCTCCTGGCCGTTCCCGGGGTTCTCGTGCAGGGAGCGCACCCGCAGCGCCCGGTAGAGGAACTCCCCCAGCGTGGCCGCGGTGAGCCGGCTGGAGCCGAAGGTCCGCATGGAGCGGCGCTCCTCCAGCACGGTGGTCAGCGGCGGGTCGGCGGCGGGGACCTCGGCCAGCTTGGGCCGGTCGAGGAAGATCCGGGGCCCCTCCGGCAGCGGTTTGACCGCCGGGGCGGGTGCCATCCGGTCGGCGAGGGGGTAGGTGGCGCCGAAGTCGGCGTCGTGCCGGCCCAGGGTGGAACGGGTGTGGAAGAGCAGGTCGAGCGCGGACCAGGAGGCGAGCGCCGGGTCCCGGTCCTCGGCGAAGTCGGGGCCCGACGCATCGGGCGGCCCGCACCGGTGCGGGGCCGGGGACGCCCCCGGACCCTCCAGTTCCGCGACGGTGGCGCCGTCGGGGACCGGTTCCGCCGGGACGGCCATCCCGGTCGCCAGCAGATGGGCGATGATCTCCATGGTCGCCTCGACGGGCAGGGGCACCGCCTCCGCCACCTCCGCGCTGGTGACCGGCCGGCCGAGCATGCCGACGACCCACGCCGCCTCGGGGCAGTGCAGCACCACCCGGTGCAGGGAGGTGGGCGCCTCCAGGACAAAGCCCTTGCCCTCGCTGCGCAGGAAGGCGAAGTGGGAGAGGCGGATGGGGTGCGTCGCGCCGACGGCGGCGGGGGCGAACCGCGCCGACTGCGAGATGGGGACCACCGACATCAGCAAGTGGTCGGGGCTGTCCAGGCTCAGGGAGCGCACCACGAGGTGCTGGAGCCGCTGGAGGACCATGAGGATCTCGGCGAGCGAGCCCTCGATCGGGGTTCCGGCGCCCTCCCCGGCGCCGTGCGCGGCCCCGTCCGCGGGCGCGGACGACGCCACCGTGTCCGCCACCACGTTGGCCAGCGAGATGGGGCCGAGGCTCATCCGCCGCAGCGCTTCCCGGACCGTGGGCCGCGCATGGCGCAGCCGGATCTCGCCCCAGCGGCCGGAGAGCACGACGGAACCGCTCGGGCAGCCCGTCTCGACCAGGACGTCCTCGCGGAGCGCCCAGAGGGAGAGACTGCGCCGTCTGCCGCGGCGAACGGTCGGGGGGGCCTGGGACGACCTCTCAACTGGCATGGGAACTCCTGGCGGGGCACGGGGGCGGGCCGGTGGGGGCGGCTCATCAGGCGTCGGAAGGGATCGGACGGGTCGGGCCGGTGGGGCGGATCGGGACAGGTCGGGCCGGTAAGGCGGGTCGGGCGGGTCAGACGAACAGGGGTACGGGGTTGAGATCGTCGTACGGTGTGGGAGCGGCCAGCCGGCCCATCCGCACCGGCACGTCGTAGAGCCGGCCCGGCGCGAACCGGGCCCAGAAGTGGCGCAGTCCCGGGACGACGACCTTCACCACGGGGACACCGATGTCGGGCCTGGTCTGGTCCAGCACCAGCAGTTCCATGCCGTGGGCCCGCAGCAGGTCCACGGCCGCGTCGACGTCCTCCCGCAGGTCGGTGCCGGGGCGGTGGGCGAAGTCCCCCGGGCCGCGCGGGGCGGCGGCCGGGTCGGGCAGCAGATAGGGCTGGTTGCGCACGGTCGCGCCCCACCACCAGCCGAGCGGTTCGGGGGCGACCGAGCCGTAACCGGAGCCGTCGGCGCGGGCGTCGACGACGGCGGGCAGGAACTGGTTCATCTCGGTCAGCGCCCGGCGCAGCGCGATCACCGGGTCGAGGTGCGCGCCGAAGCCGAACATGATGTCCTCGGCGGGTTTGTCGGTACGCCGGGACAGCGCCGCGAAGACGGGGATGCCGAGGTCGGAGGTGAGGTCGAGGGCCCACACCTCGCGGTTCAGCTCCCGGTAGACGCCGGTCAGCTCCGTGGCCCACGCGTCGCCGAAGCCGCCGCGGCCGTCGAGGCGCACCCCGGGCTGGCGGGTGCGGTTGTACCACCACAGGGCGACCGCGTCCCGTTCCACCAGCTCCAGGAAGCCGTGCAGGATCGCGTCCTCCAGGCTGGCCCCGGCGGCGTTCCCGTTGGAGTCGGCGCGCAGCGAGCGGCGGCCGGCGAGCCGGGGGACGGTGCCGTCGGGCGGGCCGGTGAAGTACAGCATCCCGGTGGGCAGCAGCCGCTGGCGCCGCTCGGTCAGGGACCACACGGGGGTCCAGTCGACCGGCGCGCGCTCGTCGAAGGGCTCGGGGACGTGCTGGTACGGGGAGTGCAGGGCGTTCCAGCGGTCGCGTTCGCGGAACTGCTGGGGGGCGAAGAGCTGGCAGCGGTCCGGGGAGAGCGCGCTCGCGCCGAGGCCGCGCAGGGTGTCGCGGACGCGCGGTTCGTCGCCCTGGAGGGTGCCGCTGTAGCGTTCCAGCGCCTCGCACAGGGCGCTCACCTCGGCGTCCAGCGGGGTGGCGCCCTTGCCGCCGCTGATCTGGCGCAGTCCCATCCGCAGCTGGGCGAGGTCGGTGGCGCCGACGGCGGGGTTGCGGCCGGAGACGTAGCAGTGGAGTCCGGCGGGGGCGCGCGGGTCGCGGCGGATGGTGTCGACGACGCCGGTGACCGGGCTGACGAGGTGTCCGTAGGCGTCCTGGACCTGCTGGGCGGAGCGGGCGCGGTGGCCGCCGGAGGCGTGCGGGGTCCGGGAGACCAGGGTCACGGGGCGCCGTACCTGCTCGGCGACGAGCGCGGGGTCCCCGCAGTCGGGGCACTGGGGGCGGCGGCGCAGTTCGTGGTGGCGGGTCGTGAGGGACAGCGTCTCCAGGGTCAGGACGGCGGACTGACCCGGGTAGCGGTATCCGGCGAGCCACTTGGCCGCTTCGAGGGCGGTGAGCTGGGCGGCGCCGGCGCTGGAAGGGGAGACGCGGGCGGCGGGGCGGGGCACGGGGCCACTCAGCCCGAGGGCGCGGCGGACGGGTGCCTCGGCGAGGCGGTGGCCGCGCAGCCGGTGGGCGAGGCAGGACCAGCAGGCGCCCACGCCGGGGGTGAACACGGGGCCGACCCAGGCGGTCGAGCCGCCGGTGCGGGCGGGCAGCCAGGGGCGTCCGGTGACCTGGTGCACGGCGTCGATCTCGCGCAGCCCGGGGTCGAGGTAGTCGTCGCAGACGACGACGGAGAGCTGGCCGGTGGCGACGGTGGCGCCGTAGTCGCGGGCGTCGGCGGCGACGGCGGCCAGTCCGCCGGCGGCGCAGGCGTCGAGCACCGGGGCCGCGTCGGCGCCGCCGACGGCGAGCACCTGGACCCGGGCGGCGGCCAGCCTCTGGAGGGCGTCCGCCCCGTCCAGGCCGGCCAGTTCCCAGTAGGCGCGGGCGGGGCCGCGCACCGGGTCGGCGCCCAGGTCGGGGGCGGCCGCTGAGTAGCCGACGAGGCCGGCCTGGGCGAGCCGCCCGATGAGCCGTCCGGCCTGTTCGGCGGGGATGGTCCGGGCCGCTTCGCGCAGTACCGACGGGAGGTCGCGGGTGCCGTCGAGAAGCGGTACGAGCGTCTCGATCTGGTCGCCCTGGAGTGCGGTGACCCCCCGGTCCGACAGAAGATATGCGGCGTCCCCGGCGACGACCTCGGCCCTGATGTGGCTGCGGAAGCCCACGCGGCGGCCTCGCGTGGACTCCGCGGCTCTGGCGGGGGGCTCCCCGTGGACGGAGGTCACCGCAGGATCGTCCGGCTCGCGGCCGAGGTCGACACGGAGTCCATCTGGAGGCAGAAGCAGCCCGACTGATGGGCGTTCACCGGCCGGTTGAGTTCCTCGATGGAGAGTTCGGACACGGGTGACTCGGGGAGCGGGGGGGCCTGTTCGCCGACGGCGAGGGTGAAGCCGAACTCGTCGAGCACGGAGCGGGCGTCGGCCCGGTAGCGGTCGGCGAGGGTGGGTTCGAGCCAGGTCCGGGCCATCAGCTCCACCAGCCACTCCTGGGCGAGTGCTGCGTCCCGCCCGTCCCCGCCCCCGGAGCACTCGGCGCTCTCCTGATCACTGACGGCCTGCTGGGTGAGAAAGACGGTCTCGTTCATGATGTCCTCCGCGTTCGACGGATGTGGATCGGAGCCGCGGTGCCATGGGATCGGGAGAAAATTCTGCGATCGGGCGGGGGGGCCGGGACAGTGTTCCGTTCACGGCTCCCGTATGAGTTCTTCATAGGGGCGGACCATGAGTTCCTCATGGTCCGGACCGTCGCGGATTCACCCGGGGCCGGTGACCCGATCACTGGGGCCGGCCGGGTCCCCGATGCCATCGTGGAGCCCCCGGGGACGTAACTCGGGCGGTGTGGTTGGAAGGAGAACCAGATGGAGATCCGGGTCCTCGGGCCGCTCGTCGCGCAACTCGACCATGTGTCGGTGGTGCCGAGCGCGGCCAAGCCGCGTCAGGTGCTCGCCCTGCTGGCCCTGCATCCCGGGCGGGTGGTGACGGTGTCGACGCTGCTGGACGAGTTGTGGGGGGACGCCCCGCCGCGTACCGCGCCGGCGACGCTCCAGACGTACATCCGGCAGTTGCGGCGCATGCTGGGGGACGCGCTGGACCCGGCGGGCATCCGCGGCCCCAAGGACGTGCTGTGCACGCGGTACGGGGGTTACGCGCTCGATGTGACGTCGGCGGTGGACGCGACCGAGTTCCAGCGGCTGTGCGTGGCCGGGCAGTCGGCGCTGCGGGAGGGGCGGGACCTGGACGCGTCCCAGCTGCTCCACCGGGCGCTCGGGCTGTGGCGCGGCCCCGCGCTGGCGGATGTGCAGATCGGGCGGGCGCTGGAGGTGGAGACCCTGCGGCTGGAGGAGACGCGGCTGTGCGCGCTGGACGGCCGGATCGAGGCCGATCTGCGGCTCGGGCGGCACGCGGCGCTGCTGGGCGAGCTGACGGCGCTGGCCGCGCAGCACCCGCTGCACGAGACGGTGCACGCGCAGCTGATGCTGGCGCTCTACCGCTGCGGCAGACCGTCGCACGCGCTCAGCGCCTACCACCGGCTGCGCCGTTCGCTCGTCCGCGAACTGGCGCTGGAGCCCTCGCCCCGGCTCCAGCGGCTGCACCAGGGGATCCTGGAGGCGGATCCGGGACTGGAGCCGCCGCACCCGATGGGTCCCGGCGGGCCGGCCCGGTCGGCGGACTGGCTGGTGACGGCCCCGGCGTAGGTCGTTTCTTACGGATCAGGCTGGGTGAGGGAGCGGGGTCTGGTGCATGGGGTCTCCCCAGGCCCGCCAGGGCCGAGGGGACGCATCGCAAGGCGGAGGAATGAGTCCCTGCGGTGGGGGTACTCCCCCTGGCTCCGCCGGTGGCACCCCCACCCGGGCCGCCAGGCCCAGGGGGCCAGCGGCGATTGACGACAACGCGGCGAGGTGCGGTGCCAGGGCACGCGAGCCCCAGCAAGATCCGTAAGAGACGGCCTAACGGAACCGGGCGGGGCTCGCGGCGGCTCCCCCGCCGTGGGACACCCGCCGCGCAGGCGACGGCGGACGGCAGGCCGCGGCCCCGGGGATCCACCCGCGGGCCGCGGCCTGCTGTGCGCTGCCGTGCGCCGGCGTACCCACCGTCTCCCCGGTGCCGCCGTATCCGCCGCGTCCGCCGCGTCCCGGTGCCGCCGTACGGGGTTGCGCTGTCGCTTGCGTGGCACATGGTCCCATTGCCCATCGTTTGGCCGCACTTAAGCACCGGTGCCGACGCTGTATACGTGTCAGCCGATGTCCTCACCGCACAGGCGTACGGGCCGGGCCGGTGGGCGGTTCCGCCGCTCCCCCGCCCCTCCCGTGCCGGGCCTGTGCCCCGGTCCGGCCGGCACACCACCGGGCGGCGCCCGCGGGCCCCGCTCACCTTCGGCCCGCGGCCGCCCGGTGGACATCGAGCACCGAGAGGAGAACCGGGCAATATGACGCGTTATCTGAGGCGCGGCGGGTCAGCCGCCGACGGGGGCCGCCTCCGTATGTTCTGCTTCCCCTACGCGGGTGGGGGCGCCTCCGCGTACGCGGGATGGCAGCGCCGGCTCGGCGCGGCGGTGGACGTGCAGCCGGTGCAGCTCCCGGGCCGGGAGGGGCGGATGGCGGATCCCCGCTTCACCGATCTTCGGGCGCTCGTGGACGATCTGGACGAGCAGCTGGGGCCCGCGCTGGAGGGCCCGCATGTGCTGTACGGGCACAGCATGGGCGCCCTGATCGCGTTCGCCCTGGCGCAGCGCCGTCACGCCCGGGGCCGTCAGCTGCCGCTCGCGCTGCTGCTGAGTGCCCACCGGGCGCCCCATCTGCCGCCCCCGGCGATCACCAATGGACGGGTGTCGGACGACGGCGAGCTGATCCGGGGCCTGGCCGAGCTGGGCGGGCTGCCCCGGGCGCTCCTCGACCGCCCGGAGTGGCTGGCGGCGCTGTTGCCGGTGGTCCGCGGGGATCTGCTGCTGTGTGCCAGTTCCGGGAACGTGGAGCGTGCCCCGGTGCCGGTGCCGGTGCACACGTTCGCGGGCGTCGACGACCGGCTGGTCACGGTGCGGGAGATCCGTGAGTGGTCGGCGTACACGACCCGGGAGAGCGAGAACCGGGTGCTGCCGGGCGGCCACTTCTTCATCCGGGAGCAGGAGGCCGTCTTCCTGGAGCATCTGACGGGCGTGCTGCGGAGGTACGAGGACGTCTCGGGCTTCCAGCCGCTGGACCTGGACCTCGTGGGGGCACCCGCGGACTGACCTGCCCGAGCCGGTGCTGTCCACGGCAGTGCGCGGACCGCCGCCCCTTCCCGTCGCGGGGAAGGGGCGGCCCTGTGCTGTCGTGCCGGTTCACCCCACGGAGCTGCCGGCGGGTGCGCGCTCCCCCGCGTCCGTGTCGCGGACGGTGTCGCCGGGCCCGGGGTCCGTTCCTTCGTGCGGTACGGGTTTCCAGGACCGCCCCGGCATCAGCAGGCCGGCCACGAGGACCCCGAGGGCGGCCCCCGCGGCGCCCACCGTCAGTCCGGCGGCGGCGGCGCTGTCGAAGGCGTCGCGGGCGGCGTCCGCGACCGCCGCGCCCGCGGTGCCGCCGGTGCTCTCGGCGTACCGCAGCGCCGTGTCCAGTGTGGTGCCGGCGGCCTCGGGCAGGCGGGACCCGGCCGCCTCACCGGTGTAGCTGTGCGCGAGCACGCTGCCCACCACGGCGACGCCCAGCGCGTTGCCCAGTTCCTGCATCGTCATGTCGAGGGAGCCGGTGGCCCCGGAGCGCTCGGGCGGCACCAGGGACATCACCACATCGGTCGTGGGCCCGATGGCCAGCCCCATCCCGGCGCCCGCGAGCAGCAGCCCGCCCAGCACGCCCGGGTAGCCGCCGCCGGCGTGCGCGACGACGAGGATCCCGGCGGCCCCGACGCCCAGACCGGCGGCCACACTGCCGCCGGGGCCGAGCCGGCGCACCAGCGCGGGGCAGATCAGGGTGCCGACGAGCACCGCGAACGCCACCGGCATCACGGCGAGCCCGGCCTTCAGCGCCCCGTACCCGAGGACGAACTGGAGCCGCTGGGTGAGAACGAACAGGGTGCCCGCGAGCCCGAACATCAGCAGCAGGATGCTGACGCTCGCCCCGATGAAGGGGGCGCGGCGCAGCAGATCGAAGTCGATCATCGGGCTGGGGTGGGCGCGTTCCCACAGGACGAAGGCGACCCCGGCGACGGCGGCGACGGCGAAGCCGGTCAGCGGCCCGGCGTCGGTCCAGCCGTCCTGGGAGACATGGATGATGGCGAAGACCAGGGCGACCATGGCGACGGTGCCGAGGAGCGCGCCGACGGGGTCGGGTCTGCGGGGTTCGGCGGCGGCGGACTCGGGCAGCAGCAGGGCTCCGGCGATCAGCACGACCGCCACCGGCACCAGGTTCACGACGAAGATCGAGCCCCACCAGAAGTGGCCGACGAGGGTGCCGCCGACGACGGGCCCGGCGGCGACGCCCAGCGCGGACGCCCCGCTCCACAGCCCGATGGCCCGCGCCCGCTCCCCGGGCGGGAAGACGTGCACGAGCACGGCGAGGGTGCCGGGCATGATGAAGGCGGCGCCCAGGCCCATCAGGGCGCGGGCCGCGACCAGTTGTCCGGTGCTGTCGGCGACCACGCCCACGAGGGAGCCGGCGCCGAAGACGGCGGCGCCCAGCAGGGTGGCGCGTTTGTGCCCGTACCGGTCGGAGAGGGTTCCGGCGGTGAGCAGGGCCCCCGCGAGCACGAGGGCGTAGCTGTCCACGATGAACTGGAGGTCGCCGATGTCGGCGTCGAGGCTCCGCATCATCTGGGGGATCGCCACATTGAGCAGACCGTTGTTGAGCACGATCGAGAACAGGGCGATGGAGAGCACGCCGAGGATCCACCAGCGGCGCGGATCCCCGGCCGCCGGTCCGTCCGTACCGGGTGGATGCATGGTCTCGGTCCTCCGTCGTTCCGGGACAGGCTGGGCCGCTCCAGCCTTCCGCAGGGCACTGAAGGAAGCCTTGCGCGGCGGCGGGCCCCGCATGCTCCGGCCGACGGGCTCTAGTCATGCTTCAGGGCCGCTCCTTACGGTGCCGGGGCCGTGCTCGGCCGAGGCGGCTGACCGAAGGGGGTGTGCCATGGAGGTCCCGGCACGGCTGCGCCAGGCGCGCTCGGCGCTGCTGCTGGTCTTTCTCGTCCACGGGGCGGTCTTCGCGCTGCTGGTGACCCGGATTCCGGCGATCCAGGATCGTTACGGCGTCAGTGACGCCGTGCTGCCGCTGTTTCTCGCCGCTGTTCCGCTGCTCGCCGGGGTCGGCAGTCTCACGGCCGTGCGGGTGGTGCGCCGGGTGCCCGCCGCCACCGTCGTACGGACGGTTCAGCCGGTGCTGTGTCTGACGCTGATCGGCGCGGGCGCGGGGGACGCCCTGTGGCATCTGGCACTCGCGATGGCGGTGTTCGGGCTGTTGACGGGGGCGATGGAGGCGACGCTGAACATGTCGGGGGTGGCCATCGAGAACCGTTTCGGCCACAGCGTCATGCTGCGTTTCCACGGCTCCGCCAGCCTCGGCGGCATCATCGGGGCCGGGCTCGCGTGGGCCGGGGCGCACTGGGACATCTCCCTGGGGGTGCTCTACGCGGTGTCGGTGGCGGTGCTGCTGCCGGTGGCCGTCGGTGTCGGTCCCCGGCTCGGCCGGGTCGCGGGGCAGCCGTCCGGTCCGCCGCCCGCACGGCAGGCGAAGGGCCGGGGCGCGAAGGGCGGGGGCGTGCCCTGGAAGCCGCTGCTGCCGCTCTGCCTGATCATGAGCATCGCGGTGATCGCCGACTCCACGGCGACCAACTGGAGCGCCAAGTTCCTTGAGGACACGCTGCACAGCTCGGAGGCGATGGCGACCGTCCCGTACGCGCTCTACATGGTGGCGACGCTGGCCGGGCGCGGCTTCGGGGACCTGTGGGTACGCCGCTGGGGCGCCGCGGCGGTGATCCGTACGGGCGCGCTGCTGGCGGCGGCCGGGTTCGCCGTGGTCGCCCTCGCGCCGGGCCCCTGGGTGGGCGTGCTGGGCTTCGGGGTCCTCGGGGCGGGTCTCTCCGTGATGATCCCGCAGCTCTTCTCGCTGGGCGCGCGGACGCTGCCGGGGGCGCAGGACACGGCGATCGCCCGGGTGAACCTCTTCAACTACGTGGGGTTCCTGCTCGGTCCGCCGCTGATCGGGGCGGTCGGCGCGGGGATCTCCTACCGGGTGGCGATGGCCGTGCCGCTGGTGCTGGTGCTGACAGTGCTGGTGGCCGCCCGCCGGGTCGGCACGGGCCCCGACGGAAGAGCGGCCGGGGCGGGCGCCGACGACGACGTACGCCCGGCGGCCCCTGCCGCCACCGGCTGAGGCGCCGGCCGGACCCCGGCCCGACAGCGGCGCCACCACGGCCCCGGACCCCTGGAGTTCACCAGGGGCGGGGCCGTCGGCGTGCTGCCCCTCCCCTGCCGGGCCTCGTCTTTTAGCCGGGCCAAAGCACGTGGGCGGACGATCCACGCGAGGGCGGATCCCGGGGAGCCGCCGCACGCCCCGGTGTGCGGCGGCACCCAAGGGCCCGCCCACCGACGATGGGAGAACCATGCGCTGGGAAAGCGTTTACGTGGCGGGAACGGGTGCGTGGCTCCCCGAACCGTATCCCGCCCGCGCCGCCGTGGAGGCGGGTGCGTACGACCCCGAGCAGTGGGAGGCCGACGGCCTGGTGTCCGTCCGGGTGGCCGGGGACGGGGTCGCGCCGCCCGACATGGCCGTGCACGCGGCGACGACCGCGCTCAAGCGGTCCGGGGTGGACCCCGGGGATGTGCGGCTGCTGCTGCACAACTACGTCTGGTTCCAGGGGCAGACGATGTGGCCGGTGGCGTCGTACGTCGCCGACCACGCCGTCCACTGGTCCGTGCCGGCCTTCGAGGTCAAGCAGGAGTGCAACGCGGCCGTCGCCTCGCTGGAGCTGGCCGCCCGCCATCTGCGCTGTGAGTCCGGCGCCGCCGCCGCGGTGCTCACCACCGCCGACCGCTTCGCGGAGCCCCTGATCGACCGCTGGTCGGCGGAGGCCGGTCTGGTGTACGGGGACGGGGGCACCGCGCTGGTCCTGTCCAACCGGGGCGGCTTCGCCCGGGTGCTGTCGACCGCCACCCGCGCCGACAACCGGATGGAGGCCCTGGCCCGGGGCGCCGGACCGACCCCGCTGCCCACCGACGAGCCGTACGACCACGGCGCCCGCTTCGCCCACTATCTGCGCTCCGGCGCCGGGAACATCCGCGAGGCCACCGACCGGCTCGTCGCCATGGTCAAGGGCGTCGTCGACGAGGCGCTCGCCGAGGCCGGCGTCGAGGGTCCCGACCTGGCGTGGGCCGTGCTGCCCACCGGCGGCCGCAACAAGATGGAACGCCAGGCCGAACAGCTGCTGGGGGTCCCGGGCGAGCGCACCACGTGGGAGTTCGGCAGCCATGCGGGACATCTGGGCGCGGGCGACCAGTTCGCCGCCCTCAACGACCTCACCGAGCGGGGCGTGCTGGCACCGGGCGACCGGGTGCTGCTGCTCTCCGCCGGTCCCGGCGCCGCCAGCTGCGCCGTCCTGGAGATCACCGCCACGCCCGGCTGGGCGGGCACGCAGAGCGCGGAGGTAGCGTCATGACCGCCCCCACCCACGGCTCCTGGCCCGCCACGGCGGTGATCGACAACGCCGTCGGCACCCCCGGCGCGCTCCGGGTGGAGAACGCGGCCGAGGTCTTCCTCACCGCGGCCGTCGCCAAGGGCCCGGACGCCCCGGCCGTGCGCGACCGCTACGGCGTCTGGACGTACGCGGAACTCGACGCCGCCGCCGACGCGTTCGGCCGGTTCCTCGACGGCCACGGCATCCGGCCCGGCGACCGGGTGCTGGCCCGGGTCGGCAGCGTGCGGGAGTTCCTCGCGGTGCTGTACGGGACCTGGCGGCGCGGCGCGGTGCTGGTGCCGATCAACCCCGGGATGAAGGCGTACCACCTGGGGGCGGTCCTCGCGGACTCCGGTCCCTCGCTGATCGTCGCCGAGGACGGGGAGCGGACGGAGGCGGACGGTCTCGCCTGGCCCGCCGGGGTGCCCGTGGCCACCGTCGGCGACCTGGACCTGACCGGGGCCGCCGACGCCCCCGACGAGCGGCCCGAGCGGGACGTCCCGGCCGACCGTCTCGCGCTGCTGATCTACACCTCGGGCAGCACCGCGGCCCCGAAGGGCGTCGCCTGTCCGCACGGCCCCGTCGCGTTCGCCGCGCGGGCCATCGCCGCCCGGCTGAACTACACCCCGGACGACGTGGTGCTCACCGCGGTGCCGCTCTCCTTCGACTACGGCCTCTACCAGATCCTGCTGTCCGCGCTGGCCGGTTCGGAGCTGCTGTTGTCGGGCCCCGCCGACCACGCCCGGCTGCTGGGCTTCGCCCGCGACCACGGCGCCACGGTGGTGCCGCTGGTGCCCTCGCTGGGCGAGCTGCTGGTCCGCCTCGGCGGCCGGGACCCCAGGGCCACCCGGATCCGGCTCTTCACCAACACCGGGGCCGCGCTCAACGCCCCGCTGATCGCCTCGCTGCGGGAGACCTTCCCCGGCGCGGCCGTGGCCCCCATGTACGGGACCACCGAGTGCAAGCGGATCACCATCCTGGAACCGGACGGCGACCTGGCCCGGCCCGGCTCGTGCGGCACGGCGCTGGACGGCACCGAGGTGCTGGCGCTGGACGACGACGGCACCGCGCTGCCGCCGCGCGAGATCGGCGAACTCTGCGTCCGGGGACCGCATGTGATGGCCGGTTACTGGCAGGCGCCGGAGCCCACCGCGCTGCGGTTCCGGCACGACCCCGACACCGGTGTCGTCACCCTGCACACCGGGGACTACGGCTGGCTGGACGAGGACGGACACGTCCACTTCCAGGGCCGCAGGGACGATCTGTTCAAGCGGCGCGGCTCCCGGATGAGTTCGGTGGAGATCGAGGCGGCGACGCTGGACATCGACGGGGTGCGGGAGGCGGCGCTGCTGGTGCCGGAGGAGGAGAGGGACATGGTCCTCTTCGTCACCGGCGACCTCACCGGCGAACAGGTACTGGCACGGCTCGGCGACCGGCTGGAGCCGGCCAAGGTGCCCGACGACTGCCGGGTCCTCACCGCCCTACCGCTCACCCCCAACGGCAAGACGGACCGCAAGGAGCTGCGCAGGCGGCTGGTGGAGGGAACCGATGACGACTGAGAGGAGCCGGACCGAGCGCCGGCTCGTGGAACGGTACGGCAGCCCGCTCTACATCTACGACCTCGCCCGGGTACGGGCATCGCTGGAGGATCTGCGGGCGGCCCTGCCGCAGCCCAGCCGGATCTACTACTCGCTCAAGGCCAATCCGCACCCGGGGCTCGTCGCCGAGCTGCGCCGGGGCGGCGCCCGCGCCGAGGTCACCTCACGCGGGGAGCTGGCGGCCGCCCTGGAGGCGGGGCACCCGGCCGCCGAACTGATGTACTCAGGACCGGGGAAGGTCCGGGCGGAGCTGGACGAGGCCGTCGCGGCCGGCATGCGCACGTTCTCGACGGAGTCCTTCGGCGATCTGGAACGGATCGGCGAGGCCGCGGCGGCGCAGGGCGTCACCGCCGACTGCGTCCTGCGGATCAACGCGGCGGGCGCGCCCGGCCAGGCGGGTCTGCGGATGACGGGCGGCCCCTCGCAGTTCGGTTTCGACCTCGACGGGCTGATGACCGAGCGGGCGCGGCTGCTGGCGAAGGGCACCCGGATCGTCGGGATGCACTTCTTCCCGCTGACCAACGCCCGCGACGAGGAGGGTCTGCGGGCCGAGCTGGCGCAGAGCGTGCGCACGGCCGCGCAGCTCCGCGACGAGCTGGGCATCCCGCTGCACCTGCTGGACCTGGGCGGGGGCTTCGCCGCCCCGTACGCGACCCCGGGCGAGCGGCCCGTCTACGGGGGGCTGCGCACGGCGCTGAGCACCGTCCTGGACGAGTATCTGCCGGGCTGGCGGGACGGCGAGCCCGTGGTCGCGTTCGAGTCCGGCCGCTATCTGGTCGGTGACAGCGGCCGGCTGGTGGTCACGGTCACCGACGTCAAGCACAGCCGGGGCAGCGACTACGCGGTCCTGGACTCCGGCATCAACCACCTCGGCGGGCTCTCCGGCCTCGGCCGGCTGCTGCCGCTCTCCGCGCAGCCGCTGGAGCCCGGATCCGGGGACGGCGCGAGCGGCGGGGACGGCGGGGACGGGACCGAAGGGGCCTCCGAAGCGGGCTCCGGGCCGGTGTCGGTGACGCTGGCCGGGCCGCTGTGCACCCCCGCCGACATCCTGGCCCGCGCGGCCGAGCTGCCCGGGG
Source organism: Streptomyces yaizuensis (assembly GCF_034961445.1). Taxonomy (NCBI): domain Bacteria; kingdom Bacillati; phylum Actinomycetota; class Actinomycetes; order Kitasatosporales; family Streptomycetaceae; genus Streptomyces; species Streptomyces yaizuensis. Next base: position 351,431 of record NZ_BSBI01000005.1, read on the forward strand.
TGAGCCCCGGCGACCTGCTCGTCTTCCCCAACGTGGGGGCGTACGGCCTCTCGGCGAGCCTGCTGGGTTTCCTGGGGCACCCCGCGCCCGCCGAAGTCCTGGTGGACGGCGGCGAGACCGTCTCCGCGACCCGGCTGGCGCTGCGGCGCCAGCACATCCAGCCCGCATCGGAACCGCGCACGGAGGACACCACCGTCATGACCGACACCACCACCGGGGCGACCGTCACCGAGGCGACCGCCACCGCCGGGGACACCGCGCCCTGGGACGAGGAGTACGAGGAACTGCTGTACGAGGTGCTGCCGCGGCTGCGGGCCAAGGGGCCGCTGACCGACGGGACCAGCCTCAAGGCGGCGGGGCTCGACTCGCTCGCCATGGTCGAGGTGCTGGTGCGGGTGGAGTCGGCGTACGGGATCGCCATCCCCGACTCCGACCTGGTGGCGGCCACCTTCGCCACGCCCGCCTCGCTGTGGCGCGTGGTGTCGGCGCTGCGGGAACAGGCCGTCGGACCCGCCTGACCCGACCCGCCCGACCGGACCCGCCGGACGACCGGTCCTCCGGGTCGGGTCCCACAGGTCCGGTTCCGCAGGTCCGGTTCGACAGGTCCGGTTCCACAGGGAGAGAGAGGAGACCTCATGCGCTGGGAAGGCGTGTACATCGCGGGTACCGGCGTCTGGCTGGGCGAACCCGAGACCGCCGCGTCGGCCGTGGCCTCCGGGGCGTACGACCCGGAGCAGCACACGGCGGACGCCATCGAGTCGGTGTCGGTCGCCGAGGAGACCATGGCCCCGCCGGACATGGCCGTCCACGCGGCCACCACCGCGCTCAAACGCTCGGGCCTGGACGCGGCCGATGTGGAGCTGCTGATCCACAGCGCCATCTGGTTCCAGGGGGTGCCGATGTGGCCGGCGGCGTCCTATGTGGCGGGCCACGCCCTGGGCCGGGGCACGGTCGCCTTCGGTCTGGAACAGGAGTGCAACGGCGGCCTCGGCGCGCTGGCGGTCGCCGCCCGGCAGGTCGCGGGCGGCGCGGCGGCGGCGATGGTGACCACCGCCGACCGGTTCGGCGCCCCGCTGGTGCGGCGCTGGTCGAGCGAGCCCGGCTTCGTCTACGGCGACGGCGGCACCGCGCTGCTGCTGTCGGGGCGGGGCGGTGTCGCCCGGCTGCTGTCGACGGCGGACGGCGCGGACAACTCCCTGGAGGCCGTGGTGCGCGGCCCGGGGCTGAAGCCGCTGCCCACGACGGAGCCGCTGGACCTGCTGGGCCGGGTCGGGCACTACATCCGCTCGCGGGGCAGTGTCCGGGAGGCCACCGAGAGGGTCGCCGCCGTGGTGACGTCCGTGGTGGACACGGCCCTCGCCGACGCGGGCACGGACCTGGCCGGAATCGACCGGGTGGTGGCCCTGGCGAGCGGGCGCAGCCGGCTGGAGTGGCAGCTTCCGCAGCTGTTGGGCATCCCGGTGGAGCGGTCCACGTGGGAGTTCGCCCGCAGGGTCGGCCACTTGGGCGCGGGTGACCAGCTCGCCGGGCTGAACTGGCTGCTGGAGCGGGGCGAGGTGCGGCCGGGGGCCCGGATCCTGCTGGTCGGCGGCGGCTCCGGGTTCAGCTGCACCTGCGCCGTGGTGGAGGTGCTGGCCGTACCGGAGTGGGAGACCTCCGGCACGGCCGACTGACGGGCCGGGCATCGGCGATGCCACCCGGCCGGACCGGGGCGGTGCACGGGGCTCCCCACACCCCGGGCACGTCCGGGATCCGCAGGAGAGGGCCCGTGCCCGTCCCCCGGCCCCACACGGGGGACGGGCCGGCCCCGTCACCGCCAGGGCGGGCGCGGCTCCAGTGGGACTTCAGAGCGGTACCGGATACTCCACTGTTCGACCGCACGATGCGCCGGCCGGACCGCGTGGGCCAGGGTCCTCCCGGTCCCCCGGCCGCGACACCTCGACTTCGAGGGGAAGAGATACATGGTGATGACCGAACCGGCCGGGGCGACCCGGAGTTCGACGTCCGGGGGCGTACGCGTCGCCTGGGGCACGCTGGGGGCGTTCCTCCTGGCGTGGGACATCTTCGAAGTGGCGAAACACCAGGGATGGGTGATCCCGGCGGCCCTCGTCGGCGCGGCGCTGCCGCTGCTGCCCCGGCTGGCGGGCCTGGGCCGGGCGGGCCGCCCCGGCAGACTGCCGGCGGGTCTGGTGCCGGCGCACAATCTGCTGAACCGCGCCCCGATCCCGTTCGCCGTCATGGTCGTCTTCTCGTTCCTCGGGGACCGGCCGGAGGACATCGCGGCCCCCTTCACCTTCGGGATGTCCTGGCTGACCGCCATCGCCCTGGGGCGGGCCGCCGGCTTCGGCCTGTGCACCCGCGAGGGCTGGCAGCGCTGAGTCTCCCGTACACCCGGCATGGTCGCGGGCCCGCCGTCCCGAGGGGCGGCGGGCCCGCGACGCGCGTGTGTGGGGGGCTCCATCGGTGCTTCAACGGTGCGCAAGCCGCCCCTGGGACGCTCGGCGGACAGTGCCATGTCCCACCGGATCACCGGATTCCCCGTACCTGGAGGCCACACGATGGACACCGCCTCACCGCAGCCCGCGGCCGAGACCGGCGCACCCGCCGGCACCGAACTCCACTATCCGTTCCCGCGTCCCTCAGCGGTGCAGGTGCCGCCGGTCTACGAGAAGCTGCGCGGCGAGTGCCCCGTGGCCAAGGTGAAGCTGCCCAGCGGTGACGACGGATACGTGGTCAGCCGGTACGACGACGTACGGACCGTGCTCTCCGACCTGCGGTTCAGCCGGGCCGCGATGCTCGCGGAGGGGGCGCCCCGGCTGACGGCGGCCCCGCCGATGGGCGGCAGTCTCTTCACCATGGACCCGCCTGAGCACACCCGGCTGCGCAAGCTGGTCTCGCGCGAGTTCACCGCGCGCCGGGTGCAGAATCTGCGCCCCCGTATCCAGGAGATGACGGACGAGCTGCTGGACGGGATGGAGAAGCTGTCCCCGCCGGTCGACCTCAACCCGACCTTCGCCTTCCCGCTGCCCGTCATGGTCATCTGCGAGCTGCTGGGTGTCCCCTTCGAGGACCGGGACCGCTTCCGGGGCTGGTCCGACGCCTTCGTCTCGCTCACCTCGCACACCGCCGAGGAGGTGATGGAGCAGCGGATGTCGATGGTGCAGTACCTCGGTGAGCTGGTGCAGCGCAAGCGCGAGGAGCCCACGGACGACCTGATGGGCGCGCTGGTCCAGGTCCATGACGAGGACGGGGAGCGGCTCAGCGAGATCGAGCTGATCACCATGGGCATCACCCTGCTGGTGGCGGGGCACGAGACGACCGTCAGCATGATCGGTACGTGTGCGCTGACCCTGCTGCGGCACCCGGAGCACCTGGCGGCGCTGCGGGCGGACCCGGAGTCGATCGACCGGGTGGTGGAGGAGCTGCTGCGGCTCAACCCCATCGGTGACGGCGGCCCGTTCCGGATCACGCTGGAGGATGTGACGGTCGCGGACACGGTCATCCCGAAGGGCAGCGGGGTGATCGCCTCGGTCTGCTCCGCCAACCAGGACCCGGGCCGCTTCGGCGACGCCACGGGCGCCTTCGAGCCGTCCCGGCCGACGGCCTCGGCGCATCTCGCGTTCGGTCACGGCGCGCACTTCTGCCTGGGGGCGGCGCTCGCCCGTGCGGAACTCCAGATCGCCCTGGGCACGCTGTTCCGCCGCTTCCCGAACCTGGCGCTCGCGGAGGACGTCGGCAATCTGTCGATGACCAGCGGCATGATGGTGCACGCGCTCCAGGGGCTGCCCGTCACCTGGTGAGCGCGTCCCCGTACACCGAGAAACGGACCACTGCCCGGACTCCTGGAGAGGGATCCGGGCAGTGGTCCGTTTACCGGTGTACGGGGTTCAGGCGCGGGAGACGGGCCGCGCGAGGACCTTCTTCGCCTCGATCGGGCCGGGCTTCTGGACCTGGAAGTAGGCGCGGGCCAGGACCCGCCGCTGGAGGGCGTGGCTGCTGGAGACGGTCCGGTACAGCGTGCGGCGGAAGACCCCGCCGGCGGCGCCGTCGAGGGCGAACAGCTTCTCCTGGCGCAGCTGGAGGCCCCGGGAGAGGCGCACGGCTTCCTCGCGGACGCGCTGGAATTCCTGGCCGGCGGCGAGCAGCCGGCCGGGGCCGCCGCCCGCGCTCAGCGCGGAGTCGAGGAGGGGGGCGAGGGTGACCGCGTCGATGATGGCGTGGTTGACGCCCTGGCCGAGGATCGGGGTGAGGGTGTGGGCGGCGTCGCCGATGAGGACGAGGCCCGGCAGCGACCACCGGGGCACCAGGGTGGTGAAGATGTCCAGCATGGACGTCTCGGACCAGCTGGTCACCACGGAGCGCACGGGGCCGGAGAGTTCGGGGGCGAGCCGGTCGAGCCGTTCGTGCAGGGCGGTCAGGCCCTGGGCGCGCAGGTCCCGCAGGCCGCCCTTGGGGATGTTGAGGCCGACCCGCACGCTGTCGGGGTGGGTGGGGATGAAGAGGCCGTGTTCGCCGCCCCGGATGCGGATGCGGTAGGTGTTGAAGTCCCATTCGGCGGGGAAGGGCAGCCGCAGCCAGATGACGTCCCGGTCCAGGGGCAGCTTCTCGTACGGGAGTTTCGACATCTCGCGGACCTTGCTGAAGCGTCCGTCGGCCGCGATGGTGACATCGGCGTGCACGGTCAGCTCGCCCTCCGGGGTCCGGGCGCGCACCCCTGTCACCGGGCCGGTGCCGCCGTCCTCGCGGAGCAGTGCGACGGCGGTCGCGCCCTGGCGCAGGGTGAAGCCGGGGTACTCCCCGGCGGTGGCGGCGAGCGCGGAGAGCAGGGCCGGCTGCGGCAGCTCCACCGGATACGGCTGCGGATAGTCGAAGTCGGAGAAGTCGGTCCGCATCACCGTGCTGCCGCCGTCGATGATCTCCATGCGGTGCATCTGGGCGTACTCGCCCTCCAGCCGGTCGAGCAGTCCGAGCCGGTCGAGCAGCCACACCGAGTCGGGGGAGACCGACTCGCCGCGGAAGGACCTGTTGAAGTGCCCGCTCTGCTCCAGGACCACCACCGACACGGAGCGTTTGGCCAGTTCCAGGGCGAGCGTCAGCCCGGCAGGACCTCCTCCGACCACGCACACCTGTGCGGTCAGCTCTGCTGTCATTGTGTTTGCTGCCTCTCCAGCGGAGTCATGGTCACTCGATCGTCCGGCGCCGTCCTAAAGCTGCCCTTGCAGGCGGCGGGTGTGGCACGGGGGGGGCGGTGCGGCCTTCAGCCGGGGGTACGCGCGGACTCCACCCGGGCCTTGAGGGCGTCGGTGAGCGCGGCGAAGCCGGCCGGGAGCGCCTCGTGCATCGTGCCGGTGAAGGGGACCAGCAGGCCGGTGAGGGTCTCGTACTGGAGCACCCGGGTGCCGCCCCCGTCCCCTTCTTCGACGGGATGCAGTTCGAAGGAGTGCACTCCGTCGAAGAGCCCCGGCAGGACGAACCGGCCGCGCCAGCGCAGCAGCCGGCCGGGCTCGCTGCGCAGGACACGGGCGCGGAAGGAGGTCTCGCGGCCGCTGCCGGGGGCCCGCAGCCGCAGCCGCAGCAGGGCGCCGGCCTCGGCGCTGCCTCCGGCCCGGATCAGGAGCGGGTTCCACTCGTGGAAGCGGTCGAAGGCGGTGAGGTGGGCCCAGACCTCGTGGGGTGAAGCGTCGATGTGGACGGTGGACGAGATCCGTCGCATGGGTGCTCTCCTCGGATCCGGGAGTACGGGTACGGGTACGGGTGCAGGCGCGCAGGTGCAGGTACGGGTGCAGGCGCAGGTACGGGTACGGGTGCGGGCGGGAATCGGGAATGCAGGCACGGGGGCCACGGGGCGGCGCCGGGCGGGCCCGGACCGACGCTACCGGCGGCCCGGCGGCGCGGTCACCGACCGGCTCGTCCCGCTCAAGCGGCGCTTTGGCCCAGCGCACGACCCTCGGTCACGGACGCTCGCTCCAGCGGGAATTCAGCGGCTTGCCGGACCATGAACGCTGTACGGCCCGTGTGCCCGCCGCCCCTGACCAGGTGGCGGTGCGAGCCGTCCAGCGCCCTGTCGCCCCCACCCTCCTTCCGTGCGCGCTCCGCGGCGGGCCGGGGGGAAGGAAGGAAGCCATGTTCTCCGCTCTGGGCTCGGCCCTCCACCGCCGACGAATCGCCGTCCTGTTATTGGCGCTCGTGGTCACCGTGCTGGCCACGGCCTACGGCGGAAGCGTGTCGGAGAAACTGACCAACGGACTGTCCGACTACGACGACCCGAGCGGTGGCAACGTCGCCGCCCGCGAGACGATCGTGCGCGCCACCGGAATCGACTCCCAGCAGGGCTATGTGCTGCTGGTCCGCACCGATGAGCGGGTCAAGGCCGGTGAACCGGTCCCGGCGGAGGTCAAGGCCGCCGGTGATCTGCTGCGCACCCGGCCCGAGGTCAAGGAGGTCGTGGACGCGTCCGCCGCCGCCGGCGCCGCGCTGATCTCCCGCGACGGCCGCAGCACCATCGTGGTCGGCGCCGTGCGCAGCATCTCCGACAAGGTCGCCGTGGACGCCGAGGCGGCGTTGCAGAAGGCGATCGAGGCGAATCCGCTGCTGAAGGAGAGCACGTCCCTCGGCGGTGCGACACCGGGCCATGTGCAGGTCGGCAAGATCTCGGACGAGGACGTCACCAACGCGGAGATGATCGCGTTCCCGATCGTGCTGGTGGTGCTCTTCCTGGTGTTCCGGGGGCTGGTGGCCGCCTTCGTGCCGCTGCTCGGCGGCATCGTGTCGCTGCTGCTGACGATGGCGGGGCTGCGGCTCACGGCCGACTTCATGACGGTCTCCGCCGGGGCGATGAGCCTGGCGTTCGCGCTGGGCCTGGGGCTCTCCATCGACTTCGGGCTGCTGATCGTCTCCCGCTTCCGCGAGGAGGTCGCCGCGGGCCGGGACCGGGCGGAGGCGGTGCGCCGGACAGTGGCGACGGCCGGCCGTACGGTGCTGTTCAGCGCGCTCACGGTCGCGGCCGCGCTGGCGGCGCTGACGGCGTTCCCGCACCCGTATCTGCGGTCCATGGGCATCGCCGGTGTGATCACCGTCCTGTCCGCCGCGCTCTTCGCCCTGGTGGGGCTGCCCGCGCTGCTGGGCGTGCTCGGCAACAGGATCAACGCGCTGGCGCCGCGCCGCTGGCAGCGCTCCGCGGGCACCTCGGCGGCGGCGGAGTCCCGCTGGCACCGGATGGCCTCGGGCGTCATGCGGCGTCCCGGTATCTTCGCGCTGATCGCGACGGCGGTGCTGCTCCTCATCGCCTCGCCGCTGGCGGGCGTGCGCTTCACCGGCGTCGACCCGTCGCTGCTGCCGCAGGAGACCAGCGCGGGCCGGGTCGCCTCCGACCTGGCGAAGGACTTCGAGGACCCGGGGACCTCCCCGCTCCAGATCGTGCTCACCACCGACGGCAGGCCGGACGCGGCCCGGCTGGACGACTATGTGCAGAAGATCAAGGATGTTCCGGGTGTCGAGTCCGTCGTCCCGCCGTTCGAACTGGACGGGAAGCACTGGGAGATCGACGCCGTGCTGGCGGGCAACCCGATGGACGACTCCGCGAAGGACGCCGTCGAGGATGTGCAGGGGCTGACGGCGCCGTACTCCGCGAACTTCACGGGTGCGACGGCGGACTATCTGGCGCAGGAGGAGAGCATCGGGGACAAGCTGCCGCTGGCGGCCGCGATCCTCGCCGGTGTGACGCTGCTGCTGCTGTTCGCCTTCTCCGGCGCGATCGTGCTGCCGCTGATGGCGCTGGTGATGAACACCCTGTCCACGGGTGCCGCGTTCGGCTTCCTGGTCTGGGTCTTCCAGGACGGGAACCTGGGCTTCACCGCGCAGAACGGGCTGGAGGCGACCACCCCGCTGCTGGTGTTCGCGCTGGCCTTCGGTCTCTCCACCGACTACAACGTGTTCCTGCTCAGCCGGATCAAGGAGGCGCGGGCCCAGGGGCTCAGCGAGCGGGACGCGGTGGCGCAGGGGCTCTCCCGGACCGGTTCCATCGTGACGTCGGCGGCGGTGCTGTTCTGCGTGCCGGTGGGCGCGCTGGCGGCGTCCCGGCTGGTCTTCATCCAGGAGCTGGGCCTGGGCGCGGCGTTCGCCGTACTGATCGACGCGACCATCGTCCGGGCCCTGCTGGTGCCGTCGCTGATGGCGCTGCTGGGAGCGGCCAACTGGTGGGCGCCGAAGCCGCTGCGCACGCTGCACCGGGCGGTCTTCCCGGAGCGCAAGGAGGACCCGGATCCGGTGGCGGCGGGCCCGTCGGCGACGCCGGATCCGGACCGGGAGAAGACGCCCGCGGCGCTGTGATCCGCGTACCCTCCGACCCCCGTACCTTCGGAACCCTCGAAAAATAAGTCCACAAGCTGATGCGCGAGAGTCCAAACAGGGCTCTTGCGCATCGGTCGTTTCAGCGACCAAGGTCGTTCTCCGCGAGGACATGACAACCGGTAGCGCCATCAGCTCTCGTGGAGGCCCGATGAACGACGCAGCGACACCCGGACGCGATTCTTCCGACTCCCCCGGCACCCCGGACACCCCGGACGCCCCTCTCCTCGACACCGCCCCCGACGGCACCCCGCCGAGCCGCCGTTCCGTGCTGCGGACCACGGCGGGCGTGGCCGGCGCCGGGATCGCGTTCGGCGCCCTGGGGGCCGGGCAGGCGGCCGCCGCCGGCGCCGCCGGTGCGGAGCCAGCCGCCCCGCCGCGCCAGGGCCGGACCATGGCGGGTGTGCCCTTCGAGCGGCGGTCCACCGTCCGGGTCGGCATCATCGGCCTGGGCAACCGGGGCGCCAGCATGATCGATCTGTTTCTCGCCCAGCCCGGGGTGCGGGTCGTCGCCCTCTGCGACCCCGTCCGGACCAAGGCCGAGAGCGCCGCCGCCCGGGTGACGGCGGCCGGGCAGCCGGCGCCCGCGCTCTACACCCGCGACGAGGACGACTACGCACAGCTCTGCGCCCGGGGCGACCTCGACTTCGTCTATGTCGCCACCCCCTGGGAGACCCACTTCGCGATGGCGAAGTCGGCGATGCTGAACGGCAAGCATGTCGGCGTGGAGTGTCCGGTCGCCATGCGGCTGGACGAGCTGTGGGCGCTGGTCGACCTCTCGGAGCGGACCCGGCGCCACTGCATGCAGCTGGAGAACTGCTGCTACGGCCGGAACGAGATGCGGGTGCTGCGGATGGCGCACGCCGGGCTCTTCGGCGAGCTGCTGCACGGCGCGGGCGCGTACAACCACGATCTGCGGGAGCTGATGTTCTCCCCGGACTACTACGAGGGCCCCTGGCGGCGGCTGTGGCACACCCGGCTCCGCGGCGACCTCTACCCCAATCACGGCTTCGGCCCGGTCGCCAACTACCTGGACGTCAACCGGGGCGACCGGGTCGTCTCGATCGCCAGCTTCGGCACCCCGGCGCTCGGCCTGGCCGAGTACCGGAAGGCCCATATGCCGCCGAGCGACCCCAGCTGGAAGGAGAGCTACATCGGGGCCGACCGCACGATCAGCATGCTGCGGACCGCCCAGGGACGGATCATCCGGCTCGAACACGACGTGTCCACGCCCCACCCGTACAGCCGGATCAACAGCCTCGGCGGCACCCGGGGCGTGTTCGAGGACTATCCCGCGCGGATCTATGTCGAGCCCGACCACACCGACCACCGGTGGGGCGACTTCGCCCGCTACGCCGAGTGGGACCACTGGCTGTGGAAGGAGCACGCCAATCCGCCGGGCGGCCACGGCGGCATGGACTATCTGATGGTCTTCCGGCTGATGCAGTGCATGAGGCTCGGGCTCGTCCCGGACTTCGACGTGTACGACGCGGCGACGTGGACCGCGCCCGTCCCGCTCAGCCATGCCTCGATCAGGGCGAAGGGGATGCCGCTGGCGGTGCCCGACTTCACCCGGGGCGAGTGGCGGAAGGCCCGCACAGGTATGGATTCGGACAAACCTTCGGCGTAGGAAAACCCTTGCGGGCCCGGGTCCCGGGCCCGCTCCGGGCCACCGGAGCTGGCGGAATCTCTCCCGCCGCCTGGCGTGATCTATTGGCTTTCCCCGTAAGGGAATTGCCTAAACCTCCCTCCAGCCGCGAGCCTTGACGTTTCTTGCGCCTCCCTCGATCCGCACTGGGACGTCATGCACATTCGCGACCTTCCGTATTCCGATCCAGGTGACCCGGACGTCCGCTCAGGTACCCGCTTCATGATCTGGCTGGGCCGGCGGCAGCTCGGCGGCCAGCTGAAGGCCCTGTCGTGGGGCCTGGTGAACCAACTCTCCGTCGCGGCACTGCCGTTGGGTGTCGGACTCGCCGTCCAGGCCGTCGCGGACGGCTCCGGCTCCCGGCTCGCATGGGCCACCGCCCTGATACTGCTGCTCGGTGCCGCCATCGCCCTCGGCGAGGGCATGGTGCACCGGGCCACCACCACCAACTGGACCACCGCCGCCACCCGTATCCAGCAACTGCTCTCCCGCAGGACCGCCGAACTCGGCGCGGTGCTCACCCGCCGGGTCGCCGCCGGCGAGGTGATGGCCGTCTCCGCCGCCGACGTCGAGAAGGTCGGCTGGTTCGTCGAGGTCCTCTCCCGCTTCACCGCGGCCGCCACCGCGCTGGTCGCCATCTGCACCGGTCTGGTCCTCTACCAGCCCGACCTGGGGATCGTCGTCGCCCTCGGGATCCCCGTGATCGCCCTGGCCTCCCTGCCGCTGCTGCCCGCCGCCTCCCGGCGCGCCGACCGCCAGCGGGAACGGGCCGGGTACGCCACCGAACTCGCCTCCGACACGGTCGCGGGACTGCGGGTCCTGCGCGGCATCGGCGGCGAGGAGCTGTTCCTCGCCCGCTACCGCGCCGCCTCCCAGGAGGTGCGGGGCGCCGCCGTCCGCTCCGCCCGGACCTGGGCGCTGGTCGGCATGGTCAACGTGATCCTGCCCGGACTGCTGCTGCTGGCCGTCGTCGTCCACGGCGCCTCCCTCGCCCAGGACGGCAGGATCGCCGTCGGAGAGCTGGTCACCGTCTACAGCGCCGTGCTCCTCACCCAGCACCCGCTGCGCAACTTCTCCGAACTGGCCCTGGCCTACTCGTACTCCAAGCCCTCCGCCCGGCGCACCGCGCGGGTGCTGGCGCTGCGCCGGACCGAGGAGGGGCCCGCGCCCCGGATCGGCCGGCCGGAGGGGAACCCGACCGGTGACCTGTACGACCCGGTGAGCGGCGTGCGCGCCGCACAAGGCGAGCTGACCGCCGTGGTCAGCGGCGACCCCGACACGGCGGGCGCGCTCGCCGAACGCCTCGGCGGCCACCCCGTCGACCCGGCCCCGGACCACGCCTCCGTGCTCGTCGGCGGCGTGCCCCTGGACGAACTCCCGCTGGAGCGGGCCCGCGCCACCGTCCTCGTCCAGGACAAGGAGCCGGTGCTGCTCTCCGGCACCCTGGGCGAACTCCTCGGCGTCCCCGCGTCCGGGCGGGTGGCCGCCGGGGCGGCGCTGCGGGCCGCGTACTGCGACGACGTCCTGGACGCCCTCGGGCGCTCGGAGGGCGGCGGGGACGACCCGATGGCGGGGGTGATCACCGAGCGGGGGCGTTCCCTCTCCGGCGGTCAGCGCCAGCGCCTCGCGCTCGCCCGCTCCCTGGTGACCGATCCCGAGGTGCTGGTGCTGGACGAGCCCACGTCCGCCGTCGACGCGCACACCGAGTCCCGCATCGCCGCCGGCCTCAAGGAGCTGCGCACGGGCCGGACCACCGTGGTCCTCACCGCCTCTCCCCTGCTGCTGGACACCGCGGACCGCGTGCTCCTGATCCACGGGGGCACCGTCACCGCCGCCGGGACCCACCGTGAACTCCTGCGGGACGACGCGCGCTACCGGGCCCTCGTCACCCGCGGCGACACCGACGGCGCGGGTGACCAGGACGGCCCGGCCCGTTCCGCCGCGCTCGCCACGACCGAGGAATGCCGATGACGGAGACCACGACCATCCCGCCGACCCGCTTCGGTGTGGTGCCGCCGTCGCACGACCCGGAGGGGACGGAGCCCGCCCCGACGCTGCCGGTGGCGCGGCGCGCGACCGTCCGCGGCTACGCCCGCGAGATGTTCCGCCGCCACCGGGGCTCGTTCGCGGCCCTGACGGCGGCGAACGCCGTCGCCGTCATCGCCTCGATGGTGGGCCCGCAGCTCCTCGGCACCGTGGTGCAGCGCCTCAGCGACGGCTCGCGCGATCTCCAACTGGACCGGACGCTGACCCTGTTCGCGGCCGCGCTCGTGGTCCAGGCCGTCTTCACCGGCGTGATGCAGCTGCGCGCGGCGATGCTGGGCGAACAGATGCTGGCGGATCTGCGGGAGGACTTCCTCGTCCGCGCGGTCGCGCTGCCGCCGGGCGTGGTGGAGCGGGCCGGGACCGGCGATCTGCTCTCCCGGGTGACCACCGACATGGAACGGCTCGCCAACTCGATGCGCGAGGCGGTGCCCCAGCTCGCCATCGGCGTCATCTGGGCCGGGCTGCTCATCGGCGGGCTCGCGGTGACCTCGCCGCCGCTGGCGCTGGCCGTGGTGGTCGCCGCGCCGCTGCTGATCGTCACCGGCCGCTGGTACTTCCGCCGGGCCCCGGCCGCCTACCGGGCGCAGGCGGCGGCGTACGGGACGGTGGTCGGCGCCCTCGCCGAGACCGTCGACGCCGGGCGGACCGTGGAGTCCCACCGCCTCGGCCCGCAGCGGGTCGCCCTCTCCGACGGGCGGCTGCGCCGCTGGGCCGGCTGGGAGCGCTACACCCTCTTCCTCCGCTCGGTGCTCTTCCCGGTGATCACCCTCACCCATGTCACCGTGCTGATCGGCGTGCTGCTGATCGGCGGCTGGCTGGTGCTGGCGGGCCGGCTCACCGTCGGCGAGCTGACGACCGGCGCGCTGCTGGCGCAGATGCTGGTGGACCCCGTGGCGATCGTGCTCCGCTGGTACGACGAACTCCAGATCGCCCAGGTGGCGCTGGCCCGGCTGGTCGGGGTGCGGGAGATCGAACCGGCCACGGGCGACACCACCGTCCGCCCCGACGGCCGGCGGATGCGGGTGGAGGACGTCCGCTTCGGCTACCGCGAGGGCGTGGACGTGCTCCACCAGGTGTCGCTGGACGTGCCCCCGGGGTCCCGGGTCGCCCTGGTGGGCCCCTCCGGCGCGGGGAAGTCGACCCTCGGCCGGCTGCTCGCGGGCATCTACGCGCCCCGGACGGGCCGGGTGGCGCTCGGCGACGCGGAGCTGTCCCGGATGACGGCGGAACGGGTCCGGGAGCATGTGGCGCTGGTCAACCAGGAACACCATGTGTTCGTGGGGACGCTGCGCGACAATCTGCTGCTCGCGCGGGCCGGGGCCGGCGACGGGGAGCTGTGGGACGCGCTGGCGGCGGTCGAGGCGGAGGACTGGGCGCGGACGTTCCCGGACGGTCTGGACACCGAGGTCGGCTCGGGCGGTCTGGCCCTGACCCCGGCGCAGGCGCAGCAGCTGGCGCTGGCCCGGCTGGTGCTCGCGGACCCGCACACCCTGGTACTGGACGAGGCGACCTCGCTCATCGATCCCACGGCCGCCCGTGATCTGGAGCGGTCGCTCTCGCGGGTGCTGGACGGCCGTACGGTGGTCTCGATCGCGCACCGGCTGCACACGGCGCACGACGCCGATCTGATCGCGGTGGTGGAGCGGGGCCGGATCAGCGAGCTGGGCAGCCATGACGAGCTGGTCGCGGAGGACGGGACGTACGCGGCCCTGTGGCGGTCCTGGCACGGCGACTGACCGGACGGCCGGAGCGTACGAACGGGCCCGGGCACGGAGTGTGCCCGGGCCCGTTCGTCTCCGGGTGGCTCAGCCGACCAGTTCGGCCTTGTTCATGACAGGACGACCCGGCCCGAGGACTGCTCCGGGGCCTCCTCGGCGGACTGCGCGGCGGCACCGATCAGAAAGCCGCCGATGAGGATGGGCGCGACATCGCTGAGCCGGGCCTGGTTCTGCGCGGCGGAGTCCGGGACGACCATCTTGGCGAGCTGGCCGGCCGCGCCGATCAGGAAGCCGCTCGCGGCCAGGACGGCGAGGGCGGTGGTGAGACGGCGGCGAAGGGTCATGGCGTACTCCCTGAGCAAAAGGGGCGGACCACCGCCGCGACGGCATCCGCCGAAGGCGGTGCTCGGATGCTAGGTCCGCCGCTCGACCGGAAGCTACCCGTCCGCCAGAACAGCCCCGTCCCAGGTCAGAACACTTCCAGGGCGGCCGCCCCGCCCACTCCCCCGAGTACCGTGAACGCCGGCATCAGCACCTTCAGCTCCACCCAGCTGCCCGCCCGGAACCGGATCGCCTTCGGCGGGCCCAGTGCGTACCAGCGCTTGCCCGCGATGGGGATCGGCCAGAGCACCGGGCAGCCGGAGACGGTCAGCGAGTCCCCGATGTCGTGGACGAGGGCGCCCAGCACGATCGGCAGCCCCAGCCACAGGTACTCCTGGCCGGGTTCGGTGAAGAGCCAGTCGGCCCCGCCGCCCGGCCCGTCCAGTATCCCGGCGAGGATCCAGGCGCTGGTGGCGCCCAGCAGCCAGACCAGGATGTCGCTGGAGACCCGGGCCGCGCGCCACAGCAGCCCCTCGACCGCGAGGACGAGATGGACGAAGAGGATGGCGAGCACCGCCCAGCGTCCGCCGGTGACGGCGAGCGCGGAGGTCCCGCCGCCGATCAGCACCGCCCATACCCAGGTGTGGGTGAGGGTGCGGTGGCCGCCGGTCCTGCGTTTGTCGCCGGGCTTTTTCGTGGCCTGGTAGACGGCGTACGAGAGCTTGTCGACGATCTCGCACAGCAGCCGGGAGACGGGCCCGAAGGCCCGCGATATCGTCGCCGCCTTGTGGTCCAGGTCGGGGGCGAGGGCCGCGCCCGCGCAGATCAGGGCGCCGGCGAGGAGGACGGGCCAGGGCATCGGACGGCCCGCCGCCGCCGTCGCCGCGCCCACCCCCAGCCAGGCGGCCGCTCCGGACAGCGAGTGCGCCGGTCCCATCATCGTCTTCTGCCCCCACCCGATCGTCACGGCCACCGGCCGCCGCCCGGCGGCCGTGTCCACCGGCCCGGTCGTGCCCCGGGCCGACGGGCCAGCGTACCGTTCGTGATCTTCCCTGGGGCCCTCCGGTTCCCGCCCCGGGTCCGAAGCCAGGCAAGATGGGGGGTGTGACCCTCATTGATCAGCTTCCGCCGGACGTAACCCCCGACTCCCTCTTCGAGGCCTTCTCCTCCTGGACCGAGGGCCGGGGGATCTCGCTGTATCCGGCTCAGGAGGAGGCGCTGATCGAGGTGGTCTCCGGGGCCAATGTGATCCTCTCCACCCCCACCGGCTCGGGAAAGAGCCTGGTGGCGGCGGGTGCGCACTTCACCGCGCTCGCGCATGACCAGGTGACGTTCTACACCGCGCCGATCAAGGCGCTGGTGTCGGAGAAGTTCTTCGAGCTGTGCAAGATCTTCGGCACGGAGAACGTCGGCATGCTGACGGGCGACGCCTCCGTGAACGCGGACGCGCCGGTGATCTGCTGCACGGCGGAGGTGCTGGCCTCCATCGCGCTGCGCGACGGCCGGGACGCCGACATCGGCCAGGTCGTGATGGACGAGTTCCACTTCTACGCGGAGCCGGACCGGGGCTGGGCCTGGCAGATCCCGCTGCTGGAGCTGCCCCAGGCGCAGTTCGTGCTGATGTCGGCGACCCTCGGCGACGTGTCCCGGTTCGAGGAGGACCTCGCCCGGCGCACCGGCCGGCCCACCGCCGTCGTCCGCTCGGCGACCCGCCCGGTGCCGCTGTCGTACGAGTACCGGCGCACCCCGATCACGGAGACGCTGACCGAGCTGCTGGAGACCCGGCAGGCGCCCGTCTACATCGTGCACTTCACGCAGGCGGCTGCCGTGGAGCGGGCGCAGTCGCTGATGAGCATCAACATGTGCTCGCGGGAGGAGAAGGACCAGATCGCCGAGATGATCGGCAACTTCCGCTTCACCACCAAGTTCGGCCGGAACCTCTCCCGCTATGTCCGGCACGGCATCGGCGTCCACCACGCGGGCATGCTCCCCAAGTACCGGCGGCTGGTGGAGAAGCTGGCCCAGGCCGGGCTGCTGAAGGTGATCTGCGGGACGGACACGCTCGGCGTGGGGGTGAACGTGCCGATCCGTACGGTGCTCTTCACCGCGCTCACGAAGTACGACGGGAGCCGGGTGCGGACGCTGCGGGCCCGGGAGTTCCACCAGATCGCCGGTCGCGCGGGCCGGGCCGGCTTCGACACCGCCGGTCTGGTGGTGGCCCAGGCGCCCGAGCATGTGATCGAGAACGAGAAGGCGCTCTCGAAGGCCGGTGACGACCCCAAGAAGCGGCGCAAGGTCGTCCGCAAGAAGGCCCCGGAGGGCTTCGTCGCCTGGTCGGACACGACCTTCGAGAAGCTGATCGGGTCCGATCCGGAGCCGCTGACGTCCCGGTTCAAGGTGACCCACGCGATGCTGCTGTCGGTGATCGCCCGGCCGGGCAACGCCTTCGACGCGATGCGCCGGCTCCTTGAGGACAACCACGAGCCGCGCAAGGCGCAGCTGCGGCACATCCGCCGGGCGATCGCGATCTACCGCTCGCTGCTGGCCGGCGGGGTGGTGGAGCAGCTGCCCGAGCCGGACGCGCAGGGCCGGATCGCCCGGCTCACCGTCGATCTCCAGCAGGACTTCGCGCTGAACCAGCCGCTGTCGACGTTCGCGCTGGCCTCGTTCGAGCTGCTGGACCCGGAGTCCCCCTCGTACGCGCTGGACATGGTCTCGGTGGTGGAGTCCACGCTCGACGACCCGCGCCAGATCCTGGCCGCGCAGCAGAACAAGGCGCGGGGCGAGGCCGTCGCGCTGATGAAGGCGGACGGCGTCGAGTACGAGGAGCGGATGGAGCGGCTCCAGGAGGTGACGTACCCGAAGCCGCTGGAGGAGGTGTTGTGGCACGCGTACGAGGTGTACCGCACGAGCCACCCGTGGGTCGGGGACCATCCGGTGTCGCCGAAGTCCGTCATCCGGGACATGTACGAGCGGGCGCTGTCGTTCACGGAGTTCACCTCGTTCTACGAGCTGGCCCGGACCGAGGGGATCGTGCTGCGCTATCTGGCGGGCGCGTACAAGGCCCTGGAGCACACAATTCCGGATGATCTGAAGTCGGAGGACCTCCAGGATCTGATCGCCTGGCTGGGCGAGATGGTGCGCCAGGTGGACTCCAGCCTGCTGGACGAGTGGGAGCAGCTGGCCAATCCGGAGGTGGAGTCCGCCGAGGAGGCCCAGGAGAAGGCCGACCAGGTCAAGCCGGTCACGGCCAACGCGCGCGCCTTCCGGGTGCTGGTCCGCAACGCCATGTTCCGCCGGGTGGAGCTGGCGGCCCTGGACAAGGTGGGCGACCTGGGCGAGCTGGACGCGGAGTCCGGCTGGGACGCGGACGCGTGGGGCGACGCCATGGACGCGTACTGGGACGCGTACGAGGACCTGGGCACGGGCCCCGACGCGCGCGGCCCGAAGCTGCTCCTGATCGAGGAGGACGAGCCGCACGGCCTGTGGCGGGTCCGGCAGATCTTCGCCGACCCGAACGGCGACCACGACTGGGGCATCAGCGCCGAGGTGGATCTCGCGGCGTCCGACGAGGAGGGCCGGGCGGTGGTCCGGGTGACCTCCGTCGGGCAGCTCTGACACCCGTACCGTCAGCGGAAACCGCGCAGCACGAGGACCACGAGGAGACACGTCCGACATGACGAATCCGGCCGAGCGTCTGGTGGATCTGCTCGATCTGGAGCGGATCGAGGTCAACATCTTCCGGGGGCTCAGCCCGGACGAGTCCCTGCAACGGGTCTTCGGCGGGCAGGTCGCGGGCCAGGCGCTGGTCGCGGCCGGGCGCACCACGGACGGGGAGCGCCCGGTGCACTCCCTGCACGCGTACTTCCTGCGGCCGGGCCGGCCGGGGGTGCCGATCGTCTACCAGGTGGAGCGGGTCCGGGACGGCCGTTCGTTCACGACCCGCCGGGTGACGGCGGTCCAGGAGGGCCGGACGATCTTCAATCTGACGGCGTCGTTCCACCGGCCGGAGGAGGGCAGCATCGAGCACCAGCTGCCGCCCCGGCTGGATTTCCCGGACCCGGAGACGCTGCCGACGGTGGCGGAGGAGATCCGGGAGCGGCTGGGCGCGCTCCCGGAGGCGCTGGAGCGGATGGCCCGGCGGCAGCCCTTCGACATCCGTTACACGGAGCGGCTGCGCTGGACGCCGGGGGAGATCAAGGAGAAGGAGTCCGATCCGCGCAGCGCGGTGTGGATGCGGGCGGTGGGTCCGCTGGGCGACGATCCGCTGGTGCACACGTGCGCGCTGACGTACGCGAGCGACATGACGCTGCTGGACGCGGTCCGGATCCCGGTCGAACCCCTGTGGGGACGGCGGGGGTTCGACATGGCGTCGCTGGACCACGCGATGTGGTTCCACCGGCCGTTCCGTGCGGACGAGTGGTTCCTGTACGACCAGGAGTCGCCGATCTCGCACGGGGGACGGGGACTGGCGCGTGGCCGGATCTACGACCGGGCAGGATCCCTGCTGGTATCGGTGGTCCAGGAGGGCCTGTTCCGTCCGCTGGGCGCGGCGGGTCCGTCCTCCTGACCCCATCGGTGCGGACATCGGTGCGGACATCGGTGTGAACATCGCTTTGAACGAGGAGCATGCGCATGGCGACCCTGTACGACATCCCGCTGCGCACCCTGACGGGTGAGCCGACCACGCTGGGCGCCTGGCGGGGCCGGGCCGTCCTGGTGGTGAACGTGGCCTCCCAGTGCGGTCTGACCCCCCAGTACACGGGTCTGGAAGGGCTTCAGCAGACGTACGGGGGGCGCGGTCTCACGGTCGTCGGCGTCCCGTGCAACCAGTTCGCCGGGCAGGAGCCGGGGAGCGCGGAGGAGATCGCGGCGTTCTGTTCGGCGACGTACGGGGTGACGTTCCCGCTGCTGGAGAAGGCCGAGGTGAACGGGGCGGGCCGGCATCCCCTGTACGCGGAGCTGACGGCGGTCGCGGATGCCTCGGGCGAGGCCGGGGACGTGCAGTGGAACTTCGAGAAGTTCCTGATCGACGCGGACGGCGCGGTGGTGGCGCGGATCCGTCCGGGGACGGATCCGCAGGCTCCCGAAGTGGTCGCGGCGATCGAGGCGCTGCTCTGAGGCCGCTGGGTCGAGGCCCCTGCCCCGAGCGGGCTGCCCTGTGACGGCCTGTCGACGGTGGCGGGCGCCCGCCACCGTCGGCGACCCGTCGGCGGCCCGTCAGCGGATCGGGACCCCCGCCAGCGTGCGGGCGATGACGAGGCGCTGGATCTCGCTGGTCCCCTCGAAGATGGTGTAGATCGCGGCGTCCCTGTGCATGCGTTCGACCGGATACTCCCGGGTGTAGCCGTTGCCGCCCAGGATCTGGATGGCCCCGGCGGTGACCTCCTTGGCCGTCTCGCTGGCGTACAGCTTGGACATCGAGCCCTCGGCGGAGGTGAAGGGCTTGCCGGTGGCGGCCATCCAGGACGCGCGCCAGACCAGGAGGCGGGCCGCGTCGATGCGGGTGCGCATGTCGGCGAGTTGGAAGGCGATGCCCTGGTTGTCGATGATCGGGCGGCCGAACTGGGTGCGGGTGCGGGCGTAGTCGAGCGCGGTCTCGTAGGCGGCGCGGGCGGTGCCGACGGCCATCGCGCCGACGGCGGGGCGGGATGCCTCGAAGGTGGCCATGGCGGCATTCCTGACCCGTGCGGCGCCGGGGCCGGGCTCGGCGCGGCGGGCCTCGCGGGCGCGGGCGAGGCGTTCGTCCAGCTTCTCCTTGCCGCCGAGGAGGCAGTGGCCGGGGACGCGGACCCCGTCGAGGACGACCTCGGCGGTGTGGGAGGCGCGGATGCCGTGCTTGCGGAACTTCTGGCCCTGGCTGAGCCCCGGGGTGCCGGGCGGCACGATGAAGGAGGCGTGGCCCTTGACCCCGAGGCCGGGGTCGACGACGGCGACGACGACATGGACCTGGGCGATGCCGCCGTTGGTGGCCCAGGTCTTGGTGCCGTCGATGACCCACTCGTCGGTGGCCGCCTCGTACCGCGCCCGGGTGCGCATGGCGCCGACGTCGGAGCCGGCGTCCGGTTCGGAGGAGCAGAAGGCCGCGACCCGTACGTCGTCCGCGTCCCCGTACATCTGGGGGATCCAGGTGCCGATCTGCTCGTCGGTGCCGTTGGCGAGGACGCCGACGGCGGCGAGGCCGGTGCCGACGATGGAGAGGGCGATCCCCGCGTCGCCCCAGAACAGCTCCTCCATCGCCAGGGGGATGCCGAGGCCGGTGGGATCGAAGAACTGCCGGGCGTAGAAGTCGAGGGAGTAGATGCCGGCCCTGGCCGCCTCCTGGATCACGGGCCAGGGGGTCTCCTCGCGCTCGTCCCACTCGGCCGCCGCCGGGCGGATCACCCGGTCGGCGAAGCCGTGCAGCCACTCGCGCAGCTGCTTCTGGTCGTCGTTGAGTTCCAGCGTGAAACCGGACATGTCCCCTCCAGCCGTCGTCGGCCGCGCACGCGTCGCCGGGCGCCTACGTTACCAGCGGTAACGCTTGAGGGCGGGGAGTTCCACTACCGGGCGGTAGCGCATGTCAACCGGTCCCGGTCGATGCCCGGAGCGGGCGGACGGGGTGTTAGTTTGCGCAGGCGTGACGCAATCGCTCGGGCGGGGAGAAGCACCTATGGCGACCACACAGCGGTCCTCCGATCAGGACCGGCCGGCCGATCAACGGCGGCGGGAACTGCTGGAAGCGGCGGACCGGGTGGTCCTCCGGGACGGCCCGAAGGCGTCGATGAACGCCATCGCGGCCGAGGCCGGCATCACCAAGCCGATCCTGTACCGGCACTTCGGCGACAAGGGCGGGCTGTACCGGGCGCTGGCGAAGCGGCACACCGACGCCCTGCTGGACTCCCTGCGGGCGGCGCTGGACGCGCCCGCGGAGCGCCGGGAGCGGGTGGCGGCCACGCTCGACACCTACCTCGCGGCCATCGAGACCCGGCCCCAGGTGTACCGCTTTCTGATGCACCCGGCGGAGACCCCGGCCGCGCCGGCCGAGTCCGGCGGCCCGGAGGCCGGTTTCGACGTGGGCCGGCACTCGGCCCCGCTGCTGCGGCGGCTCGGCGAGGAGCTGGCGCAGGTGATCCACGAGCGGGTGGACCTGGGGCCGGAGGGCGAGCGGCTGGCCCGTGTCTGGGGCCACGGGATCGTCGGCATGATGCACGCCGCCGGGGACTGGTGGCTCGGCGAGCGCCCCTGCACCCGCGCCGAACTGGTGCACAGCCTCACCGATCTGCTCTGGGGGCGGATCGCCGCCGTCCCGGACCGCGCGGGCGGCCCGGGGTTCTGAGCATGCGTCGGGCCCTCCCGGGGCCGGGGCTCAGAAGGGCCGGGGATGTCCGGGAGGGCGGGGGGACTCAGGCGGGCCGGGAGAGCCCAGGAGGAGCCGGGCGCCCAGGTGGAGCCAGGGGGCTCAGGAGGACCCGGGCTCTCAGGAGGAGCCAGGGGGCTCAGGAGGACCAGGGGGCGCGGCGGATCGCCCGCTCCAGCCGGGCCCTGCGCCACCCCTGGACCCGGTCCCGGTAGACCGTCCCGTCGAGGTGGTCGCACTCGTGCTGGAGACAGCGGGCGAAGAAGCCCGTCCCCTCGACGGTGACCGGCGTGCCGTCGGCGCGGACGCCCTCGACGACCGCGCGGTCGTACCGCTCCACCGGCGCCTCCAGACCGGGCAGCGACAGACAGCCCTCGGGCCCGCTCAGCTCCACCCCGTCGGCCGCCACCAGCCGGGGGTTGACGATGTGTCCGACGTGGCGCACGTCCTCGTCGTCGGGGCAGTCGTAGACGAACACCCGCAGCCCCACGCCCACCTGGTTCGCCGCGAGGCCCACTCCGTTCGCCGCGTACATCGTCGCGAACATGTCCTCGATGAGTTTCCCGAGCGCCGGACCGAAGTCCGTGACACTCTCACAGGGCGTGTGCAGCACCGCGTCCCCGAGCGGGCCCAGGGGCCGCACGAGTCCGGAACTGCCGGGGATCAGCCGGTTTCGCATGGCGTCAAGCCTACGTTCGGCGGGGGTGTGCCCGCTCCCGCCGGGTGCCGAGGTTCGGGCCTCGCCCCGGACCTGGATAGGCTGGGGCCGACCGATGCAAGGAGGATCAAGGACGATGTCAGGCAACTCGGAGCTGTCGCCGCGCGCCAAGCTCGCCGTGACGGCAGGCAGAGCCGCGGCGGCGGTATCCCGCGCGGCCGGACGCGGCAGTGGCTCGGTGATCGGCGGCCGGGTCGCGCTCAAGCTCGACCCGGACCTGCTCGGGCGGCTGGCGCAGCACCTGGACGTCGTCCTCGTGTCCGCCACCAACGGCAAGACCACCACCACCCGGCTGATCGCGGAGGCCCTGCGCGCCGCGGGCCCGGTGGTCTCCAACGCGCTCGGCGCCAACATGCCCGCCGGGATCACCTCGGCGCTGGCGGGCGGCTCGGAATCCCGCTTCGGGGTGATCGAGGTCGACGAGAAGTACCTCGCGGGTGTGGCCCGCGACGTCGAGCCCAAGGCGATCGCGCTGCTCAACCTCTCCCGCGACCAGCTCGACCGCGCCGCGGAGACCCGCATGCTCGCGGAGAAGTGGCGCGAGGGTCTCGCGGGCTCCAAGGCGATCGTGATCGCCAACGCGGACGACCCGCTGATCGTCTGGGCCGCCTCCTCCTCCCCCCAGGTGGTGTGGGTGGCGGCCGGCCAGGAGTGGAAGGACGACGCCTGGTCCTGCCCCGCCTGCGGCGGTGTGATGCAGCGCCCCGGCGACGACTGGTTCTGCGGTGAGTGCGGCTTCCGCCGCCCCACCCCCAGCTGGGTCCTCAACGGCGACTACGTCCTCGACCCGCACGGCCAGGCCTGGCCGATCCGGCTCCAGCTGCCGGGCCGCGCCAACAAGGCCAACGCCGCCACGTCCGCAGCCGTCGCCGCCTGCTTCGGGGTCCCCCCGCAGGTCGCGCTGGAGCGGATGTACTCCGTCCAGGCCGTCGCCGGCCGCTATGACGTGGTCACGTTCGAGAATCGCGAGCTGCGGCTGCTGCTGGCCAAGAATCCGGCCGGCTGGCTGGAGACCTTCTCGCTGATCGATCCGCCGCCCACCCCGGTGATCCTGTCCGTCAACGCGCGCGGCGCCGACGGCACCGACACCTCCTGGCTCTGGGACGTCGACTACACCCGGCTCGCGGGTCACCCGATCGTCGTGATCGGCGACCGCCGGCTCGACCTGGCCGTCCGTCTGGAGGTCGCCGGGCTGGACTTCCGGGTCTGCGACACCGTGGACGAGGCCGTGGCCATGGCTCCACCGGGACGGATCGAACTGATCGCCAATTACACGGCCTTCCAGGACGTACGCCGGCGGGTAGGGAACTGAGCCGCCATGAGACGCGAAGGACGAACCAGAATGAGTGACAGCAGCCTGCGTCTGGTCTGGGTCTACCCGGACCTGCTCAGCACCTACGGCGACCAGGGCAACGCCCTCGTCGTGGAGCGGCGGGCCCGTCAGCGCGGCCTCGACGTCATGCGGATCGACGTCCGCAGCGACCAGGCGATCCCCACCTCGGGCGACATCTACCTCATCGGCGGCGGTGAGGACCGGCCGCAGCGGCTCGCCGCGGAGCGGCTGCGCCGGGACGGCGGGCTGAACCGGGCCGCCGAGAACGGTGCGATCATCTTCTCGGTCTGCGCCGGGTACCAGATCCTGGGCCACGAGTTCATCAACGACCTCGGGGAGCGCGAGCAGGGCCTCGGCCTGATCGACGTGGTCTCCACCCGGGGCGAGGGCGAGCGCTGCGTCGGCGACGTGCTGGCCGAGTGCGACCCGAGGCTGGGGCTGCCGCAGCTCAGCGGCTTCGAGAACCACCAGGGCATCACCCACCTCGGCCCCACGGCCCGGCCGCTGGCCACCACCGTGGTCGGCCGGGGCAACGGCACCGGCGACGGCACCGAGGGCGCGTACCACGACACGGTCTTCGGCACCTACCTGCACGGACCGGTCATGGCCCGCAATCCGCAGTTCGCCGATCTGCTGCTGAAGCTGGCGCTCGACGTGAACGCGCTGCCGCCGACCGACGACCGCTGGTACGAGGCGCTGCGCGACGAGCGCATCGCCACGGCCACCCAGCAGCAGCCGGCCTGACCGCAGGCGCCACAGGCACCGCGGGCGCGGTCGGCCGCCCGGCCCGGACCGCGCCTCAGCAGGGGCGTCCCACCTGGTGGGACGCCCCATTCGGTGCCACCCGCCGCACGCCGGTAGGGTGGCCGGGATCCAACCGGACGACGTGGTCCGGGTGTCGGCCCACGTTGCAAAGGTATCTGGGCAATGCGTATTGGTGTGCTCACCTCCGGGGGCGACTGCCCCGGTCTGAACGCCGTCATCCGCTCCGTCGTCCACCGTGCCGTCGTCGACCACGGCGACGAGGTCATCGGCTTCCACGACGGGTGGAAGGGCCTTCTGGAGTGCGACTACCGCAAGCTGGACCTGGATTCCGTGGGCGGGATCCTGGCCCGGGGCGGCACCATCCTCGGCTCCTCCCGGGTCCGCCCGGAGCATCTGCGCGACGGCGTCGAGCGCGCCAAGGGGCACGTCGCCGACCTGGGTCTCGACGCGATCATCCCGATCGGCGGCGAGGGCACCCTCAAGGCCGCCCACCTCCTCTCCGAGGCCGGGCTGCCGATCGTCGGCGTGCCGAAGACCATCGACAACGACATCGCGTGCACCGACGTCACCTTCGGCTTCGACACCGCCGTGGGCGTGGCGACGGAGGCCCTGGACCGGCTGAAGACCACCGCCGAGTCCCATCAGCGGGTGCTGATCGTCGAGGTCATGGGCCGCCACACCGGCTGGATCGCCCTGCACTCCGGCATGGCGGCCGGGGCCCACGCCATCGTGGTGCCCGAGCGCCCCTTCGACATCGGGGAGCTGACCCGGGTGGTCGGCGAGCGCTTCAAGGCCGGCAAGCGGTTCGCGATCGTGGTGGTGGCCGAGGGCGCCAAGCCCGTGCCCGGCTCGATGCGCTGGGACGAGGGCGGCAAGGACGTCTACGGGCACGAGCGCTTCGCCGGGGTCGCCCGGCAGCTCTCCACCGAGTTGGAGCACCGCCTCGGCAAGGAGGCCCGGCCCGTGATCCTCGGGCATGTGCAGCGCGGCGGCACCCCCACCGCGTACGACCGGGTCCTGGCCACCCGGTTCGGCTGGCACGCGGTGGAGGCGGCGCACCGGGGCGAGTTCGGCATGATCACCTCGCTGCGCGGCACGGACATCACGACGGTGCCGCTGGGGCGGGCGGTGGAGTCGCTGAAGACCGTTCCCGCCGAGCGCTACGCCGAAGCCCAGTGCGTGCTCTGAGCTGAGCCGTACGGGCAGGGCTGGGCCGTAGGGGTGCCCCCGGTCGCGACCGCGACCGGGGGCACCCCTACGCTGGTCCCCGGCAAGCGCACAATCCCGTACGAATCAGGAGCCGGCGGATGGATCACAGCGGCCACGGCACATCGATGGAGCTGCCGCCGTTCACGCTGGGGCGGGGGCTGGAGTTCGCCCCCGACACGTTCTTCCTGACCGGCTGTCTGCTGGCGCTGGCCCTGTACGGCTGGGGGGTGCTGCGGCTGCGCCGGCGCGGCGACTCCTGGCAGGTGGGGCGGACCCTGTTCTTCGTCGCCGGGGTGCTGACCGTCCTGGTCGCCATGTGCACCCGGCTGAACGAGTACGGCATGGTCATGTTCAGCGTGCACATGGTGCAGCACATGATCATCAGCATGGTCTCGCCGATCCTGCTGCTGCTCGGCGCCCCGGTGACGCTGGCGCTGCGGGCGCTGCCGGTGGCGGGCCGGGGCCGCAAGGGCCCGCGCGAGCTGCTGCTCGCCGTGCTGCACAGCCGCTATATGAAGGTGGTCACGCACCCCGCGTTCACCATCCCGCTGTTCATCGCGAGTCTCTACGGGCTCTACTTCACGCCGCTCTTCGACTATCTGATGGAGTCGAAGACCGGGCACATCGCGATGATGGTCCACTTCCTCGCCACCGGTCTGGTCTTCTTCTGGCCGATCATGGGCGTGGACCCGGGTCCGCACCGGCCGGGGTACGTGATGCGGATGCTGGAGCTGTTCGCGGGCATGCCCTTCCACGCCTTCTTCGGCATCGCGCTGATGATGGCGAGCGAGCCGATGGTCGACGCGTACGCCGCTCCCCCGCTCTCGCTGGGCATCGACGCGCTCGCCGACCAGAACGCGGCGGGCGGGATCGCCTGGGCGTTCAGCGAGATCCCCTCGGTGCTGGTGCTGATCGCGCTGGTCTTCCAGTGGTACCGCTCCGACGAGCGGCAGGCCCGGCGGATGGACCGGGCGGCGGACCGGGACGGCGACAAGGAGCTGGAGGCGTACAACGCGTACCTCGCCTCGCTCCACGCCCGCCAGCAGCGCTGAGATCCGCCCAGAAGCCGCCGGGGCACCCCGCCGGGGGGTGCCCCGGCGGCTTTTGGGCGGTAGCGCGAACCGGGTCACGCGGGTGACGATGACCTTCGGTGGCGGTGGTCGTCCTAGGAGGACGGATGTCGGGATCCACGAAGGCGATGGGGGTGCTCACGGTGGCGACCCTGGTGGTCGTGACCGCGTACTCCGCGACGATCGGAAGCAACGGCTGGCTGTGGTTCGGCTGGGTGGTGCTCGGCATGGTGACCATCGGGGTGATCGCCGCACGGGGCACCTGAGCGGTACGGGCGCCGGCGTGGTGCGGGGTGCCCGTACCGGTACGGCGGCCCGGTCCCGTACCGCGACTCGTTCCCGTACAGCGGCCCGGTCCCGTACAGCGACTCGTTTCCCGTACGTCACAGGGCGGCGGGCAGCGGCCGGCCCTCCCCCGCCGTCGACAGCGGGACGCGCCCGGTCAGCGGGGCGGCCCCGGCGCGGCTGACCCGGCGGCTGAACCAGATCACCTTGCCGTCCGCCGTGGCGCAGGTGCCCCAGCTGTCGCTGAGCAGCGCGACGGCGGCCAGACCGCCCCGGGCCGGGCCCGCGCTGGTGAGCCGGGGCAGCCGGGGATCCCCGTCGGCGACGGACACGATCAGGCGGCGGCCGTTCCAGCGCAGCTCCACCGACGCGGCCTTGTCGCCCTCGGCGTGCCGGACCACATTGCCGACCAGCTCGTCCACGGCCCGGCAGACGGGCCCGACCTGCCCGTCCAGCTTCCAGTACCGCAGATGCGCCGCGAGGATGCGGCGGATGCGGGGGATGTTCTCGGTGGTCGCCCGTACCTCCATGGTGTACCGGCGGACGGCCTGCGTGTGCATGACGGTGGCTCCTCACCGCGACCGCTCCGGGCCCTCGGCCCCTGGCCCTCAAATACGGAGAGTCACCATCGGTCGCTCCTGGGTCACCGACCAGCCTAGCCCGGGTCGGCCGGGGCCGCCCGGACGGCGGCGGCCGGGTGGGTGACAGCTCCCCCCACCGCGGAGGCATATGCCCCGGGGCGCCGGATTCCGGGCCGTACCCGGTCGTGTCCTCCGAGCGGTGGGCGTCGTTCACCGGACGTGGGCGTTCCGGAGGCTGGGCCGCAACCCAGCCGGTCACCGGGCCGGGCCCGGGGCGTCCCACGACCCGGTTCCCGACGGCGGTCGGAGCCGCCGCGCGCCGGGTCCCGCACTGGAAGGGTGATCGCCATGACCTCTGCCGTCCACACCGCCGAACCGATCGATCTGATCGTCGTGCGCGATCAGGTCGAGCGGCTGGTGGAGGATTTCCTCGCCGCCGAGGCCGCCGCGGCCGCCGGTCTCGGCCATCCCCCGGAGGTGGTCCGGATCCTGCGGGACTTCCTGGCCTCCGGGGGCAAGCGGCTGCGGCCGATGCTGTGCGTGGTGGGCTGGCACGCGGCCGGGGGCGGCCCGGACCCGTCGGCCGTCCTGCGGGTGGCGGCCTCGCTGGAGCTGTACCAGACCTTCGTCCTGATCCACGACGACATCATCGACGACTCGGCGCAGCGCCGGGGCCGCCCGGCGGTGCACCGGGCGCTGGCCGCCCGCCATGTCGGGCACGACAGCGCGGCCCGCCTCGGCGCGGGCGAGGCGCTGCTCGCGGGGAATCTGGCGCTGATCTGGTCGCAGGAGCTGCTGCACACGGCGGGTCTCGACGAGGCGCGGCAGGCGGCGGTGCACCGGGTCAACGACGCGATGCTGGCGGAGGTCATGTTCGGGCAGTACCGGGACCTGCTCGGGACCGAACGCCTCGACGACGACATCGAGGCGGCGCTCGGCATCATCCGGTACAAGACGGCGGCGGGCACCATCCAACGGCCGCTCCAGCTCGGCGTGGCGGCCGCCGGCGGGGACGGGGAAGTGCTCGGCTTCTGTACGGAGTTCGGGGTTCCGCTGGGCGAGGCGTTCCAGCTCCGCGACGATCTGCTGGACGTCTTCGGCTCGCCCGACGGCCGCAGCGCGCCCGGCCTGAACGATCTGCGGGAGGGCAAGCACACCGTGCTGCTCGCGCTCGCGATGGCGGGCGCGGGCCCCGGGCAGCGGGTGCGGCTGCGGTCGCTGGTGGGGCGGGCCGCCCTCGACGAGGACGGGGCGGCGGAGATCCGCGCGATCGTGGAGGCCACCGGCGCGCGCGACGGCGTCGAGCGGATGATCTCCGCCCGTTACGATCGGTGCCTCAAGGTCCTGGCGGAGGCCGGCCTGCCGGAGCGGGCCTCGGCGGCGCTGCGGAAACTGGCCGTCACCGCCACCCAGTACACGGCGTGAGACCCGCTCCGGCGGCTGCCGCCCGACCCGCAGAGAGGCCCGCCGTGCCCGAGATCGCCACACCGCAGACCGGCACGCCCCAGGCCGCCACACCGCAGACCGCGACGCCGCAGACTGTCACGCCGCAGGGCACCGCGCCCGGGATCGCCGCACCGCGGACCGCGCCGGACGCCGTCGACGCGATGCGGCGGATCGCCGGGTACCGGCGCGATTTCGATGTCCGGTTCGCGGCGTACTTCGACGGGCTACGGGACGAGCTGGGGCCGCTGGCGACCGGCAGGTTCGCGCCACGCTGTGTGGAACTGCTGCGGGACCAGTCGCTGCGGGGCGGCAAACGGCTGCGGGTGGCGCTGCTGCACGAGGCGGCCCGGCTGGTGACCGACGAGGAGGTGCCGGGTCTCGACGCGGCGGCACTGAGCATCGAGCTGCTGCACACGCACGGTCTGGTGCACGACGACATCGTGGACGACGCACCGCTGCGGCGCGGTGCCCCGTCGACGTACTACGCGTACCGGGCCGACTTCCCGGGGCGGGAGCGGACCGCGCTGGGGCTCGCGGTGCTCGCGGGCGACCTGGCGGCCTTCCTCTCCGTACGGGTGCTGCTGGAGGCGCCGGTCCCGGCGGAGCTGGCGCGGGCGATGGCCGCGGTGCAGTCACGGGCGGCGGCCGACACCGTGCTCGGTCAGTTCCTCGATCTGGAACGGGACTTCCCGCCGGTGCCCGACGAGGAGTTCCTGCACACCGTGACGGAGTTCAAGTCCGCCCGCTACTCGATCCTGGCGCCGCTGCGGATGGGGCTGCTGGCGGCGGGCGAGGACCCGGAGCGGTACGCGGACGAGCTGCGCCGGTACGCGGTGCTCGTCGGGATCTACGAGCAGATGCGCGACGACTACCTGGACCTCTTCGGGGACGCGGAGGTCACCGGGAAGCCGGTCGGCACCGATCTGCGCGACGGACGGCGCACCTATGCGGTGAACGCGCTCCTCGACGCGGTCGAGGGGGCGGAACGGACGCTGGTGACCTCCGCTCTCGGCGCTCCCGGGTGCGACGCCGAGACGGTCGCGGAGATCCGGGAGATCGCCCGGCGGCGCGGTGTCGACGCCCGGCTGCGGGACCGGATGCGGCACTACGCCCGGGGCGCGTCGGAGGAGGCGGCCCGGTGGCGGCCCCGGTGGCGGGAGGACGCCGTCTCCTTCTTCGAGGCGCTGCCCCTGTGGAGCGTCGAACGGGAGGCGTGAACCCCCGCCGGTGCGGCGGCGGTTCACGCGGACGCGCCCGGACGAATCCGGTCGGGGCCGGGCGGCGGGCCCCGGGGCGAACGGCGGCAGTCAGCGCAGCAGCGCGAAGACGGTGCCCGCGGCGGCGGCCCCCACGGTGACGCCCACGACCACCTGGGCGGCGGTGTGCCGCCCCAGCCGGAGACGGGACCAGGCCGTCGCCGTGGCCACGGCCGCCAGCGGCAGCATCCACGAGCCGTACGCCAGGATGAGGACGGCGCTCGTCCCCGCCGCGACCGCCGAGTGCGCCGACACCTTCCACGCGGTGGTGATGGCGGCGAGCGCGCACAGGACGGCGGTCATCGCCACCACCAGGGCGGTCACCGCGCTGGGAGCGCCGAGGTGATGGAGCGCCACCGCCCCGGCCGCCACCGGGAACACGATCCAGGGGGCCGCCGCGAGCCGGTCCCGCCGCTCCGGCAGCCCGCTGCCCCAGCGCCGCAGCCGGCCGCCGGCCGTGATGAACAGCGACGGTACGACGCCCGTGACCACGGCGGCCAGCACTCCCCAGGCGGCGCCGGGGGCCCCGTCGGCACGCCAGCCGACCAGGGGAGCCGCCGCCAGCATCCAGTTCCGGGGCTCGCACCAGGCGCTGATCCGGCCCGCGAGCCGCAGATCACGCCCGGCGGCGACACCGGTCATCCGGGCTCCCCCGCGGCGGCCAGCTCCTCGACGGCGCGGACCCAGCGGTCGGGCAGGGTCTCGGCGCCCGGCAGCGCCCGGTCGATCCGGAAGCACACGGACGCGATTCCGGCGTAGGCGATCAGACTGACCGTCATGGGGGTGGCGTCCGGGCAGAACATCAGCGGCACCACGCGCACCGTCCGGGCGTCGCCCACGGTGAGCCGGTGCCGCATCAGCAGGAAGGAACTCCCGATCGACGCCCGGCCGGGCCCGGTGCCCCAGCGGACGAGCCACAGATGCAGCCAGGTGGGGAGGGCGGTGACGAAGCGGTGCAGAAAGGCCCGGTGCGCGACGGACCGCAGGGGCGCGGTGGCGAAGACGGTGCCCGCGAGGCGCAGCGCGGCGGTGCGGGGTCCGCCGGGCAGGTCGACCCGGACCGGGACGCAGCGGTTGCCGGGCAGCACGGCCTCCTCGGGGGTGCGCAGGCTCACCGGGACGAACACCGGCAGCGGAACGCCGTCGGCCGGGGGCCACCGCTCCGCCGCCCAGCCCGCCACCGCGTGGCCCAGCGCGGCGAGGTGGATGTCGTTGGCGCCGCAGCCGCCGGCCCGGGCGGCCTCCCGCAGCCGCCGCAGCGGCACCTCGGCCCACAGCAGCCGGCGGCCGGTGGACAGGGGCCGGCCGGGGGCGTCCCACACCCGGTGCGCCCTCCCGCCGTCGAGGAGGGTCGGAATGCCGCGCCGGGTGTCGCCCCGCCGCAGCCGGGGCAGCCGGGCGGTGACGGAGAGCTGGGAGGGCCGCAGCGGGGGCCCGAACAGCGTCTCCAGGACGGAGATCAGGCTACCGCCGTCCTGAAGTCCATGGTGGGTGAGGTAGACGAGGATCGATTCGGCGGTGCCGTCGGTGCCTGCGGTGCTGTCTGAGCTGTCTGAGCTTTCCGGGCGGAGCAGCACCATCCGCCACGGCGGTGCGTCGGTGGGCAGCGGCTCCCGCAGCAGCTCCTCCAGTGCGGCGGCGACCGGGCCGGGGCCGGTGGGCAGCGGCCGTACGGTGATGTGCCGTTCGAGGTCGGGGGCGGCGGGGACCCAGGCGGGCGGCCGCTGTCGCAGCAGGTGGGTGAGCGCGGGCAGGGCGGGCAGCAGCGCGGCCACGCGGTCCCGGATCCGTTCCGGCTCAGGGGCGGGTCCCTGGAGGTGGAGCGCCACGCCGATGGTGAATCCGCTGTCGGGGTGCGGGGCGACGGCGTGCATCCGGTGGAAGAGGAGGTCCACGTAGTTGGGGGCGGGCGGTGGTCCGGCCGGTGCGGCGGCCCCGGGGACGGGGGGCGTGGCCTGGTCCCGGGTCGTGTCCGTGGTCATGGCGCTCTCTCCCTGGGGGCGGGTGGGAAGGCCCGGCCGCGGCGCCGGACCGGGGCCGGGCCCCGCCCGGTACAACGCCACGCCGCCGCTCGCGACACGGGAGCACCCCGGGCGGCGGCCCACCACCGGGGGCACGCCCGGCCGGGGGCGGCGGCAAGGAAGCGCCGCCGAGAGAGCGGCGCCCGCCCGGAAGCCGAGTACGCCGGGCGGGCATGGCGGGCTCCGGTGCCGTGGGGTCGTCGCGGGCCCGCCGGGGACCAGGTCCGTGCCTGGTGGATCAGCCTGGAGGAGGAGCGGGGTCCGGTGCGTGGGGCCTCCCTGGGCCCGCCGCCGGGCGAGGGGTGGGGTCTGCCCGAGCCCCCAGGACCGCCGGAGGCCGAGCGGTGGGGGCTGTCCCCCGGGACCCCGGCAGACGAGCAGTGGGCCCTCACCCGGGACCCCGGCGGGCAGGAAGTGGGGCCTCCCCGGGGCCCACCAGTACCGAGGGGACGGATCGCACGCCCGGAGGACGGGCCGCTCCCCCGGGATCCGCCGGTGGCACCGCCGCCCGGGCCGCCGGGCCCCGGAGGAGGGGTGCCGGGGCTCGCGAGCCCGGCACGATCCACACGACACGGGCCGGGGGGCCATCGGCCACCGATGACCGCACGGCCCGGGGGCGCCACCCGGGTCGCCGGGCCCGGCAGGAGCGCCGGGCGGGCGGGACCCCGACGACACGGCGCCGGGGCGCCCCGCGCGGCCGTCGGAGGAGGCATCGCGCCACGGACGCAGCCGGTGGGACCGGCCCGCCCCTACACTGGCCTCCCCGCGCACCGTCACCCGTGGGACTCATCTCCGGCGCTCCCGCCGGGGCAGGGAGCGAACCGTGTTCTACCACCTGCTCAAGTACGTCTTCCTCGGTCCGCTGCTGCGGCTGCTGTTCCGGCCCCGGATCGAGGGTCTGGAGCACATCCCGGAGCACGGAGCGGCCATCATCGCCGGAAACCATCTGTCGTTCTCGGACCATTTCCTGCTGCCCGCGATCCTCAAGCGCCGGATCACCTTCCTGGCGAAGGCGGAGTACTTCACGGGCCCGGGGGTGAAGGGCCGGCTGACCGCCGCGTTCTTCCGCAGCGCGGGGCAGATCCCGGTGGACCGCTCGGGGAAGGACGCGGGGCAGGCGGCGATCCGGGAAGGGCTCGGCGTACTGGGCCGGGGCGAGCTGCTGGGCATCTACCCCGAGGGCACCCGCTCCCACGACGGACGGCTCTACAAGGGCAAGGTCGGGGTGGCGGTGATGGCCCTGCGGGCGGGGGTTCCGGTCATTCCCTGCGCCATGGTGGGCACGTTCGAGATCCAGCCGCCGGGGCAGGTGCTGCCGAAGATCCGGCGGGTGACCGTGCGGCTGGGCACGCCGCTGGAGTTCTCCCGTTTCGCCGGTCTGGAGGACGAGCGGGCGGTGGTCCGCGCCGTCACCGACGAGATCATGACGGCGATCCTGAAGCTGTCCGGGCAGGAGTACGTGGACCGGTACGCGGCGGAGGTCAAGGCGGAGGAGGAACAGGCCCGCAAGGAGCAGGCGCGCAAGGAGCGGGGCGGCCGGAACCGGGGCGGGGCGGGCACGACGGCCCCCTGACACCGCCGGTCCGGCGCGCAGGGGTGGACGGCGGTCGTGGACAGCGGGGAGGGGCGGCCGTACGGACGGCCGCCCCTCCCGTGTGCTGTCGCCCGGTTACGGCTTCGGCAGCGCGTGCGGGTCGCAGATCACATTGCGGCTGTCCAGCTCACCGCGGAGCAGATACGCGTCCACGCGCTGGTTGACACAGGCGTTGGCGATCCCGGTGACGCCGTGCGAACCGGCGTTCTTCTCCAGGATGAGCCGCGAGCCCTTGAGCCGCTTCTGGAGTTCGTGGGCACCGCCGACGGGGGTCGCGGCGTCCCGCTCGGCCTGGACGATGAGCACGCCCGGCAGATCCTTGCCGGACCGGACGTCGACCGGGGTGTGCTGCTTGGTCGGCCAGGTGGCGCAGGGCAGGTTCATCCAGGCGTTGGACCAGGTCAGGAAGGGGTAGTCGCGGTGGAGCCGGGTGTTGTCCCGGTCCCACTTGCGCCAGCTCGTGGGCCACTTGGCGTCGGCGCACTCGACGGCGCTGTAGACGGCGTTGCTGTTCTCGGAACGGATGTTGCCCGCGATGTCGGTGAGGTCGGGGGCGGCCGCGTCGATCAGCGGCTGGGTGTCACCCTTGAGGTACTTGCTCCAGGTGCGGGCGGCCGGCGCCCAGGAGGAGTCGTAGTACGGGGCGCTCTGGAAGAAGCCGGTCAGCTCGGCCGGGCCGACGACACCGCCGAGCGGGGCCTTCTTCGCCTCGGCGCGCAGCTTGACCCACTGGGCCTCGACCTTCGCGGGGGTGTCACCGATGCCGTAGGTGGCGTGGTGGTCGGCGACCCACTGCTTCCAGTCGTTCCAGCGCATCTCGAAGGCGACGTTCTGGTCGAGGTTGGCCTCGTACCAGATCTTCTCGCGCGAGGGGTTCACGACGCTGTCGACGACCATCCGGCGGACCGTGCCGGGGAAGAGGGTCGCGTACACGGCGCCGAGGTAGGTGCCGTAGGACACACCCAGGAAGTTGAGCTTCCGCTCGCCGAGCGCGGCGCGGATCACGTCCATGTCGCGGGCGGTGTTGGGCGTGGTCATGTGCGGCAGCATCCAGCCGCTGCGCTCGCCGCAGCCCTCCGCGTACTCACGGGCCAGCTTGCGCTGCGCGCGCTTGTCGGCCTCGCTGTCGGGGACGGGGTCGGCCTTGGGGCCCTTGACGAACTCCTGCGGGTCGACGCAGGAGATCGGGGTGGAGCGGCCGACGCCGCGCGGGTCGAAGCCCACGAAGTCGTACGCCTTGGCGGTGTTCGCCCAGATCGGGTTCTTGTTGGTGACCCGGGTGGGGAAGCGCAGACCGGAGCCGCCGGGGCCGCCGGGGTTGTAGAGCAGCGCGCCCTGGCGCTCCTCCTTGGTGCCGGTGTGGCCGATCCGGTCGACGGTGAGCGTGATCTGCCGGCCGTGGGGGCGGGCGTAGTCGAGCGGCACGGTGACCGTGCCGCACTGGATGGGGGCCGGCAGACCCCAGTCGGCGGGACAGGCGGCCCAGTCGATGCCCTTCGCCGCCGCGCGTTCGGCGGCGATCCGGGCGCCGCGCGCCTCGGACCAGCCGCTGTGGCGGGTCTCCGCGGTGGCGGCCGGGGCCGCGATCGTGCCCGCGAGGAGCGTGCCCGCTATCAGAGCGCCTGCCGAGCCCAGCGCAGCTGTGCGTCTCACCTGAAACTCCCTCTTCCGTGGTCGGCTTGCGGGACGATCCTCACCGCTGAGCGGGCGTCAGCAACAGGCCGTACGGACGTTTCTTTACCGAACCAATAACCGGTACTGGTTGTCCCGCTGAGCGGCGCATGGGGCGCGGGGCCGCCGCCAGGGTCGAACGTCCCTTCCTGGCGCGGGTGTTCGGCCGGGGCGCGACGGCGGGCCGGAGGGAGCACGGCCCAGCCCCCCGTCGGCGGGGTGGCGGGGTGGCGGGATGACGGGGCGCGGTCAGCCGCGGGTGCCGGGGCCGGGGCCGGGGCGGCGGTGTTCGGCGGTGAGCCCGAAGCGCCCCCGCCCGGCGGCGTCCCCGGTCGGGCCGCCCAGCGTGGAGACGGAGCTGATCACCTGCTCGCCGGCGGCCTCCCGGCCCCCTTCACGCCGGTCCAGCTCCTCCAGGCGGGCGAGGTCGGCGGCGGACACCAGGGCGGCGAGCGGCTTGCCGTGCCGGGTGACCACCACCCGTTCCCCGCCGTAGACGACGCGGTTGATCAGCTCGGCCAGTTCGGCACGGGCCTGGGTCACGGGAATCTCATACGCCATACCGCCATCATAACGCCCTGTACGTCCTGTACATTTTTTACAGAAGCACGTCCGGGCCCCCGGGGCCGGGACACCGCTGCCCACGAGGAGGTCCCGCCATGACCCGTCCCGGCACCGCCCGACCCCGCCCGCCGGCCGCGCACCGGCCGCCGCCGGAGTTCACCGAGCGGACCCCGTACGGCACCCGGACGTTCGACCCCCGGTCCAGGCTGATGGACGAGCGGATCGTCCTGCTGGGCACCGCCGTGGACGACGCCGCCGCCGGCGATGTGATCGCGCAGCTGCTCTGCCTGGAGTACACGGACCCGGATCGGGCCGTCGCCCTGTACGTCAACTCACCCGGCGGCTCGACCGCCGCCGTGCTGGCCGTCCACGACACCCTCCGGGCGATCCACTGCCCGGTGGAGACGGCCTGCATCGGACAGGCGGGAGGCGCCACCGCGCTGCTGATCGCCGCCGGCACCCGGGGGCGGCGGCTGGCCCTGCCCGGGGCGCGGATCGCCCTGCGGGAACCGGCCCTGGAGGAGCCGGCCGAGGGCAGCCCGGGCGACCTCGCGATCCACGCGGCCGAGTTGCTGCGGCAGCGCGCCCAGCTCTCCGCGCTGCTCGCCCTCCACACCGGCCAGGAGGAGCGGCGGATCGCGGCCGACCTGGAACGGACGCTCTTTCTGACGGCCGCCGAGGCCCGGGAGTACGGGGTCGTCGACGAGGTCGTCGGCCGCCGTGGCGCCGGCCAGGCACAGTAGACGGGGGACGAAATGCCATACTCCGGACACTCGTCGTCCGAGCCGCCCGGGCCGTTCGGGCCGTTCGGGCCACCCCTGCCGGCGCTGACGCGGGCGGAGGGCGCGTTCGTCGACGCGTACCTCGATGCCGTGGACCAGCTGGGGCGGCTCAACCCGGCGCGCGCCACGCAGACGTACGGCGCGCTGCGGGCGGCTCAGGCGCTGGTCGCCCACGCGGGCGCGCTGCGGGACGCGCTGACGCTGATGCACCACCGGGGCGAACACGAGGTGCACGCCGCGACCCTCGCGCGGGCGCTCAGGGCGCTCGACGGGGAGCGCAGAGCGCGGCGCGTCTCCCTACCACCCCCACAAGCTTCCTGACCATCCGTCCGCAGGGGTCCGACCGCCATTCGAGTACCAGTCGTGGTAGTCCGAATGATGTACGTGTTCCCAGGGGTGGGACTACGGTCGAGTTGCGCGAATGTCGACCGAGCATCCGGAATATAATATTCCGCCGCTGGTACGGGCATGGTTCCCTGTCGAGATCGGGAACGCCCGGAGCCGCTGTCCACCTGAACAGACCAATGGTGGCAAACCTCACATATAGCCGTTTCCGCTCGGAATTTGATCGGGTTGTGGGTCAAGATCCCTGGGACGACAAGCCCCCGTCACCTCGGCGGGGCGGTCCGGGCGGACGCCGAGTCCTGCCGCCGCTGCGGACTTTGGTCGACAGGAGTGCTTCGGCAGGAGTGGAGGACCCGAGCAGTACGGGACAGACGGACGGAACCTCGTCCGGATGTTCCTCGGGGTGAAGCCGTTCAGCGGCCGGGAAACTTCGTCCACCCGAACCCGACAGGTCATCCTTCACAGGCGGCTGACGAAGGGTTGCGCATGAGTGCGCAGAAAAACGTCCCGTTCCTGATGAGCCGGGCGGGGGCCGTGTCGGCCCTCACCATCGCGGCGGTCGGTGGCTCGCTCCTGGTGCCGGGAGGCACCTCGGAGGCGCACGCCGCGACCGGGCACGCGACCAAGGCACTGAAGGTGGCGGCCTCGAAGAAGGGCGCACCGTACCGGTACGGCGCCGTCGGCCCCAAGCGCTTCGACTGCTCCGGGCTGACGCTCTACTCGTACAAGAAGGCGGGCAAGAAGCTCCCGCGCACCGCACAGCAGCAGTACAACAAGACGCGCAAGATCTCCGCGTCCAAGCGCAAGGCGGGGGACCTCGTCTTCTTCCACTCCCGGGGGTACGTCTATCACGTGGGGATCTACGCGGGTAAGGGGAAGCTCTGGCACTCGCCCAAGAGGGGGTCATGGGTGAAGCTGGACAAGATCTGGACCAAGAACGTGCGCTACGGCCGGGTCTGAGACCCGCGCGGCGCGCATGGCCGAAACCCGTCGCGCGTGGGCCCGCAGCGCACGTCCGCGGCGCGTGAAGCCGTAGCGCAGAACCACAGCCGGAGCCCCCGGCCGGACACCTCGAAGGAGGTCCGGCCGGGGGCTTCCGGCGTTCCGGCGGTCACGACAGGCCGCATAGAGGGCATAGAGGGAGTCAGAGGGCCGGGGCGGGTACGGAGGGCTCCCGCGCGGCCGCCGGGGCGGTGGCGGCCACCGTGGACAGCGCCCACGCGATCTGCCGGTCGGTCAGGTCCGCACGGGCCGTCAGCCGCAGCCGGGAGACGCCGTCCGGGACGGACGGGGGCCTGAAGCAGCCCACGGCGAGCCCGGCGGCGCGGCAGCGCGCGGCCCACTCCACGGCCTCCGTCGCCGAGGGCGCCCGTACCGACACCACGGCGGCGTCGGGGCGGCGGGCGGTGAAGCCCTGCTCCGTCAGGCCCCGGTGCAGGGCCAGGGCGTTGCCCCGGACGCGGGCCGCGAGGTCCGGGGTCCGGCGCAGCAGCCGCAGGGAGGCGAGCGCGGCCCCGGCGGCCGCCGGGGCGAGTCCGGTGTCGAAGATGAAGGTCCTGGCGGTGTTCACCAGGTGGTCGACGACCTTCGCGGGGCCGAGCACCGCGCCTCCCTGGCTCCCCAGGGACTTGGACAGCGTCACCGTCGCGACCACGTCCGGCGCCCCGGCGAGACCGGCCGCGCGGAGGGCGCCCCGGCCGCCGTCGCCGAGGACTCCGAGCCCGTGGGCGTCGTCCACCAGCAGGGCCGCGCCGCTCCGCGCCCGGCAGATTCCGGCCAGGGCGGCGAGTGGGGCCGCGTCGCCGTCCACCGAGAAGACGGCGTCGGTGACCACCAGGGCGGGTCCGCCGGGGTGGTCACCGAGCGCGGAGCGCACGGCGGCCGGGTCGGCGTGGGGGACGATCGCGGTCCGGGCGCGGGCGAGCCGGCAGCCGTCCACGATCGAGGCGTGGTTGGCCGCGTCGGAGACGATCAGGGAGCCCCCGGTGCCGAGCGCGGTGACGGCGGCGAGATTGGCCGCGTATCCGGACGACAGGACGAGGGCGGCCTCGAAGCCGCAGAAGGCGGCGAGTTCGGCCTCCAGTTCGGCGTGGAGCCCGGTGCTGCCGGTGACCAGCCGGGAGCCGGTCGAGCCCGCGCCCCAGCGGTGGGCCGCGTCCGCCGCCGCCCCGGTGACGTCGGGGTGCCGGGCGAAGCCGAGGTAGTCGTTCCCCGCGAGGTCCAGCGGTCCGGGGCCGGCGGGGCGCGGACGGACCGCACGGACCAGCCCGTTCCGCTCCCGGCGGCCGGCCTCGTGGTCGATCCACTCGAAGGGGTCCTGGTTCATGGTCGTCGGATCCTCTTCCGGGTCGGGCGCGGGGCGGGCCGTACGTCTCCGTACCGCAGGCGGAGTCACTCCTTCCGCACCGGGTGTGCGGACCCCTCCGGCACGGCGGTTTTGTCCATGGTCCACAGACCCTAACCGGGTCGGGCCCATGGGGGGATGTGTCCATGCGCACACCTCACCGGGGTGTCTGTTGTGGAGTTCCGCCTTTCCCCGGACACGTTCCGTGCGTCAGGATCGGCGCCATGGACCTGCTGAACACGCTGGTGGAGAAGGGGTTGCGGCGCGAGCTGCCGACCCGCGACGAGGCCCTCGCCGTCCTGGCGACCTCCGATGACGACTTGCTCGACGTGGTCGCCGCTGCGGGCAGAGTGCGCCGCCAGTGGTTCGGACGGCGGGTGAAACTCAACTATCTCGTCAATCTCAAGTCCGGGCTCTGCCCCGAGGACTGCAACTACTGCTCCCAGCGGCTCGGGTCCAAGGCGGAGATCCTCAAGTACACCTGGCTGAAGCCGGAGGAGGCGTCGAAGGCGGCGGCCGCCGGGGTGGCGGGCGGCGCCAAGCGGGTCTGCCTGGTCGCCAGCGGGCGCGGTCCGACCGACCGCGATGTCGACCGGGTCTCGCGGACCATCGAGGCCATCAAGGAGGAGAACGAGGACGTCGAGGTCTGCGCCTGCCTCGGGCTGCTCTCCGCCGGGCAGGCCGACCGGCTGCGGGAGGCCGGCGCCGACGCGTACAACCACAACCTCAACACCTCCGAGGCCACCTACGGCGCCATCACCACCACCCACACCTACGCGGACCGGGTGGACACCGTGCGGCAGGCGCAGTCGGCGGGCCTCTCGGCCTGTTCGGGCCTGATCGCGGGGATGGGCGAGAGCGACGAGGACCTGGTCGACGTGGTCTTCTCGCTGCGCGAACTGGACCCGGACTCGGTGCCGGTGAACTTCCTGATCCCGTTCGAGGGCACCCCGCTGGCCAAGGAGTGGAATCTGACGCCGCAGCGCTGTCTGCGGATCCTCGCGATGACCCGGTTCGTCTGCCCGGACGTCGAGGTCCGCCTCGCGGGCGGGCGCGAGGTGCATCTGCGCACGCTCCAGCCGCTGGCGCTGCACCTGGTGAACTCCATCTTCCTCGGGGACTACCTGACCAGCGAGGGCCAGGCGGGCAAGGCCGACCTGGACATGATCGCGGACGCGGGCTTCGAGGTGGAGGGCGCCGGGGAGACCACGCTGCCGGAGCACCGGGCGGCGGGCGGCTGCGGCTCGGTCTGCGGCTCCGGGGGCGGGGGCGGGAACGAGAGCGGGAACGAAAGCGGAAGCGAAAGCGGGAGCGGCTCGGGCGGCGGCTGCGGTACGGCGGGGAAGAGCGGCGTCCCGGAGGTCACCGAACCGGCGACCGCTCCGACCGGCGCTCCGACCGGTGGCCCGACCGGTGGCCCGACCGGTGGCCCGACCGGCGGCCCTACCAGCGGCCCGCGCACCGATCTGGTGACCGTGCGCCGCCGTGGCGCGGGCACGGAGCTGGCGCCCAATGCCTGAGACGGCACCGCTGTCGCCCGCCGACCTGCTCGCCCTGGACCGGGCCCACGTCTGGCACCCGTACGGGCCCATGCCGGGCCGGGAGGACCCGCTCGTGGTGGAGTCCGCGTCCGGGGTACGGCTGCGGCTGGCCGGACCGGTCCACGGCCACAGCGAGCTGATCGACGGCATGTCGTCGTGGTGGTCGGCGATCCACGGCTACAACCACCCCGTCCTCAACGAGGCGGCCCACGGCCAGCTGGCGCGGATGAGCCATGTGATGTTCGGCGGGCTGACCCATGAGCCCGCCGTCCGGCTGGCGGCCACGCTGGTGGAGATCACCCCCGAGCCGCTGCGGCACGTCTTCCTCTCCGACTCCGGCTCGGTCTCGGTCGAGGTCGCGGTGAAGATGTGCCTCCAGTACTGGCGTTCCGCCGGCCGGCCGGCCAAGCGGCGGCTGCTGACCTGGCGCGGCGGCTACCACGGGGACACCTGGCAGCCGATGGCGGTCTGCGACCCGGACGGCGGGATGCACCGGCTCTGGCAGGGGGTGCTCCCCGAGCAGGTCTTCGCGGACGCGCCGCCGTCGGAGTACGACGAGGGGTACGCGCAGCGCCTGCGGGATCTGATCGCGCGCCACGCCGACGAGCTGGCGGCGGTGATCGTGGAGCCCGTGGTGCAGGGCGCGGGCGGGATGCGGTTCCACTCCCCCGCGTATCTGCGGGTGCTGCGGGATGCCTGCGACGCCCATGACGTACTGCTGGTGTTCGACGAGATCGCGACCGGCTTCGGGCGGACGGGCACCCTCTTCGCGGCGGACGCGGCCGCTGTCGCGCCCGATGTGATGTGTCTGGGCAAGGCGCTGACCGGCGGATATCTCAGCATGGCGGCGACGCTGTGCACGAGCGCGGTGGCCGAGGGCATCTCCCGGGGCGAGGTCCCGGTGCTGGCGCACGGGCCCACGTTCATGGCGAACCCGCTGGCGGCGGCGGTCGCGAACGCCTCGATCGGGCTGCTGCTGGGCCAGGACTGGGCGGGCGGGGTCAAACGGCTGGAGGCCGGGCTGCGCGAGGGGCTGGCGGGCGCCGGGGAGCTGCCGGGGGTGCGGGACGTACGCGTCCTCGGCGGGATCGGCGTGATCCAGCTCGACCGGCCGGTGGACATGGCGGCGGCGACCCGGGCGGCGGTCGGTGCGGGGGTGTGGCTGCGGCCGTTCCGGGACCTGATCTACACGATGCCGCCCTATGTGACGGACGACGAGGATCTGGCGCGGGTGTGCGCGGCGATGCGGGCGGCCGCGGTCGCGGTCGCGGCCTGAGCGGTGCCGGTCGGGTGACCGGCACCGGGTGAGTCACCCCTGTCGGGTGGTTCGAGCGATCGAGCGACCGCTCGATATCGACTGGAACGAGTGAGAGGCAGTACGGGAACGTGTCCGTCATCGTGGTCTCGGGAACCGGGACCGAGATCGGGAAGACCGTCGTCACGGCGGGGCTCGTCGCCCTGGCCGCCGGGCGGCGGGTCGCCGTGGTGAAACCCGCGCAGACGGGGGTCGCCGCCGGGGAGCCGGGGGACCTGGCCGAGGTGCGGCGGCTCGGCGGCCCGGCGCACGGCCTCGAACTGGTCCGCTATCCGGAGCCGCTGGCGCCTGCGACGGCGGCCCGGCGGGCGGGCGTGGTCGGACTGGACGCGGAGCGGATCGCGGACCGGGTCGCCGCGCTGGCCGGGGCGCACGACCTGGTCCTGGTCGAGGGCGCCGGCGGGCTGCTGGTGCGCTTCGACGAGCGGGGCGCGACCCTCGCGGACGCGGCCCGGCTGCTGGCGGCCCCGGTGCTGGTGGTGGCGGCCGCCGGGCTCGGCACCCTGAACGCGGTGGCACTGACCGGGGAGGCCCTGCGGGCCCGGGGGCTCGACCAGCTCGGCGTCGTGGTCGGCAGCTGGCCCACCGCTCCCGGCCTCGCCGAACGGTGCAATCTGCGGGACCTCCCGGAGGCGGCCGGGGCGCCGCTGCTCGGGGTGGTGCCGGAGGGCGCGGGCGGGCTGGCCCCGGCGGAGTTCCGGTCGCGGGCCGCCGGATGGTTCGCTCCGGAGCTGGGCGGGTACTGGGACGCGGCGTCCTTCGCCGCCGCCCTGGACGTCGACAGGGGCGTGCTGGGTGACAACAGCGGTGCAGTGGGTACGGAGGCTCTCGCGGCCGCGCTCCACTGACCGCGCCGGGGCGGCGCTCCACCGGCGCCCGCTATCGACGCCCAACGCCGACATCCGCCGCCGACATCCGCCACCGACGGCCTACGGCGATACCCGGCGCCGCGTCCGGCGGGCGTCGGGATCCCTGCGCGATCTACGCTGGACGGATGCGCGCACAGGTCAGCGAGATCGTTTTCGACTGTCACGACCCGGCCCGGCTGGCCCGCTTCTGGGCGGCGCTGCTCGGCGGCGACCCGGTGGACCGCGACCCGTCGTGGTCGTACGTGGACCCGCCGGACGGGGCGCGGATCGCCTTCCAGCGGGTGCCGGAGGGGAAGTCCGCCAAGAACCGGATCCATCTGGACCTGACCACCGGGGCCACCGGGGCCACCGGGGCCACCGGGGCCACCGGGGCCACCGGGCGGACCGCGGGCGCGGACGACGGGGACGGGGACGGCGACGGCGACGGGCTCGAAGGGGCGGCGGACGCGGCGGTGGCGCTCGGAGCGACCCGGTCCGGTCCGGTGGTCGCCGACCCCCAGGGCCGGTTCCAGGTGCTGCTGGACCCGGAGGAGAACGAGTTCTGCTTCGTCTCCGGCGGATGATTCCCGCGCGCCGTCCCGCCCCCACCGGAAAATCTGCTGGTGGGATCCGTTCGGCCCATGCTTGGCTCGGTTCATGAACGATCTACGGATACGTACCGCGGAGACCCACGAGGCCGAAGCCGTCCTCGCCTTCTGGGCGCTGGCCGCCGAGGGCACGAGCATCACGGACGATGTCGACGGGGTCACCCGGCTGATCCAGCGCGACCCCGGGGCCCTCATCCTCGCCGAGTCCGGCGGGCAGCTGGTGGGCTCGGTCATCGCCGGCTGGGACGGCTGGCGCTGCTCCCTCTACCGGCTCGCCGTCCTGCCGTCGCACCGCCGCCGGGGCATCTCCACCGCCCTGCTGGCGGCGGCGGAGGAGCGGTTCACCGCCGTGGGCGGCCGGCGCGGGGACGCCATGGTGCTGGAGGTCAATGAGCTGGCCCAGCGGGTCTGGGAGGCCGCCGGCTACCGGCGCGAGGAGCGCTGGCGGCGCTGGGTGAAGCCGTACGCGGAGCCCGCCGCCGGCCACTGACGGACCCCGGCCCGCACGGATCGGCACCCGTCGGCACCGGCCCGCCCTGGACCCTCCCGGCGCACCCCGGGCGGGGTCCAGGGCGGGCCCGATAGTCTGGTACGACCCTTCCCCTACGAGGTCTTTACCGGTCCTTTACGATGGGGAAGATCGCCCGAACCCCAACGAAAGGTGTGAGCGTCCGTCCATGGACGAGCCTCCCAGTAGCCGACATCGAGCCCTCCCC
Source organism: Streptomyces yaizuensis (assembly GCF_034961445.1). Classification (NCBI taxonomy): domain Bacteria; kingdom Bacillati; phylum Actinomycetota; class Actinomycetes; order Kitasatosporales; family Streptomycetaceae; genus Streptomyces; species Streptomyces yaizuensis. The sequence goes on from NZ_BSBI01000005.1 coordinate 395,861, forward strand.
GTTCCCCCCTGCGCGCGTGGGACGGAGGTGACCCGATGACCGAAGTGCTCCTCCTGATCGTGGCACTGCTGCTCGCCCTCGCCTGTGGCGTCTTCGTCGCGGCCGAGTTCTCCCTCACCACCATCGAGCGCAGTGACCTCGAAGGCGCCGTCGAGCGCGGTGAGCGCGGAGCGGCGAGCGCCCTCAAGGCGGTCCGCGGGCTCACCTTCCAGCTCTCCGGCGCCCAGCTCGGCATCACCGTGACCAATTTGGTCGTCGGCATGCTCTCCGAGCCCTCGATCGCCAAGCTGATCCGCGGCCCGATGGAGGACCTGGGGCTCTCCCCCTCGGCCGCCTCCTCGGTGGCCCTGGTCCTCGGCACCGCGCTCTCCACCGTCGTCCTGATGGTCGTCGGCGAGCTGGTCCCCAAGAACTGGGCCATCTCCTCCCCGCTGGCCGTCGCGAAGGTCGTGGCGACGCCGCAGCGGCTTTTCACCGCCGCTTTCAAGCCACTGATCAGCCATCTCAACAACACCGCCAACCGGATCCTGCGGCGGCTCGGCATGGAGCCGACCGAGGAGCTGGCCTCCGCCCGCAGCCCCAAGGAGCTGGTGGCGCTCGCCCGGCACTCGGCCAAGGAGGGCGCGCTGGAGGCGGACACCGCCGAGTTGTTCGTCCGTACCCTGAGCCTCGCCGAGCTGACCGCCGAGAACGTGATGACCCCCCGGGTGCAGGTCACCGCCCTGGACGTCCAGGCCACGGCCGAGGACGTCGCCAACGCGACCCGCGCCACCGGTCTCTCCCGCTTCCCCGTCTACCGGGGAAATCTGGACACCGTCGTCGGCGTCGCCCACATCAAGGACGTCCTCGCGGTCCCCGCCGAGCGGCGGCCGCGCACCCGCGTCTCCGAGCTGCTGCGCGAACCGCTGCTGGTGCCGGAGTCGCTGACCGTGGACCGGCTGATGGACCGGCTCGGCGGCCGCTCCACGATGGCCGTGGTCATCGACGAGTACGGCGGCACGGCCGGCGTCGTCACGATGGAGGACATCGTGGAGGAGGTCGTCGGCGAGGTGCGCGACGAGCACGACCCGCACGAGACCCCCGACCTCGCCCCGGCGGGCGAGGACGCGGACGGCCGCCCGCTCTGGTCGGCGGACGGCGCCGCCCGGACCGACCAGCTGGAGCAGGTGGGGCTGAAGGTGCCCGAGGGACCGTACGAGACCCTGGCCGGGCTGGTCGCCACCGAGCTGGGCCGGATCCCGGCCGAGGGCGACCACATCGACCTGGAGGGCTGGCGGCTCGACGTGGTCGACGCCTCCGGACGGCGGGCCGCGCGGGTGCTGATGCACGCCCCCGCCGCCGCGCCCGCCGACGACACCGACCCGGGCGGGGAGGCCGGACGATGACCGCGATCCAACTTCTCATCGGTCTGCTGACCCTGGTGGTCAACGCCTTCTTCGTGGGCGCCGAATTCGCGATGATCTCGGTACGCCGCAGCCAGATCGAGCCAGAGGCGGAGGCCGGAAACCGACGGGCCCGCAGTGTGCTGTGGGGTCTGGAACATGTATCGGCGCTGCTGGCGACGGCCCAGCTCGGGATCACCCTGTGCACCCTGGTGCTCGGTATCGTCGCCGAGCCCGCCATCGCCCATCTGCTGGAGCCGGTGTTCCACTCGCTGGGTGTGCCCGAGGGCGCCATCCACCCGATCTCCTTCGTGATCGCGCTGTCCCTGGCGACCTATCTGCACATGCTGCTGGGCGAGATGGTGCCGAAGAACATCGCGCTGGCCGAGCCGACGCGGACCGCGCTGGTCCTCGGCCCGCCGCTGGTGACGGTCGCCCGCGCGCTGCGCCCGGTGATCTTCACGATCAACGCCTTCGCCAACACGCTGCTGAGGCTGCTGCGGGTGGAGACGAAGGACGAGGTCGCCGCGACCTTCTCGGACGACGAGCTGGCCCGGATGGTGGCCGACGCGGGTGACGCGGGGCTGCTGGACGACCGCGCGGCGGAGCGGCTGCGCGACGCGCTGGAGCTGGGCCGACGCCCGGTGCGCGATGTCGTGGTGCCGGTCGAGCGGGTGGTGTACGCGCAGGTGGGCACCACGCCGGAGCAGCTGGAGCAGCTGTCCGCGGAGTCCGGGTTCTCCCGGTTCCCCGTGCGGGACGCCGCGCGCGGCATCGTCGGGTACCTGCATGTGAAGGACGCGCTCGACGCGACTCCGCGCGATGTGCCCTTCCCCGTGTCGGCGCTGCGGCCGATCGCCCGGGTACGGGCCGTGACGCCCCTGGACGACGTCCTCACCGCGATGCGCCGCAGCCGGACCCATCTGGCGGCGGTCGTCGACGAGGAGGGCGCCCCGGTGGGCCTGGTCTCCATGGAGGACGTGCTGCGGGAGCTGGTCGGCCGGACCGACTGACCCGCGCCCCCGCCGGCGGCCCGCGCCCCTCCCCGACGTACGACTGACGTACCACCGTCGTACGGCCGGGAGGGGGAGCGGGCCGTCGCGCGTCCGGGCGGCCCGGGTCCCCGGTCGCCGCCGTGCCGGTCCGGGCGGTCCGGGTGGTCCGGGCGGTCCGGGTGGTCCCGGAGAGGCACGTACCGCGCGGTACGATCGGCTCGCCATGCAGATGAATGCCGACTACACCAGTTTTGTCGCGGTGGGCGATTCCTTCACCGAGGGCATGTCCGACCGGCTGCCGGACGGCTCGTACCGGGGCTGGGCGGACCTCCTCGCCGCCCGGCTGGCCGCCCGTACCCCCGGATTCCGGTACGCGAACCTCGCCGTCCGGGGCAAGCTCATCGGCCAGATCACCGACGAGCAGGCGGAGCCGGCGGCGGCCATGCGGGCCGACCTGGTGACCCTGGTGGGCGGGCTCAACGACACTCTGCGGCCCCGCTGCGACATGGACCGGGTGCGCGGTCGGCTGACGCGGGCGGTGGAGCTGCTGGCCCCGTCCTGCCGCACGCTGGTGCTGATGCGCAGCCCGGGGCGGAACGGTCCGGTGATGGACCGGTTCCGCCCCCGGATGGAGGAGCTGTTCGCCCATGTGGACGCGTTGGCCGCCCGGCACGGCGCGCTGGTCGTGGATCTGTACGGCTCCGGGGTGCTCGGCGACCCCCGGCTGTGGGACGTGGACCGGCTGCATCTGACCCCCGAGGGGCACCGGCGGGTCGCGGAGGCCGTCTGGCAGACACTCGGCTTCCCGGCCCAGGAGGACTGGACGGCCGCTCTGCCGCCGGCGGCGGTGCCCGGCTGGGCCACGCGCCGCGCCGGTGACCTGTGGTTCGCCCGGCGGCATCTGGGCCCCTGGGTCGGACGCCGCCTCACGGGCCGCTCCTCGGGGGACGGCCTGGTGCCCAAGCGGCCCGAGCTGCTGCCGTACGACGCGGTGCCGCTCCCGCCCCCGTCCGCGTCCCCGCCCCCGTCCGCGTCCCCGTCCTCGTCCCCGTTCCCGTCCTCGTCCCCGGCGCACCGGCCGGGTGATCTGCGGGAGGGGCCGGGCGGCCTGGTTTAGCGGGGCCGGGCCCGCCGTCCGGACGCCTCCGGGACCCACGGCGGCGGCCGGTGGGCTCTCGTAGCAAAGCACCAAGGGGACCGGGGCGCTGGCCTGCACGAACCGCCAGTAGAATCTGGCCATGTGACTGCTGTGACGGCGAAGCCCCGTATCCCCAATGTCCTGGCCGGCCGCTATGCCTCGGTGGAGCTGGCCGCGCTGTGGTCCCCCGAGCAGAAGGTACGGCTGGAGCGGCAGCTCTGGCTGGCCGTCCTCCGTGCCCAGAAGGATCTCGGCATCGAGGTGCCGGACACGGCGATCGCCGACTACGAGCGGGTGCTCGACCAGGTGGACCTGGCGTCGATCGCCGAGCGGGAGAAGGTCACGCGCCACGATGTGAAGGCGCGGATCGAGGAGTTCAACGCACTCGCCGGCCATGAGCAGATCCACAAGGGCATGACCTCCCGGGATCTCACCGAGAACGTCGAGCAGCTCCAGATCCGGCTGTCGCTGGAGCTGGTGCGGGACCGCACGGTCGCGGTGCTGGCCCGGCTGGGCCGGCTCTCCGCCGAGTACGCGGAGCTGGTGGTCGCGGGACGTTCGCACAATGTCGCCGCGCAGGCCACGACGCTGGGCAAGCGGTTCGCGACGGCGGCGGACGAGCTGCTGGTGGCGTACGGCCGGCTGGAGGAGCTGCTGGCCCGCTACCCGCTGCGCGGGATCAAGGGCCCGGTGGGCACCGCGCAGGACATGCTGGACCTGCTGGGCGGGGACGCCGCGAACCTCGCCGAGCTGGAGCGCCGGGTCGCCGGGCACCTGGGCTTCGCGCGGGCCTTCACCTCGGTGGGCCAGGTCTACCCCCGCTCGCTCGACTACGACGTGGTCTCCGCGCTGGTGCAGCTGGCCGCCGCGCCCTCCTCGGTGGCCAAGACGGTCCGGCTGATGGCCGGGCACGAGCTGGTCACCGAGGGCTTCAAGCCGGGCCAGGTCGGCTCGTCGGCGATGCCCCACAAGATGAACACCCGCTCCTGTGAGCGCGTGAACGGCCTGATGGTCATCCTGCGCGGCTACGCCTCGATGACGGGCGAGCTGGCGGGCGACCAGTGGAACGAGGGCGACGTCTCCTGCTCGGTGGTGCGCCGGGTCGCGCTGCCGGACGCGTTCTTCGCCCTCGATGGGCTCCTGGAGACCTTCCTGACGGTGCTGGACGAGTTCGGCGCCTTCCCCGCCGTGATCGCCCGTGAGCTGGACCGCTATCTGCCGTTCCTGGCCACCACCAAGGTCCTGATGGGCGCCGTACGGGCCGGGGTGGGCCGCGAGGAGGCCCATGAGGCGATCAAGGAGAACGCGGTGGCCTCGGCGCTCGCGATGCGCGAGCAGGGCACGGAGCGCAACGAGCTGCTGGACCGGCTCGCCGCGGACGAGCGCATTCCGCTGGACCGGGCGGCGCTGGACGCGCTGATGGCGGACAAGCTGTCGTTCACGGGCGCCGCCGCCGACCAGGTCGCGGCCGTGGTCGCGCGGATCGAGGGGATCGTGGCGGAACACCCGAAGGCCGCGGAGTACGCCCCCGGGGCGATCCTCTGAGACCCGAGGAGCTGGAGGCCGCCCGCGGCCGCCTCGTCGACGACGTGGTCGCGGACGGACTCGCCGTGCTCTTCTGCGGTATCAACCCCGGGCTGATGTCGGCGGCCACAGGACATCATTTCGCCAGGCCGGGCAACCGTTTCTGGCCAGTGCTGCACCGCTCGGGGTTCACGCCCCGGCAGCTGCTGCCGGCGGAGGAGCGGGAGCTGCTGCGGTACGGGCTCGGCATCACCAATGTGGTCGCGCGGGCCACCGCGCGCGCCGACGAGCTGGCCGCCGAGGAGTTCCGGACGGGCGGGCGGCTGCTGCGGGCGAAGGTCGAACGGCTGCGGCCCCGGTGGCTTGCGGTCGTCGGGATCACCGCGTACCGGACGGCGTTCGGGGAGCCGAAGGCGCGGATCGGGCCGCAGGAGCGGACCATCGGCGGGACGAGGATCTGGGTGCTGCCCAATCCGAGCGGACTGAACGCCCACTGGAGCGCCGAGGCGATGGCCGGGGAGTTCGGGCGGCTGCGGGCGGAGGCGTTCGCGCCGGACGCCGGGCCCGGACCCGTACCCCGATCCCCTTCGCGTTCCGATTCTCCTTCCGGTTCGCGTTCCGATTCCCGTCCTGGTCCTGCTTTCGGTTCCGGTTCCGGTTCGGTCGGGGACCCAGTTGGCACACAGTCCCCACAGGCACCACAGGCCCCTGAATCCCCGGCGTCCCCATAGCGGTGACGGGCCGGACGACGCCTCAGAAGAGAAGGCGCCACCCGCCCGGGGAGCGGCAAACGGCAAGCGGTGCCCGTTGCATCCCTTGCATCGATTCGTGCACGTCGGACGGGCGACCGAGTACGATCCGGCAGACACACACGCCCGAACTGCGCGAGTGAGGGCTGGAAGGACACATGGTGGGGCGGCTGACCGGCGGGGATCCGTCTCTGCTGCGGCGGATCAACTCCGCGGTGGTACTCCATGCGCTGCGGGACGCCGGTTCCCCGACGCTCACGGATCTGACCCGGCTGACGGGGCTGTCACGCCCCACGGTGGAAGGCGTGATCGAAGGGCTGATCGAGGCGGAACTCGTCAGCGAGTCGGAGCCCGAGGAGGGCGGGACACGGCGCCAGGGCCGGCCCGCGCGGCGCTTCCGGTTCCGCGTCGAGGCGGGTCATCTGCTGGGCGTGGAGATCGGCCCGCACCGGGTCGCGGCGCTGGTCTCGGGGCTGGACGGGCGGATCATCGGCGCGGGGTCCCGGGAGGTCTCGGAGGCGGCGTCGGCCGACGAGCGGCTGGAACGGGTCCGCCAGGTGATCGCGGACGTGCTGCGCCGGGCCGGGGTGGCCCGGACCAATCTGCGCGCGGTCGGCGTCGGGACGCCGGGCATCGTGGAGGCCGACGGAACGATACGCCTGGGCACGGCGCTGCCGGGCTGGACCGGTCTCGCGCTGGGGCAGCGGCTCCAGCGCTCGTTCCGCTGCCCGGTGCTGGTGGAGAACGACGCCAACGCGGCGGCGGTGGCGGAGCACTGGAAGGGCTCGGCGAAGGACTCGGACGACGTCGTCTTCGTCCTGGCGGGGCTGAGCCCGGGCGCCGGTTCGCTGATCGGCGGACGGCTGCACCGGGGCTTCGGCGGCGCCGCCGGGGAGATCGGGGCGCTGCATCTGCTGGGGCGCGAGGTGACCCCGGAGACGCTGCTGTCGACCACGGACGAGCCGCTGCACCCGCTGGACGAGCCCGCGGTGGCGCAGGTGTTCACCCTGGCCAAGCAGGGCGACCCCCGGGCGCGGGCGGCGGTGGAGCGGTTCATCCAGCGGCTGGTGCACGACGTGGCGGCGCTGGTGCTGGCGCTCGACCCGGAGCTGGTGGTGATCGGCGGCTGGGCGGCGGGGCTCGACGGGGTGCTGGATCCCCTCCGGGAGGAGCTGGCGCGTTACTGTCTGCGGCCGCCGAGGGTGACGCTGTCGCTGCTGCGGGAGGCGGCGGTGGCGACGGGCGCGCTGCGGCTGGCGCTCGACCATGTCGAGGAGGAGCTGTTCGCGGTGGAGGGCAGGGCGGCCACCAGCCGCTGAGAACGCGCCACGGGGCCCGTGCACGGCACGCGGCCCCCACGGCGTCCCGGGATGCCGCGGACGCCGCAGGCCCGCCGTGACGGACCCACAGGGGGTCGTCACGGCGGGCCTGCGCGTACAGCCGTGTCCCGGCGCCACCCTGACGGCCCGGCGGAGTGCGACGGGCCGTCAGGACGCGCGGAACGGTGCTCAGGAGGCGCGGCGCGCCTCTTCGTGATGGCTTATCTCCACGTCACCGGAGGCCCCGAAGGTCAGCCGGCAGGTGTCGGCCCGGTAAGTCGCCACCGTCACCGCGGCGGTCCGGCCGCCGGAGAAGTACCGGGTGGTGACCACCAGAACCGGCGCACCCGGGAGCCTGTCCAGCTCCTTGGCGTCGTCGGCGCGGGCGGAGCCCAGCTCCACCGCCCGGTCCTGTCCCTCCAGGTCGAGCCGCTGGAGTTCGCGCAGGACCACGCGGGCGCGGGCCGGCCCGGACGGCACGTCTATGGCCGACAGCTCGGGCACCGACGCCGCCGGTACGTAGAGCTGTTCGGCCGCGACCGGCTGTCCGTGGGTGACACGCAGTCGGCGGAGGGTGTACGTCTCCTCCTCCGCGTCCGTGCCGAGGAGCCGGGCCACCGAGGCGGGCGGCACGGCCTTGACGCAGTCGAACGACTGCCAGGCGTCCTGGGCGGAACCCGGCCACGCCTGCTGGGTGGTGGAGACATCCACCCCCATGCGCGGTGGCGCGACGGTCGTGCCCACACCGCGGCGTCGTTGCAGTCGTCCTTCCAGTTCGAGCTGTTCGAGGGCCTGGCGCAGTGTCGCGCGGGCGACCCCGAACCGCGCTGCGAGGTCCCGTTCGTTCGGAAGGATCTCGCCCACCGAGAAATCGGAGTCGAGCGCCTCCCCGATCACGGTCTTGAGGTGCCAGTACTTTGGTTCCGGCACTGATTCCAGCTGCGTGGTCCCCACCCTGATCCTCCGCATTCGCCGTGTCAGCGGCGGCTTTTTCGCGCCCTTGTTTATTAAAGGTTCCTGCACTATCACTGCCGACCATAGGGTGGCGCGGCACCTTGGTCAAGACCAATCCTGCGTTTGTCACCCGGGTAAGTCGACTCGACGGGGGAAGCGTTCACAGGCTGTTAGCACCCAGTCAAACGCGCACCGCCCGAGACCCACGTCTTTTTGGACAGGGCTCTGACGTGCGCGAACGGGCTCACATGAACGTCACCCCGGCGCTCTCGTCGGGTTTGCGCACCATGTCGGCACCGTACGCGCATTCACCCGTACGACCCGGCTGGACGACATTGTCCGGCTGTGCAGCGGAACGTACGGCCGAGACCGGGGCGTCGTCGCTCCCGGCCGACCGGTTCCCCATGTCCGGAACCAACCCTCCGACGGCGACCACGCACCGTCCGGCGGGCTCCGTGCCCACCATTATCCGTCGCTCCGGACCCGCTCCGTCCCCGCCATCGCCGATCGGGCGCCCCGCGAGGGTCGAAGTGCCGGGTGGCAGCTGCCGGATTCCGCCGGTGACGGCGGCCGGAGAACGCCGGACGACCCCACGACATCGGGCCGGGGTCACACCCGGGACCCTGTCCACGACACCCCGCCCCGCCGTGCGCGCGGGCATGCGGAAGGCCGCCGCCGTCGACACGAAGAGGGGACGGTGATCGTCGGGGACATCGGTCGGGGTCCGGTTCGCCACCCCTCCATCCCAACCGACGCACACCCCCCGTGTCCAGGCGACTCGGGTGCGTCATATGTCTCTCGGCCGGATTCGTCGGGTCGACAGCGCACGCCCGGATGTCGACCCCCCGAAGCGGATGCTACCCGCAGGTAATTGTTGCTGACAGGCCGTCTACAAGCTCCGAGCAGGGGCGACACGAGGGAGCAACACACGTGGTCGCGGACATTTCCCTCTCCATCGCGTCACCCCGGGGCAAGCGGACCGTGTCCGTCGCGTACGAGAGGAATGGCGCGGGAGAGCCCTTGCCGCTCCTGCGCGGCAGAGGGCACCAGGGGCAGGCGCGGGAGCCGGCGATGGACATCATCGCGGGCGGGCGTGCTGTCACAGCCGTGGATCTGCCGGGGTCCGGTGCCTCCCAGCCGCCGCCCGACGGGGTGCCCTACCGTCTCTCCAGCGCCGGGACCGTACTTGGCTCGCTCTGTGCGGCCCTCGGGGTGGAACGCCCGCGCACGGCGGGAGACTCGCTCGGCGGGCTGCCGGCGCTGGAGCCGGGACGGACCGGTCGCGCGCGGTCTGTGACGGCGCTGTCCCCCGCCGGCTTCGGGAGCGAGAGCGAGCGGGTCTTCGCCTTCGCCGCGCTCAAGGCGCCGCGGGCGGGGGCGCGGGCAATGCCGGTTCCGGTCATCGAGGGGCTGTCCTGATCGGTGGCCGGGCGGACGGCGCCGACGGGTGCCGTTCACGCGCGGCCGGGACTGCGGTCGGCGGACATCGGGCATCGGGCATCGGACATCGGACATCGGCTGGTAGCCATCGGTCGGCGAACTCAGCCGTGGCCGAAACTCTCGCCCTGCGCGAGGCGTCCGGTGGTGAACGAGCGCTCGCGGCGGGGCGGGAGGTCGGGTCCGGACGGGGACGTCCCGGGCTGCCCCGTCGCCATCGGCCGGGGCACCCGGGACCGGCTGCTGCGGCGGCGTCAGGGGTTACGGACCAGGCGGGCCGTCCCCGGTGCGCGGCCGGTGCGGCTGCCCGGGTGCGGGCCCGTCCCGATGAGCGACGACCCCGCTCTCGTCGCCCGGGGGCTGCTGGACGGCGGCGGGCGCCGAGACGGCGGGGCGGCGGGGGCCCCGCCCGGGATCGCGGCGGCCCGGGCCTGCGGGACGGGAGCCGGTCTCTGCGGGGCGGCGGCGGCCGGGGCGGAGCATGCCGGAGCCGAGGACCGCGCCCGCGCCCACGAGCACCCCGCCCGCGGCCTGGGCGGCGCCGAACGTCCCGGTGCCCACCACGGGCGCGGTGAGCGCGGCCGCCACGGGGATCAGCCCGGTGAAGAGGGTCGCCCGTTCCGCGCCGATGCGCTGAATACCCATGTACCAGGCGACGAAACCGATCACCGTGACCACCGCCGCCTGCCACAGCAGCGCCAGTGCCTCGCCCTGGTCGGGCATCCGTACCCAGGCATCCCCGTCGACGGCGACGCCGATGACGGCCGACTCCACCGCCGCGACGGCGCAGACGACGGCGGTGAGCAGCCGGGGGCCGAGGGGCCGCAGCACGGGGGCGGCCAGCACGGCGAACCCGACCTCGCCGAGGAGCGCGGCGACCGACCAGACGACGCCGAGGGTGTCGGTGCGGCCCCAGCCCTGGACGGTGAAGGCGCCGGCCGCGACGAGCAGGGCCCCGTACAGGACCGGCCGGGTGGGGCGGCGGCCCTCCATCAGGGGGACGAGGACGGCGACGATGACGGGGGCGCAGCCGACGAACACTCCCGGAACAGCCGGCTCCGAGGTGCGTTCGGCGGCGAGCACGGCGAGGTTGAAGCCGACCATGCCGACGGCGGCGAGCAGGGCGATCCGTCCCCACTGGCGCGGGGTGAGGGCCCGGACGGGCCCGAGGGCCGCCCGGCCGCCGAGCAGCGGGAGCAGCAGGAGGAAGGCGAGGGCGTAGCGGACGGCCTGCCCGCCGGCGTAGGGGTAGTCACCGAGGACGCTGTTGGCGGTGAACGAGGCCCCGACGAGGCAGTAGGCGAAGGAGACGAGGAGCACTCCCTGAAGAGTGGTGCGGGCGGTGCTCCGGGTCTGTGGCGGATGGTTCATGGTGCCGACGCTAGGGAGCGGGGCGGTCCCCTTTAAGGTCCACTTCCATGACGTCATCGGGGACCACTTCGCCGGCCGGTGCACCAAAGGGCCGCGCGGGCCGGGGGGACGCAGCGGCGCCCCTGCCCTCCGCCACCCCCTGGGAGCTGCTGTTGCCCGCCGCGGGGGCGCCCGCGCGGCAGCGGGGCCGGGCGCTCCAGTCGGCGCTGCGGGACGCGGTCCGTTCGGGGCGGCTGGCGGCGGGTACCCGGTTGCCGTCCAGTCGTGAGCTGGCGGTGGACCTGGGGGTGTCGCGGGGGCTGGTCACGGAGGCGTACGAGCAGTTGACCGCCGAGGGCTATCTGCGCAGCGAGCGCGGTGCGGGCACCTGGGTGGGGGACGCGGCGCGGGCGGGTGCGGGGACGGCCCGGGATCTGGCACCAAGGGGTGCGGGGCCGGGCGCGCGGGTCGATTTCCGGCCAGGGACGCCGGATCTGTCGCTGTTCCCCCGGGCCGCGTGGGCGGCGGCGCAGCGTTCGGTGCTGGCGCGGTTGCCGCACCGGGCGCTCGGCTATCCGGATCCGCGGGGGCTGCCGGAGTTGCGGACCGCGCTGGCGGCGCTGTTGACGCGGCGGCGGGGGGTGGTGGCCGATCCGGAGCGGTTGGTGGTGTGCTCGGGGGTGGCGCAGGCGATGACGCTGCTGGCGTTCGTGCTGGCCGGGCGGGGACAGTCGGTGCTGGGGGTGGAGGATCCGGGGAGTCCGGGGCACGGCCCGCTGTTCCGGGCCGCCGGTCTGGACATGGTGCCGCTGCCGCTCGACGGCGAGGGGCTGGCGATGGGGCCGCTGCGCCGTTCGGGGGTGCGGACGGTGTCCACGAGTCCGGCGCACCAGTTCCCGACCGGGATCGCGTATTCGGCGCGGCGGAGGGGTGAGCTGCTGGAGTGGGCGCGCTCCGTGGACGGTCTGGTCGTGGAGGACGACTACGACGGGGAGTTCCGTTACGACCGGGCTCCGGTGGGCGCGCTCCAGGGGCTGGATCCGGAGCGGGTGGCGTACACGGGGTCGGTGAGCAAGTCGCTGGCGCCGGGGCTGCGGCTGGGCTGGCTGCTGGTGCCCGGCGGGCTGATGGAGGAGGTGGTGGAGCGCAAGCGGACGCTGGACATGGGGAATCCTGCGCTCGATCAGGCGCTGCTGGCCGATTTCATCGGCGGGGGTGGTTACGACCGGCATCTGCGCCGCTGTCAGCGTGCGTACCGGGAGCGGCGGGACACGCTGGTGGGGGCGCTCGCGGCGGAGTTCCCGGGGGCGCGGGTCAGCGGGATCGCGGCGGGGCTTCATGTCATCGTGGGGCTGCCGGAGCGGTACGGCCCGCAGGAGCGGTTCGCGGCGGGTGCGGCACGGGCGGGTGTCACGGTGGGGTGGTTGTCGGCGCACGCGTTGGTGCCGGTGCGGGAGCCGGGGGTGCGGCTGGTTCTGGGGTACGCCCATCTGGCGCCGTCGGACATCGTGCGGGGGGTCGGGCTGCTGGCGCGGGAGACGGCGCGGTGATGTGGCGCGGTGTTCAGATGGAGTTCCGCGGGGCTTCGGGAGCGGGCGGTACGCATGGCTGGACAGCGTCCCCGGTGGCCGCCCGGCCGGGGCCGGTGCGTGCCGTGGCGCGTACCGGTCCGCCGGGGCTCCCCGGGCCGCTCCGTGCCCGACCCGTTCTGGAGGTCCACCATGACGTTCAGCCTGCCGCGCCGCGCCGGTGCGCACGGCTTTGACGGCCCCGGCCGCCGTTCCCTGCTGCGGGGTGCGGCGGCCGGCTCCGCCGCGCTGGTGCTGCCGGTGCCGCTCGCCGCTCCCGCGCTGGCGCTCGGGGGCCGGCCCCGGGCGGCCTGGGGGGTGCAGTCCGGGGCGGTGACGGCCTCGTCGGGCCTGGTGTGGGTGCGTTCGGACCGTCCGGCCCGGATGACCGTGGAGGTGTCGGCGACGGACTCGTTCCGGAAGGTGAGCCGGGTGCGCGGGCCGCTGCTGGGGCCAGAGACCGACTTCACCGGCACGACGGCGCTGCACGGGCTTCCGTCCGGGGAGCGGATCCACTACCGGGTGATTCTCGCCGACCCGGGGGATCCGCGCCGTACCGGTGAACCGGTGCACGGGTCGTTCCGCACCGCTCCGGCGGGGCGCGGCCGGGGGGTGCGCTTCCTGTGGTCGGGGGACATCGCCGGCCAGGGCTGGGGCATCAATCCGGACATCGGCGGTTTCCGGGTGTACGAGGAGATGCGCCGGCTCGATCCGGACTTCTTCCTGTGCAGCGGGGACACGATCTACGCCGACGGGGTGATCCAGCCCCGGGTGACGCTGCCGGACGGCCGGGTGTGGCGGAATGTCACCACCGAGGAGAAGTCCCGGGTGGCGCAGTCGCTGGGCGACTTCCGGGGAAACTTCCGCTACAACCTGCTCGACGAGAACGTCCGCCGTTTCAACGCGCGGGTGCCGACGGTGGCCCAGTGGGACGACCACGAGGTGCGGAACAACTGGTACCCGGGGCAGATCCTCGACGATCCGCGCTACTCCGAGAAGAGGGTGGACGTGCTGGCGGCGCGGGCGCTGCGGGCGTTCGGCGAGTACTTCCCCATGGACGCGGCACGGCCGCCGGGGCGGGGCGGGCGGATGCACCGGGTGGTGCGGTACGGGCCGCTGCTGGATGTGTTCGTGCTGGACATGCGCTCGTACCGGAACGCCAACTCGCCGGGGCTCCAGGCGCGCGATCAGCAAGGCATTCTGGGGGCGGCGCAGCTGACCTGGCTGAAAAGGGAGCTGGAGCGGTCGCGGGCGGTGTGGAAGGTGCTCGCCGCCGACATGCCGATCGGGCTGGTGGTGCCGGACGGCGCGGCGGACATCGAGGCGGTGGCGCAGGGCGATCCGGGGGCGCCTCTGGGGCGGGAGTCGCAGATCGCCGGGTTGCTGCGGTTCATCAGGGACCGCCGGATCACAGGGACGCTCTGGGTGACGGCGGACGTGCACTACACGGCGGCGCAGCACTACGCGCCGGAGCGGGCCGCGTTCCGGGACTTCGCCCCGTTCTGGGAGTTCGTCTCGGGGCCGCTGGCGGCGGGCGGTTTCCCGGCGAACGCGCTGGACGCCACCTTCGGGCCCGAGCGGGTGTTCGTCCGGGCGCCGGAGCGGGCGAACGTGTCGCCGATGGAGTCCCCGCAGTACTTCGGCGAGGTGGCCGTCGACGGGGGCAGCGGGGAACTGACGGTGCGACTGCGCGCGGAGGGCGGGACGGTGCTGTTCACGAAGACGCTCCAGCCGGGACGGGTGGGCCAGTAGGAGGGTTGGGGCCGGGCCGGCAGGGGCGTCGTCCGGGAGCGGGCCGGGCGGCAGGGGCGCGGTCCGGGGGCGGGCCGAGAGGTGGGGCGGCCGGGCGGGAGTCCGCCGGGCCGCCCCTCGCTCTACCCGCGCCCTACCCGCGCCCACCTGCGAAAACCCCTGTACGCAGGCGGGGTTGACGAGGTCGGGCCGGGCCGTTGTCAGTGGTGGGTCCTACCGTCGTTTTCATGACGCGAACGATGCAGGCGCTGGCCTACACCCGGCCGTCCGCCCTGGAGTCCGGGGCCGACGGCGCACTTCTCGGCCTGGAGACCTCGGGCGGGCTCACCCCGGCCGGGGCCCAGGCCCACCCGGCCTTCTTCTCGGGATTCCTCTCCTCGCCCCAGGCCGCGGCCCGCGCCCTCCTCGCGGTCGCCGATGTGGCCGCCGCCCGTTACACGGATCCGACGCCGCGCCCGCTCCTGGACCCGGTGGTCACGGGGAACGGGGACCGGCTGCGTTTCGAGTCCTTCTCGGGCTGCTGCGGGGTCTACGCCCGGCTGGACGTGCTGCGGGACGGTCTGGAGGGCCGGGAGACCGGTCATGGCACCACCAATGTGGATGTGAACAATCCGCTGCGTGAGGCGCTCTCCCGGATGACCGGCGACAGCCCGCTCCATCTGCGGGTGGGGCCCGGGGAGATGGAGGTGACCACCCTCGAAGGGCCGGTCGTGGAGAAGAAGGTGCCGCTGCCGGACCGCTGGCTGCGCGGTTTCGCGGAGGCGCAGGTCGCGACGGCCGACTTCGATCTGCGCGCCGAGCTGCCGGGCCCGGAGGCGGTGCGGTTCCTGCGGTCGCTGCCGCGCTCCTTCGGCCGCGCGTCGCGGGGCGCGACCTGGGTGGTCCCGGCGGGCGGGACGCTGCGGCCGACCACCCGGCCGGTGCCCGGCGCGGTCTGTCTGCCGGGCCCGGAGCGGCTGACGGCTCTGCACCGGGTGCTGCGGCACGCCACCGCCCTGCGGGTGTACGGGCCCGCGGGCACCGGTGCCGCCCCGGCGCCGGGGGCGTGGGAGGTGGTGCTGCCGGGGATGCGGCTCACGCTGACGCTGTCGCCGGACACCACGCGCGGGTTCTCCGGCGAGGGCGGTGTCCTGGAGGCGCTGGCCACCGAGGAGGCGGAGCAGGACGCGGAGCTGATCTCGGTCCTGCTCGCGTGGGAGCCGGAGATCGACCCGTCGGAGCTGGCGGACCGGTCGGGTCTGCCGGTGGCCCGGGTGCGGGCGGCGCTGGTGCGCCTGGGCACGGCGGGCCGTGTGGGGTACGACGTGGCGGACGCGGCCTATTTCCACCGGGAGCTGCCCTATGACGCGCGGCGCGCGGAGAAGCACAATCCGCGGCTGCTGAGCGCCCGGGAGCTGGTGGCGGCGGGGGCGGTGACCCTGGGCGGCGACGGGGACGCGGCGACGGTGGTCTCGGGTCCGCAGGTCTACCGGGTGGGCGAGCGGGGCGGGCGGCTGTGGTGCACCTGCGTCTGGTGGGCGGAGCACCAGGGCGGGCGCGGCCCGTGCAAGCACGCCCTGGCGGTCCACATGGTCCGGCGCGGGGCGACGGCCGCCGCCCCGGCCGCCGGCAGTGGCAGCGGCAGCGGCAGCGGCAACGGCAACGGCAACGGCAACGGCAACGGCAACAACGGTACGGCGGGGGTCGCACGATGAGCACGGTTCTCCACCTCGTCCGGAGCGGCTCCTTCCGGGAGGTTCCGAAGGCGCTGGCCCCGCTGACCCCGGCCGAGCGGAAGGAGCTGCTGCCCGAGCTGAAGGCGCTCCGGGCCGAGCTGCGGGGCTGGGACTGGCAGGAGTGGCAGAAGCGCGGGCGGGTCGCCACCGCGCTGATGGTCGCCGGCGCGGGGTGCCACCCGGGCGCGGCGGCGGCCGCGACCTGGATCGGCGCCCGGGATCTGCGGATCTCCCGGGGTCCTGGGGATCCGCCGGTGGTGCCCGCCGTGCTGGAGGCGCTGGCGGGCCGGGACACGGTCTGGCTCAGCGATCTCGCGCACCGGCTCGCCGCCCGCGCGTCGACCGGCGAGGAGGACTACGTCCTGATCCGGAAGCTGGTCGACACGACCCGGTGTCCGGTGCCCACGAGCGACGGCTATGTCCGCGGCTGGGCGGTCCATCTGACGCGGCACCACGCGCTGCACCGAGGGCTGACGCTGGAGCCGGAGCTGTCCGTCCTGGTGACGCGGCTGTTCGAGCTGCCGGAGCTGCCCCCGGAGGTGCAGTGGTCGGCGGAGCCGGACAATCCGCGGCACTGGCCGCAGGTCCTGGCGGGGCTGGCGGACGCAGGCGCGGTCGAGCGGCCGGTGGTCGTGGACGGCTGTGTCTCCCGGCTGCTGCGCGGTGGCAAACCCCAGGATCTGAAGGTCTTCCTGGCCGTACTGCGGGCGCTGGCCCTCACACCCCAGGAGCAGGGCGCCCGGATCCCCGACTGGATGGGAATGGCGGCGGACGGAGCGGGCCCGGTGGCCGCCCACGCCCAGGGGGTGCTGGGGGCGCTGGCCGAGAGCGGCGCGCTGTCGGCGCACGAGCTGGCGGAGACCTCGGGCGCGGTGTTCTTCCGTACCGAGAAGAAGCTGGTACGGGCGCAGCTGACGGTGCTGGGCAAGGCGGTCCGGGTCCGGGCGAAGGCCAAGAACCCCGACGCCGTCGCCGTGCTGCTGCGCGCCGCCGGGGACGCCTTCGGCCACGCGGACACGGGGGTGCAGGAGCGGGCCCTGAAGCTGGTGGCCCGTCACCTGGCGGACGTGCCCGACGAGGTGCGCCGGGAGCTGGCGGACACGGCCGCCCTGCTGGGCCCGGCGCACCGGGAGACGGCGACCGCCGTCTTCGGCGACCTGCTCCCCGAGGACACCGCGGACGCGGGCGGCGAGATACTGCCGGCCGTGCCGGGCCGCCGCAGGCTTCCCCCGCCACCGGACTCGGTCGCCGAACTGCTCTCCGACCTGGTGACCGTGGTGGACGGGGAGCCGGAGCCGACCGCCGCCGAGCGGGTGGTGGACGGGCTGGTCCGGCTGGCGTACACGGAGCGGGAGGAGCTGACCGAGGGCCTGCGGGAGACCTTCGGGGAGCGGTGGTGGTTCCAGCCGTCGCACTTCCACAACCGCAATCTCGCCGGCCGGCTGGCGCAAGGCTCGGCCGGCATCGAACTGATCATCGCCGCGGCGGCCGGGGCGGTGCCGGCGGAGGTGCTGCGGAAGGTCGCCAACCGGACCGCGGGGCCCGGAATCTGCGTGGTCGAGGGCATCTGCGCGGCAGCCGCGGCCCGGCTGGGGGAGGTCGCCTGGCGGATCCGGACCGAAACCCTGCCACTGTTGCTGGCGACGCCGACGTGGGACACGGGGGCACTGGACCCGGAGACCCTGGTGGAGCGGTTGCGGGAGTACGTGCGGCTCGGGGTGAAGCCCTCTCCGGTGGACTTCACGCAGGCGCTGCTGCGGGTCGCGGCGGGCACGGGCGGCCCCGCCGCGAAGGAGGCGGCCCTGCTGGGGACGGAGGAGGGCGACCGGCTGGCCGCCTGGTTGGAGGGGACGGGCCCCGAGCTGCCCGCGCTGCTGAACCCGGTGGGCGCAGCCGACGGGCCGGCGCCCGGCGGGCTGCGGGGTGTGACCGCGCGCGCGGCCCGCGCACTGGCCGGGCACGCCCGGCAGCTGACCGATGTCCAGAAGGAGCTTCCCCCGGCGTTCCGCTGGCTGGGGCAGGTGCCCCGGTCCGGGCACCGTCACGGATACCGCTGCTCCGACGGGTACATCGCGCCGGAGCGGCTGGCCTCCTGGTGGATCAGGACCCTGCCGCACCACCGGGAGGCGGTCGCGGCGTGGCTGCGGACCTCCCTGGGGAATCCGACGGGCCAGTACACCGACGACGCGGAGTGGCGGGCCATGACGGGAGCGCTGGTCCGGCTCGCCGAGGGCGAGGCGGACGGCGTCGCCGGTCCGGAGCTGCACCGGGCCGTGGCGCTGGGGCTGGGCGCCGCGGGCTCCGGGCCCCGGCTGGGCGCGGTGGACGCGCTGCTGGTGCTGGCCGCCCGGGAGCAGCTGGATCCGGCGCTGCTCGGCCGCCTGCTGGGCGCGATGGTGCAGCACGACGGCCTCAAGCCCAACCGTCTGGCGGACGCCACCCGTACCGCCGCCGCGACGGGCGCGTACACGACGACCTGGGCGGTACTGGCGGCGGCCCTGCCCGCGCTGCTGGCGATGCGGCCCGTGCCGCACAGCCTGGGCGAGGTGCTGGGGGTGGCGGCCGAGTGCGCGGAGCGCCACAGGCCCGGAGCGCCGGGTGCTTTCCCGGCCGGGGCCGGCGGGAGGGCGGACGATGCCGGGGAGGCGGCCGTTGGAGTGACGGGTGGAGTGACCGGTGGCACGGGCACGGGCGCGGGCACGGGCCTGAGCGACGGGGGCGCGGGCAGCGGCGACGGGGGCGCGGAGGGGGCCGGGGGGCTCATATCCGGGCTGGCGGAGCTGGTCGCGCGGGGCGGGACGTCGGCGCGGGTGACCCAGGCGAAGCGGCTGCTCACGGCCGTGCGGCGGCACAGCGATCATTCCGCGCCAGAAACGGCGAGAAATAGCGCATAGCATCCCAGAAGTCCGTTTAACCCATCGGTCACAATGCGTTGGTGATCGTGCAACACGGTTCGGTGAGAGTGATGTCATGACCCAAGTGACATCCGCCGCTCCCGCGGCGCCCAGCGCCCGCCGCCGCCACCCCTGGCGGCGGGACCTCGTCGAACTGGCCGCCGTGTTCACCGCCGTGGCGGCAGCGGACGCGATCGCGAAACTGGTCGCGCGGGGGCCCGACGGACCCGCGCTGCTCGTGCTCTCGGCCCTGGCGCTCGTCGCGACCGCGGCCTTCCACACCTGGTGGGCACACCGCCACAGCCATGCCCCTCCAAGCGATACGGCGCCGACCATCGACAGCACCCGTACCCCCCGCACCACCGACAGCACCATCCCCACCATCCCCACCGACAGCACCGACAGCACCGACAGCACCGCCGACGCCGACGCGCCTCCCGAACCGGGCGCCGGGGAGCCCGCGCCGGGGCCGGAGCCACGGGACCCGGCACAGCGGCACGGCCCCGCGGGCGACACCACGCTCTGGCGGATGCGGACCACCGTGCGGGACGAGCCCGGCTCTCTCGCCGCGCTCTGCACCGCGCTCGCCGCGCTCGACGTGGACATCCTGGCGCTCCAGACCCATCCGCTCGCCGACGGCACGGTGGACGAGTTCCTGCTGCGCGCCCCGGCCGCGCTCCCGCCCCGGCGGCTGACCGGGAAGGTCGCGGCTGCGGGCGGCAGCGGCACCTGGATCGAGCGGGCCGACGCCCACGACCTGGTGGACACCCCGACCCGGGTGCTGCGGCTCGCCGCCCGCACCGCGCTGGACGCCGCCGAACTGCCGCTCGCCCTGCGGCAGCTGCTGGGCCGCTGCACCGTCCACTCCCGCCCCGCGGTCTCCCCCACCGGTCGGCCCGCGGGGGACCTGCCGCCCGTGGAGGGGTCGCTGGAGGGGACCGTGATGCGGTTCCGCGACCCCCGGGGCGGATCCATCGAGGTGGAGCGGCACC
Source organism: Streptomyces yaizuensis (assembly GCF_034961445.1). Classification (NCBI taxonomy): domain Bacteria; kingdom Bacillati; phylum Actinomycetota; class Actinomycetes; order Kitasatosporales; family Streptomycetaceae; genus Streptomyces; species Streptomyces yaizuensis. Next base: position 415,630 of record NZ_BSBI01000005.1, read on the forward strand.
ATCTCCCCTTCACCCCGGCGGAGTTCGCGCGGGCCCGCGCGCTGCTGGAGCTGGACGCCCGGCTCGGCCCCCGGGTCCCGACCGGACAGGACGTGCTCACCCTGCCCGAGGGCAACGCGATCACCATCGGCCATGCCGACCAGCGGGATCTGGCGGCCGCGCGGGAACTGCACCAGCGCTGCTCCGAGGAGACCCTGCGGCGGCGCTACCACGGCCCTGTCGGTGACGCCGACCGCTATCTCGACCATCTCCTGAGCCCCCGGTTCGGCCGGACGCTCGCCGTCCGGACGGCCTCGGGACGGCTGGTGGCCCTCGGCCACCTCCTCTGGGACGGGGACGAGACCGAGATCGCCCTGCTGGTGGAGGACGCCTGGCAGCGCCGGGGCATCGGCTCCGAGCTGCTGGCCCGGCTGGTCGTGCTGGCCCGGGAGGCGGGGAGCCGGAGCGTGTACGCGGTGACCCAGGCCGCCAACACCGGCATGGTCGCGGCGATGCGCGGCCTCGGTCTGCCGCTGGACTACCAGGTGGAGGAGGGCACCGTGGTGCTGACGGCCACCCTGACCAGTGACGCCGGCCGGGCCGGTCCCGCGCGGGGCCGGGTGGAGCGCTGAGCCCGACCGGCGCGCCCCGGGGCGTGCCGGGCCCCGGGCACGCGGTGGTCGACCGGCGGCCGACGGCGGCCGACCCACAGCGGTCGGCCATCGGCCCGCAGCACACGGCCGGCGGCTGCGCGCTGACCGTCCGGCCAGTCGGGCATCGCCCCACCGGCCGATATCCGGCCACTTCACGGCAGGTCGGGCGGTGAACGGCGGGCCGACCGGACGATGGTGACACGACCACCCCCCGTGTTTGAGGATGTGTCCATGTCAGTCATCCCCAGCAGTTCGCTGCCGCGCCAGGTCGCCGACGCCCATGTCGACGCCCTCATCGAACTCGACCCCACATTCGGCACCTACCTGGGCCTCAAGGAGAGCGCCCCCTTCCTCCCCGACTACTCCCCCGAGGGCCACGCGGCCCGCGCCGCGCTCGCCCGGGAGACCCTCGCCAGGCTCGACGATGCGGAGAAGCAACCGGGCGCCGACAGCGACATCGAACGCCGCTGCGGCCGGCTGCTGCGGGAACGGCTGACGGCCGAACTCGCCATCCACGAGGCGGGCGAGGACCTGCGCATGGTGAGCAATGTCCGCTCACCGCTGCACTGGGTGCGGGAAGCGTTCACGGTGATGGCCACCGGGACCGAGGAGGAGTGGGCCGCGGTGGGGCAGCGGCTGCGCGCGGTGCCCGCCGCGCTGGCGGGCTACCGGAGTTCGCTGGAACTGGGGCTGGAGCGCGGGCTTCCGGGCGGCCCCCGGGCCACCCGGACCAATATCGACCAGCTGACGGAGTGGATCGGCACGGACGGCAGCTGGTTCGACGGGTTCGTGGCGGAGGCGCCCACGGGCCTCGGGGCCGCCCTCGGCGAGGCGGCCGGTATCGCCACCGGCGCCCTGCGCGCGCTGCGCGACTGGATGCGGGACGTGTATCTGCCCGCCGTGGCGGACGCCCCGGACACCGTGGGCCGCGAGCGGTACGCCCGCTGGGTGCGGTACTTCAACGGCACCGACCTCGACCTGGACGAGGCGTACGCGTACGGCTGGGCCGAGTACCACCGGCTGCTCGCGGAGATGCGTTCCGAGGCCGGCCGGATCCTCCCCGGCGCGAGCCCGTGGGAGGCGCTGGCCCATCTCGGCGTGCACGGGCGCCACATCGAAGGCGTCGAGGAGGTGCGCACCTGGCTCCAGGGCCTGATGGACGAGGCCATCACGGCGCTGGACGGCACCCACTTCGAACTCGCCGCGCCCGTACGGCGGGTGGAGTCGCGCATCGCCCCGCCCGGCACGGCCGCCGCGCCGTACTACACCGCTCCGTCGGAGGACTTCTCCCGCCCCGGGCTGACCTGGCTGCCGACGATGGGGGCCACCCGCTTCCCCGTCTACGACCTGGTGTCGACCTGGTACCACGAGGGCGTACCGGGACACCATCTCCAGCTGGCGCAGTGGGTGCACGTCGCCGACCGGCTCTCCCGCTACCAGGCCACCCTCGGCATGGTCAGCGCGAATGTGGAGGGCTGGGCCCTCTACGCCGAGCGGCTCATGGACGAGCTGGGCTTCCTGCCCGACCCCGAGCGCCGGCTCGGCTATCTGGACGCCCAGATGATGCGCGCGTGCCGGGTGATCGTCGACATCGGGATGCACGTCGGCATGGAGATCCCGGCGGACTCGCCGTTCCGTCCGGGCGAGCGCTGGACCCTGGAGCTGGTCGAGGAGTTCTTCGGCCGGCACAGCGGCCATCCGGCGGAGTACGTGGCGAGCGAGATGACCCGCTATCTGTCGATGCCGGCGCAGGCGATCGGCTACAAGCTGGGCGAGCGGGCCTGGCTGACGGGCCGGGAGAACGCGCGCGCGGCGCACGGTGACGCGTTCGACGCGAAGGCGTGGCACATGGCGGCGCTCTCCCAGGGGTCGCTGGGGCTTGACGACCTGGTGGACGAGTTGTCCCGGCTGTGAGGACCCGGAACGGGGCGGTCCGCCGTGGTCCGGAGCCTCCTCGGGCTCCGGGGGTCCGCCGATGAGCCGCCCCGTTACCCGGCCCCGGCCCCGGCCAGAGACAGGGGCCGGGGTTCGGGGGCTGCGTCAGCGGCGGAAACCGCCCTCGGAGTCGACGACCTGACCGGTGATCCACTCCGCGTCGTCCGTCACCAGCCAGGCGATCAGCCGCGCGGGATCGTCGGGCATGCCCCAGCGTCCGGCGGGGAAGAGGTCCGCGACACTCCGGTACGCGTCGCCGTCCAGGTAGTCCGTGTCCACCGGGCCCGGGTTGACGGTGTTGACGGTGACGGCCAGCTCCGCGAGGGAGGTGGCCAGCGACCGGGTGACGGAGGCGAGAGCGCCCTTGGCCAGCGCGTACGCCAGCTCGTTCGGCATCCCGCCCGCGATGTCCTGGCCCGAGGTCATCATGACGACCCGGCCGCCGGGGGTACGCGCCGGCAGTGCGGCGCGCTGCCGGGCGAACGCCTGGACCAGCAGGATCACCGCGCGCGTGTCGACGGCCCAGTGCGCGTCGAGCATCGCCGCGTCGATCTCCAGCAGGCGGCCGTCCGAGCCGCTGAGGGCGTGGTTGGCGACCAGGATGTCGAGCCGGCCGCCGAGTGCGGCGGTCGCGGTGGAGATCAGCTCGGCGGGCGCGGCGGCGTCGGAGAGGTCACCGGGGCCGTGGAGGACCCGCACCCCGGGGTCCCCCGCCGCGGCGAGCACTCCGGCGGCCACGCCGTCGGGACCCTGCGGGTCGGCGCCCCAGGGCTGACCGGCGTCATGGGGCACATGGTGGTGGAGGTAGACGCTCGCCCCCTGGGCGGCGAGCCGCCGGGCGACCGCGTACCCGATCCCGCCGCGCCGGCTGGCGCCGGTGACGAGGGCGGTACGGCCCAGGAGCGGCAGGGGGTCACGGCGCAGGGCCGCGGGCTCGGGGTGGGGAAGTTTCGGCATGGCAGCCCATGATGGCGGGGAACAGCACGGCTGTCGCTTCCTTTTCCGCTGTTCAGCGCCCCGTTGCCGAGCGCCACCGCACCGGTGTCCCGCGTCCGCTTTCCACGCCGGCTTCCCGTGCCGGTGTCCTTGCCCGGGGCGCAACGGTTTCGTGCGCGGGCGGACGCTGTTCAGCAGCCGCAGTCCGCGAGCGCCGGGGGCGCGGTGAGCGGGTCGGCCGGCAGCTGCCGGGTGCCTTCCCGGGTCTCGTGGGCGAGTCCCTCCCGTACCCAGTACTCGAATCCGCCCAGCAGTTCCTTGACGCGGTAGCCGAGTTCGGCGAGGGCGAGGGCGGCGCGGGTGGCTCCGTCGCAGCCGGGACCCCAGCAGTACGTGATCACGGGTACGGCCGGGTCGAGCAGCCGGGGCGCCTGCCCGGGGATGAGCGCGGTCGGCAGATGGAGCGCGCCGGGGATGTGCCCCTGGTCCCAGGCGGCCGTGGAACGGGAGTCCACGAGGACGAACCCGGGGTCGCCGCCCGCCGCGAGATCGGCGGCGACGTCGGCGACATCCGCATGGAAGGCGAGGCGGGCCCGGAAGTGGGCGGCGGCGGCCCCGGGGGCGGCGGGCGGAACCATGAGGGACCGGGCGACGGGCGCGGGGGCGGTGGGGGCGAGGGATGCGGATGCGGTGGATGCGGGTGCGGATGCGGTGTGGTTCATGGCCAGAAATCTATGGCCGGGATCCGGTGGACTGAAGGCGGTTTCCCCGGAGAAGGGCTTGATCGGCCGGGGAAACCCCGGTTGTCTGGGTCCCATGACCACGTATTCACCGGACGCCACGGACTGGCGGATTCTGACGGCCCTCCAGCGGGACGGACGGGCCAGTTTCGCGGAGCTGGCGCGGGCCGTGTCGATGTCCGCGAGCGCGGTGACGGAGCGGGTGCGGCGGCTGGAGGAGGCCGGTGTGATCACCGGGTACACGGCCGTCGTCGACCGGGAACGGCTGGGCCTGCCGGTGCTGGCGTTCGTCCGGCTGCGGTATCCGCACGGGAACTACAAACCGTTCCACGATCTGCTGGAGACGACGCCGGAGATCCTGGAGGCGCACCATGTGACCGGTGACGACTGCTTCGTCCTGAAGGTCACCGCGCGGTCGATGCGGCATCTGGAGGAGGTGACCGGCCGGATCAGCGGACTCGGCCCGGTCACCACCAGCGTCGTGTACTCCTCGCCGCTGGAACGGCGTTCGCTGAGCGGCTGACCGGCCGAGCGACAGCGCCCTCCCCGGCTGACACCGGAAGAAGGTCTGTGCGACCTGGTACGAGCGCACGGTGGAGGGCGACGGCGTCGGCCTGTCCTGTCGCGACCGGGGCGGGTCCGGGACGCCCGTCGTCCTCCTGCACGGACCGGCCGGCCACGCGGGCGAACGGGACGCCGTCGCCCGGGCCCTGAGCCCTCGCCGGGTCGTCGCCGCCGGCCGGCGCGGCCACGGCGCCATGCCCACCGCCGCCGCACACCCCCACCTCGTGCGCGCGCCCGTCCTGGTCGGGACCGACCCCGGCGGACCGGACCCGAACGTGCAGGCCGAGATCGGCTCATGGCTCGGCTCATGGCCGGCACCGTTCCCGTCACGGGAGGCCGTCGTCGCGTTCCTCGGCGGCGAATGCGGTCGGCGAGCGCTGGGCCGGCCGCCGGACTGGAGGAGCGCGGCAGCGGCGGGTGGCCCCCGCTCCGACCGGGACGCCATCGTCGGCTCGCCGGCCGAGAACGCCCGGCACTCCTTCTGGGACGCGTGGGCGGGCGTCACGTGTCCGGTCCTGGCCGCCCTGGGCCAGTCCGGCATCATTCGGCCACAGGATTCCGGGGCCATGCTCCGACGGCACCCGGGAACAGCTGCGGTGAGCGTCCCCGGCACAGGCCACGACGTACCTCTGGAGCGCCCCGACGTCCTGCGGCAGCTGCGGCTGGAGTTCCTCGACGAGGTCGCCGCGCATCCCGCCCCGGACGGCCCTGACCACCGGACGCCGTGCGGCCCCGGCGGACGCCCGCGCACCTCCGCCGGGGTACGACAGCCGGCCGCCTCGGCACGTCCCCGTCCGGTCGGCGCACGAACCCCTGTCGGCGAATTCCGGCCACGACTCGACGCACAGGCCTGAACCGGGCATCCCAACCTGCCGGGCAGGGTGGCCGACTTGGCGCAAACCGCCGTACCGGAGTTCCCTGAGGCCGTGGCCGACCCCGAGGTGCCGGTACGGGGCGGTCCCGCGTCCGCCGCCGACGCCCGCGCCGGGTCCCGGGTGCGACGGCCCCGAGAGCCGAGGGGCCCTCGTCTCGCGGCGGACCCGGGCGGGCGGGGTCAGCCGCCGAGCGGGGCGGTGTGCAGCCGGACGGCGGACCCGTGCCGTTCCTTGACCACTTCCAGCCGGGTGGGGATCCGGCGGCGGAGGTCGGCGACATGGCTGACGATCCCGACGCAGCGGTCGCGCTCCCGGAGCGCGTCGAGGACGTCGATGACCTCGTCCAGGGTCTGTTCGTCCAGGCTGCCGAAGCCCTCGTCGACGAAGAGGGTGTCGAGCCGGACACCGCCGGCCTCCTCGGCGACCACGTCCGCGAGACCCAGCGCCAGCGCCAGCGACGCGAAGAACGTCTCGCCGCCGGAGAGGGTGGCCGTGTCGCGCTCGCCGCCGGTCCAGGAGTCCACCACATGGAGCCCCAGGCCGGAACGCTTGCCTCCGGCGCGGGCGTCGGAGTGGACCAGGGTGTAGCGGCCCGAGGACATCCGCTGGAGCCGTACGGAGGCGGCGGCAGCGACCTGTTCCAGCCGGGCCGCCAGCACGTACGACTCCAGACGCATCCGGCGCTCGTTGTCGGCGGAGGTGCCGGCGGCGAGTCCGGCGAGCCGGGCGACCCGGTCGTACTCCTCGCGCAGCGGACCGAGGTCCCGCACCTCGGCCACCGCCAGCGCGGAGAGCCGCACCAGCTCGGCACGGCGCTCGCGCGCGGCGCCCAGGGCGGACACGGCCCCGCGCAGGGCGCGTTCGGCCGTGTCGTGGGCGACCAGGGCGGCCTCCGTGTCGGCGGGCGGCCGCAGCGCGGCAGCGCGGGTCTCCGGCTCGGCGAGCCGGTCCGCCACGGCGGCGGCCTCGGTGCGCCAGGCGTCGGCACGCACCCGGAGGTCCCGGAGTACGGCGTCGGGGAGCAGCGCGCCCGCGGCGGCCTCCGGGGTGTCGAAACCGGCCCGGAACGCGGCGTCGGCGAGCCGGTCGTCCGCCTCCTTCAACCGGTGCGCCGCAGTGTCCGCTTCACGCACGGCGGCGACGGCCCCGGCGAGCAGACGCACCCGCCGTTCCAGGACCCCGGCGCGGGCGGCGACACCGCCCGCGTCACCGGCGAACGGGGCGAGTTCGGCGAGGAGCAGGGCCTGCTCCTGGTCGAGCGCCTCCCGCAACGAGGTCCGGGCCGCCGCACGCCGCTCGGCCTCCTGCCGGGCCTCCAGCCGCTCCCGGTGCTCCCGCTCGGCGCGGTCCAGCGCCTCCCGGGCGGCGTGCGCCCCGGAGGCGAGCCGCTGCGCCCGGCGAAGCTCCTCCGCCAGCCGCGCGACCAGTTCTTCCAGTTCGGCGACGGTGGGATCGTGCTCCTCTGCGCCGCCCCGCGCCCTGGGCACGGCGGCGCCGCCGTTCAGGGGTGCGCCGCCGTCCGCTGCCGCCGGGTGTCCGGGACCACCGGCGCCCCGGGCCCCCGGTACGACGGGGCCGACAGTCCCGCCGTGACCGGAAGGGACGGAGGCCCGGTCGTGCCCGGCGTCGTAACGCGTCCCGTCGGCGCCCGCGTCCGCGACACCGGCGCGGTCCGCGGCCCGTCCGTCGTCGGCCCGCCCGTTGCCACGGGGCTCCGCGAAGCCCCGACCCGCGTCGCCCTCCGGGCCGCCGGGGTCGTGGGGCCCATGCCCGGCCGACGGCCCGCCCGGCCCGGCGACACCACCGGCTGACGCCTCGGCACGGTGCTCGGCCCCCTCGGGCACAGCGGTGGCACCCGCCACCGTCACGGCCGTACGCCGACCGTCATCCACCACGCCCGGACGCCCCTCGGACCCGCCACCGTCACCATCCCGGGCACACGGCCCGGCTGACGCCCCGCACGGCACCACCACGTCACCGACGGACGCCCCCGCGCGGCCCACGGCCCCCTCCGACACAGCAGTGGCACCCGCCACCGTCACGGCCGTACGGGAACCGCCACCCACCACGCCCGGACGCCGGCCGTCATCCGTTGCGCCCGGACGGTCTTCCGCCCCGTCACCACCACCGGACAGCCCGGCGCACCCCTCGGCTCCCCCACGAACTGGAGCGTCATGCCCGGCCGAAGGACCGTCGACGCAGGACACCGACCCGGATGACTCCGCGTCCCCGGACGCCGGCGGCGCCGGCGCCCGGTCGCCCGGGGCGGCGTCTTCCGCCAGCCAGTCGCCGTCGTACGTGCTCCGCCCGGCGGAGAGTCCCCCCGCGAGGGGCCCGTCCGGCAGCACGGTGGCGGGCACCGTGGCGCCGGGTACCGTACCCGAGGCTCCGGCGGCCGTACCGGAACGGAGGCCGCTGCCCTCCGCACCCGTACGGTCGTCCGGTCCGTCGTGTCCGAGGGGCGGCCCTCCCCCGGCCGGCCGGCCGGCCGCAGCGGTGTGGGCGTCTGGGGAGGCGGTCGCCTCCGTCACCGGCACAGGCGCATCGGCCGGCCGCGGGGGTGTGGCACGGGCCTGGGCGCGGGCCGTGGTCAGGGACTCCGTGAGGACGGCGAGTTCGCGTTCGGCCGTGGTGCGGGCCGCGTCCGCGCGGGTGTAGTACGCGTACGCCGAGTCCTCCTGGGCCGCCGTGACGGACCCGCCGTCCGGGCGGGCCGGGTCCGGGTGGGCCTCGGAGCCGCAGACCGCGCAGGGGCGGCCCGGGGCGAGGGCGGCCGCCAGTTCCGCGGCGATGCCCAGGAGTCGGCGTTCCTTGAGGTCGAGCCAGGTCTCGCGGGCCCGGCCCGCGCGGTCCCGGGCGGTCCGGAGCCGGTCGTCGGCGTCGGTGCCCAGCGCGGCCAGCCGGTCGCGCTCCCGGGCCGCGCCCAGCCGGCGGCGGGCGTCGTCGTGCCGCGCCGCGAGGTGTTCGGCGCGGGTGGCCGCGTCCTGTGCGGCGGCGATCCGTTCGCGGTGGCCGTGGCGGAGGGCGTCCCACCCCGTGAGCCAGCCCTCGGCCTCGGCAAGGATCTCGTCGTCCGCGCGGGCCTGCCGGTCGAGCGCGGCCCGCTCGCGGGTGATCGCCTCGCTGCGCCGCTCGGCCCGGCGGGCGGCGTCGAGGCCGCCGAGGTCCTGCCGCAGGCCGCGCTCCCGTTCGGCGAGGGTCTCCGTGCCCGCGTCCCGCAGTCCGGGGGGCAGCTCGGCGCGGATCCGGTCCTGGGCCCCGGCGGTCGTCGCCTGCTCCCGGGCGGCGTCCTTCCGCAGCCGCAGCGCGGGCGCGACCCGTTCGGCCCGTTCGGCGCGATCCAGCCGCGTGGCCAGTTCGTCGTGTTCGGGCCGTCGCGCCTCCAGGGCGTCCCGGCGGCGGAGGGTGTCCTCGTGGCGCCGCTGGAGCCGTTCCTCCTCCGTGGCGGTGTCCAGGGCCCGCCGGGCCTCCCGCTGCCGCCGCTCCGCGACCTCCAGGGTCAGGGCGGCGATGTCGGCGCGTTCCACGGCTCCCGCGCGGGCGACGGCGGCCCACTCCAGGACGGCGTCGGCCAGCCCGGGGTCCCCGGGCTGCTGCCGGGGCGCCGGCCATCCGTCGGCGGCGGCCCCGGCCGCCTGTTCCATCCGGTGGGCGACGGCGAGGAGCCGTTCGTCACCGGTCCGCACCCGGCCCTCGGCGGCCCGCCGCCGGTCGGCGAGACGGTCCTCGACCGCGGCGAACCTGCCGGTGTCGAAGAGCCGCCCGAGCAGCCGTGCGCGGGCCTCCGCGTCGGCACGGAGGAACCGGGCGAAGTCGCCCTGCGGCAACAGCACCACCTGGCAGAACTGGTCCCGGCTCATCCCGACGAGCTGGGTGATCTCCTCGCCGATCTCCTGGTGGGAAAGGCTGAGCGGCCGCCAGGCGGCGCCCTCCGTGTCGTACTCGCGCAGCCGGCTCTGGGCCCGTTCCGTGGTCGTACCCCTGCCGCGGCTCTTGGGGCGCGGCTGGGCGGGCCTGCGGCGGATCTCCAGCCGCCGGCCGCCGACGGTCAGGTCGAGCAGCACCTCGGTGGGGGTGTCGGCCGGGGCGTGGTCGCTGCGCAGCGAGGTGCCGGGGCCCTGCCGCGCGCCCGGTACGGCCCCGTACAGTGCAAAGCACACCGCGTCGAGCACGGAGGTCTTGCCCGCGCCGGTCGGTCCGTGCAGCAGGAAGATCCCCGCGCCGGAGAGCCCGTCGAAGTCGATCTCCTGGGTGGCGGCGAAGGGCCCGAAGGCGGTGACGGTCAGCCGGTGCAGCCTCATCGCGTGTCCCTCCCGCCGCCGGTGTGCGCACGGGGTTTCCCCGGCCCGCCGCCGGTGTGCGCACCGGGTCGCCCCGGCCCGCCGCCGTGTGCCGCGGTCTCAGCCATGCCGGCCCGCCCCTTCCCGTACGGTCTCGTCCACGCGCACCCCGTCGAACGCCTCGCGCAGCACGGCGCGTTCCCGTTCGTCCGGGCCGCTGCCCCCGCGGACGTGGGCGACGAAGTCCTCGGCGATCTCCTGGTCGCCCCGGCCGCGCAGCCGCTGGGCGTACGAGAGGACGGGCCCGCCGTCCGCGCGCTCGGGTTCGAAGACCAGGCTCAGGGTGTGCGGGAAGCGTTCGGTGAGCCGCGCCATGGGTTCGGCGGGGCGGGTGGCGTCGGTGAGGGTCGCCTCCACGAAGGAGTCCCGGTGCCGGTCGAGGGCGGGGTCGTCCAGCAGTTCCCGCAGGGTGCCGCGGATCCGGGCGAGCGGCCGGGGCACGGGGCAGTCGACGCGTCCGGCGGTGATCGAGCCGTCGGGCCCGAGGTCCACGAGCCACATGGTCTTGCGGTGGCCGGCCTCGGAGAACGAGTACGCGAGCGGGGAGCCGGAGTAGCGCACCCGCTCGGTGATCGTCTGGCAGCCGTGCAGATGACCGAGGGCGACATAGTCGACGCCGTGGAAGATCCCCGCGGGGACGGAGCCGACTCCGCCGACGCTGATGTCGCGTTCGCTGTCGCTCGGTTCGCCGCCGGTGACGAAGGCGTGGGCGAGCACGACGGAACGGGTGGTCCCGGGGCGGTTCGCGAGGTCCGCGCGGACCCGGTCCATGGCGGCGGTGATGACGGCCTCGTGGTGCGCCTTCGCGGCGCCCAGCTCGTCCTTCACCAGCGCGGGTTCGAGGTAGGGCAGGCCGTAGCAGGCGATGTCGCCGTGGGCGTCGGAGAGGAGGACGGGGGTGCCGCAGCCCGCCGGGTCGGTCCGCAGATGGATCCCGGCGCGGTCGATCAGCCCGGCGCCCACGCCCAGCCGGCGGGCCGAGTCGTGGTTCCCGGAGATCATCACGGTGGGGACGCCCGCCTCGGCGAGGCGGTGCAGGGCGCGGTCGAACAGCTCCACCGCCGCCAGCGGGGGCACCGCGCGGTCGTAGACGTCCCCGGCGACCAGGACCGCGTCGGCCTCGTGCTCCCGGACGGCCGCGATCAGGTGGTCGAGGAACGCGGACTGGGCGGCGAGCAGGGGGACCCGGTGCAGCGACCGCCCCAGATGCCAGTCCGATGTGTGCAGGAACCTCACAGCACCGCCCCGAGCCGCATGTCTGCCTTTCTCCGCCCCCGGTTTCGGTCTCCGCCCGGCGCGGGGTCCCGCCATCGGCACCCACCACGCTAACGCCGCCGGGCCCCCGGTCCCGCACGGACCTCGCCCTTCGCCGTGCCGGAGTCCGCCCCCGGCCGGACCCGAACCGGCTCCCGGGGCCGGCCCCCGCCGGTCCGGAGCGGACCCGATCGGTCCGGGCGGGGACCCGGACCCCCGGCTTCACAGCCCTCCGCGCGGCCGCCGCCTCTGCCGGAACCGCCGGAACCGCTCCACGGATCACGCCCCGGAGCGTTCCGGGACCGCCGGAAGGAGCGATACGACATCGAGACTTTCGGCCTGCTGGTTCCGGCCATGCCCGCGCCGCGCCGGGCCGCGCCGGGCCGGGCCGCGCTCGGCACAGCCCCGGTGCCCCGGTCCCGGCCACGCTCCCGCTGCGTACGGCCGCACCGGGCCCCGGACCGCATGTCCGCCGCACCCTCGAACCGCGCATCCGCCGCGCCCCCGCATCGGCCGATCGGCCGACACCGGGGTCGGCCGCCCGGCGCACGACGGACCCCAGGAGGGCGGAGGGAGGACCTCCGGAAGCTGTCGGAGGATAGGTGGACATCCGCCGCCGTCGTTGGGAGCCCTCCGTGAACCCCGGGAACACCGTCCACCACCAGCTGCTGGCAGCCGCCGAACGCGGTGACGACGCCGGGGTGCGCGCCGCCCTGGCGGCCGGTGCCGATGTCGGGGCGCGCGATGCGGAGCTGCGCACCCCGCTGCTGCTCGCGGCGCTGGGGGACCATGTCCAGGCCGCCCGTACCCTGGTCGCCGCCGGCGCCGACCCCAACGCCCAGGACCGCCGGCACGACAGTGCCTGGCTGGTCACCGGCGTGACCGGCAGTGTGGCGATGATGCGGGTGCTGCTGCCCGGCGGGCCGGACGTACGGCTGCGGAACCGTTTCGGCGGTGTCTCCGTCATCCCGGCGAGCGAGCGCGGCCATGTCGCGTACGTCCGGGCGGTGCTGGCGGAGACCGACATCGAGGTGGACCACGTCAACGACCTGGGGTGGACGGCGCTGCTGGAGGCGGTGATCCTCGGCGACGGCGGACCCGCCCACCAGGAGGTCGTGCGGCTGCTGCTGGCCGCCGGTGCGGACCGCGGCCTCGCCGACAAGGACGGGGTCACTCCGCTGACGCACGCGGAGCGCCGCGGCTTCACGGAGCTGGCCGAACTGCTGCGGAGCGCCCGGTGAACCGCCGCGCCCTCGCGCTGGTCGTCGCCCCGGTGCTGGCCGCCCTCCTCGCCGGGTGCACGACGGACACGGCCCGGGACACGGCGGCGAGCACGGACACGGGCACAGGCACAGCACCAGGACCGGAGGCAGGCAGCGGCCCACGGGCGACCGCGAGCGCGCCGGCCCCCCAGGACCGTTCCCCGGGCCGCCCCACCCCTTCCGGCACCCTGCTCGTCGCGGACTTCGGCGGCGACACCGTGACCTTCCTCGACCCGGTGCGCGGACCCCTCGCCTCCGTACGGGTCGGCACCGCGCCCTACGGGCTGGCCGTGGGCGCCGACGGCCGGGCGTGGGTCGCCACCGCCGAGGGCGTCGCGATCGTCGACACCCGTACCCGCGAGAGCCTCGGCCGGATCCCGTACCGGACCGACACGGGCCCGGTCACCACCGGGGAGTACCGGGGCGGCGGCATGGGGATCGCGCTCTCCCCCGACGGCAGGCGCGTGTACGCCGGGGTCAACGTGCCCGACGGCCCGGGGGTGCTGGAGGTCATCGACACGGCCGCCCGGAAGGTGACCGCGACCGTGCCGGTCGGCCGCCGTCCTTTCGACGTCGACGTCTCCCGCGACGGCCGTGAGGTCTACGCCACCAACCACGACTCCTTCGACGTCACCGCCGTGCGCACCGACGATCTGCGCGCCCGCCGGCACGAGGTCGCCCCGTACGGCACCGAGGGCGGGCTCGGGTCCTGGCTCAAACCGCACTACGCGGTGGTCGGCGCGGACGGCCGGCTGCTGCTGCCGTTCGAAGGGGAGCGGCTGGCGGTGCTCGATCCGCGCACCGGGCGGGTGACGGTGGAGCGGATGACCGCCGACACCCATCAGCACGGGGTCGCGCTCACCCCCGACGGCACGCTGCTCGCCGTCGGAACCGGCCCCATCGGCTCCGCCGACAAGGAGCCCTCCCTGACCGTCCGAGCCCCGGACGGCACGGAACGCGTCATACCACTGGAGGGTCCGCACGAGGACGTGGCGGTCTCCCGCGACGGGCGCACCGCGTACGTCACCGGAGGCTTCACCCGGGACGGCCACTGGGACGGGATCACCGTCGTCGATCTCGACCGGGGCACCACCCGGCGGCTCCCGGGCGGCAGCCGGCCGCTGGGGATCGCCGTGCTCCCGTAACGGGAAAACGGCCGGGGGGCGGGTCGGCGGAGTCGGCGGGTCCCGGCGTCAGACGTCGCCGTACGCCTCGCCGCCCGCCTCGAAGCCGGCCGTGCCCGCCGTGACATCCGCCAGCCAGGCGCGGAAGGCCGGTACGTCGGCGTCCGGCAGCCCGACCTCGATGGTGGCGCGCTCGCCGTACCGCACCTCGCGCACGGTCCGCCCGGCGGACCGCAGCTCGTTCTCCAGCTTGCCCGCCCGCTGGACGTCCACGGTGACGGTGACGATCCGGAAGCGCTGCCGGGTACGGGTGCCGAGCGCGTCCAGGGCCTCGCCGACCACTCCCCCGTACGCCCTGATCAGCCCGCCGGCGCCCAGCTTCACCCCGCCGTAGTAGCGGGTGACGACGGCCACCGCGTAACGGACCTCGCGCCGCATCAGCATCTGGAGCATCGGGACCCCCGCGGTCCCGCCGGGTTCGCCGTCGTCACTCGCCTTCTGCACGGAGGCGTCGGCGCCGATGACGTACGCAAAGCAGTTGTGCGTGGCGGTCGGGTGCTCCTTGCGGATACGGGCGACGAACGCCTGGGCCTCCTCCTCCGTCGCGGCGGGTGCCAGCGCGCAGAGGAAGCGCGACCTGTTGATCTCTGTCTCGTACACGCCCTCGCGGGCCACCGTCCGGTACTGCTCCTGCATCGCTCCACCCTAATCCGCCACCGGACGGGAATCCTCCGCGCGGGTCGCCCGTTGTTCCGGGCATGAACGCTGACCACGGGCAGGACAGGGCGCAGGACACGGCGGGTACGGGCACGACGGGCACGGACACAACGGGTACGGACACGGCAGGCAGGGACACGGGCGCGGCGGTGGAGCGGATCCTGACCGCCACCGGGGACACCTGGGCGGTGGTGGGGCTCTCCAACAACACCTCGCGCGCCGCCTACGGGGTGGCCCGGGTCCTGAAGGACTTCGGCAAGCGTGTGGTGCCCGTGCACCCCAAGGCGGAGACGGTGCACGGGGAGCGCGGCTACGCGAGCCTCGATCAGATCCCGTTCCCCGTCGATGTCGTCGACGTCTTCGTCAACGCGGACCTCGCGGGGCAGGTGGCCGACGAGGCCGTCGCGATCGGCGCGAAGGCGGTCTGGTTCCAGCTCGGGGTGGTGGACGACGGGGCGTACGCGAGGACCCGCGCCGCCGGTCTGGACATGGTGATGGACCGCTGCCCCGCGATCGAGATACCGGCGCTGGGCGGCGGCGCGCGCTGAGCGGACGCCCCCGGTCCAGTGCTGTGACCGGGGCCGGAGCCGGTCAGACGCCGAGGCCGTCGACCACCTCCGCGCCCGGCAGCGCGGCGAGCGCCTTGCCCGGCAGGATCAGCTTGCCGCGCCGGCGGCCGCTGCCGACGAGCACCCAGGGGGTCCCGGCGACCGCCGCGTCGATCAGCAGCGGCCAGTCGGCGGGCAGGCCGACGGGGGTGATGCCGCCGTACTCCATGCCGGTCAGGCCGGTCGCCGTCTCCATGGAGGCGAAGGACGCCTTGCGCGCGCCGAGCCGCTTGCGGACCACCCCGTTGACGTCGACCCGGGCGCCGGAGGGGACCACGCACGCGACGAGGGTGGTGTCGCCGCCGCGCTTGGCGGCCACCACCACGCAGTTGGCCGAGGACTCCATCAGTCCGGCGCCGTAGTGCGCGACGAAGGCGGCGGTGTCCGCGATCTCCGGGTCGGTGTCGACGAAGATCAGTTCGTCCGGCGGGACGTCGCCCGCGCCACCGCGTACCGCATCGGCGACGGGCGGCGTGAGCAGGTCCACGCAGTCGAGGGCGGGCCGGGCATGGTCGAAGTCACCGAGGGGAGCACGCATAGGGCTGACGCTAACAGCCTTTCCCCGCAGGCCCGATGACCGCCCGGCCGTCGACCGCCGGCCCGTTGACCACCGGCCCGGCGGCCGCCCGCACGGCTGCCACCGACACGCGCCCCGGCGGCCCGCGCCGTCAGCGCTTCACCGGCGGGACCGAGACCGTCATCGTCATCACCACCGCCGCCTTCCCCTCGTTGCGGTAGGCGTGCGGCCGGTCCGCCTCGAACGCCGCCGAGGCCCCGGCGGGGACCCGGTGCGCCTCGCCGTCGACCACGAGGGTCAGCTCGCCCTCGGCGACATGGAGCAGTTCCACCGTGCCGACGGCATGCGCGTCGGACTCGCTGCGGTCGCCCGGCATCAGCCGCCACTCCCACAACTCCAGTGGCACCGGCTTCTCCGCGCCCACGAGCAGCCGGCTGTGGCTTCCGGTGGACGTGGACCACATCCGTACCGACTGCTCCGGCGGAACGATCCGGACCTCGGCCCCCTCATCGGGGTCCAACAGCATGGTGAGGGAGACCCCGAGGGCGTCGGCGAGCTTCACCGTCGTCCCCACGCTGGGATTGGTCCGGGCCTGTTCAATCTGGATGATCATGCCCCGGCTGACGCCCGCGCGGGCCGCGAGCGCGTCCAGGGTGAGCCCCCGCTCGCCGCGCCAGTGCTTGAGATTGCGGGCGAGGGACTGCGTGAGCTGGTCGAGATCCGACACGTTCCGTCCAGTCGAGTGAAGGGAATAGTTCAAAATATTGGACTACAGTCCCGGGCAAACGTTCACTGCACTGTACTGCGAGGTCCGCATGACCGCACTGTTCGCCCTCGGCGCCGCCCTGCTCTGGGGGCTGGCCGACCTCGGCGGCGGGCTTCTCGCCCGGCGCGCTCCGGCCCTCACCGTGGTCGTGGTCTCCCAGACGCTCGCCGCCGCCGTCCTCGGTGCGGTCGTCCTCACCACCGGGGCGTGGCGGGAGGCCGGCCCCCAGCTCTGGTACGCGGTGGGGGCGGGCGCCGTCGGGCCGGTGGCGCTGCTCTGCTTCTACCGGGCGCTCGCCCTGGGGCCGATGGGTGTGGTCTCCCCGCTGGGGTCGCTCGGGGTCGCGGTGCCCGTGACGGTGGGACTGCTCCTCGGTGAGCGCCCCGGGCCGCTCCAGTTCACCGGCATCGGCGTCGCCGTCGCGGGGGTCGTCCTGGCGGGCGGCCCCGAGCTGCGCGGCGCACCCGCCCAACGGCGGACGGTGGCGCTCGCGCTGGGGGCCGCCCTGGGATTCGGAACGGTGATGGTGCTGATCACGGAGGCGTCCTCCGGCCTCCTCGGACTGTTCCTCGCCCTCTTCGTCCAGCGCGTCACCAACGTCGTCGTGGGCGGGGCCGCGCTCTGCGTCTCGGTCCGGCGCGGCGGCCGCGCGCTGCCGGCCGGCGGCCTCCGGGGGATCCTGCCCCCGGGCGGGCCGGGTGCCCGCTCCCGGAGCGGCGGCCCGGTGCTCGCGGCGGTGGCCGCGCTCGCGTTCGTGGGGCTGGCGGACGTCGCCGCCAACGGCGCGTACGCGCTCGCCGCCCGGAACGGTCCGGTCACGGTCGCCGCCGTGCTCGCCCATCTCCATCCGGTGGTGACCGTCCTCGCGGCGCTGCTGTTCCTCGGGGAACGGCTGCGGCCGGTGCAGACCACCGGCGCGGCGCTCGCGCTGACGGGCACGGTCCTGCTCGCGTCCGGCTGACGGCGCCGCGCGGCCGGACCCGGCCCGGACCCGGCCCCCGGGCCGCGCGGAAGACCTCCGGGGGCGCCTCCGGGAGACCTGGGACGCCCCTACTCCCCCCGCTCCGGCCGCCGTTCCCGCCGCTCCTGTTCCGCTTCCGCCGCGAGGGCGAGGAGCTGTTCCGGGGTGATGTCCTCGGGCAGCGGCACCGGTGCCGGGGTGCGCAGCGGCGGCTGCCATCCGGCGGCCGCGTCCCAGCTGCGGACGACCCGGGCCGGGGCGCCCGCCACCACGCAGTGGTCGGGCACCTCGCCGCGCACCACCGCTCCGGCGGCGACCACGACGTTGCGGCCGAGCCGGGCGCCCGGCAGCACCACGGCGCCGGTGCCCAGCCAGCAGCCGGGGCCGATCTCGACCGGTTCGGTGCGCGGCCACTGCTTGCCGACGGGCTGGTCGGGGTCGTCGTAACTGTGGTTGGTGGAGGTGATGTAGACGTAGGGGCCGCAGTAGGTGTCCGAGCCGATGGTGACCCGGGTGTCGGCGATGACATGACTCCCCCGGCCGAGCACCACACCGTTGCCCAGGGTGAGGATCGGGTCGGGGCCGAGGTCCAGGCCGGGCATCATGCCCGCCGTCAGGGTGACCTGCTCGCCGATGATGCAGTGGTCCCCCAGCTCGATCCAGCCCTCCCCGAAGACCGTGCCCTGGGGAAAGGCCAGCCGGGTGCCCTCGCCCAGCCGGCGGAACCGGAGCCGCCCGGGATGGGCGGCCGTCACGGAACCCGCCCGCCGCACCCCTTCCCAGCCCAGGTGCACCGCCCGGGTCAGCAGTGCGCGCCCCCAGCGGGACGGTGAGGCGAACAGATTTCCGTTGATGGGCACCCGATCACGGTAAACGCCCCGAACCGGACGGCTCGGGGCGATGACCTGTGATCTTCACCCCACGCACGGCCCGCCCACGGCCCACGCACGGCCCTTCGAGCGGCCCGGCGACACCGTTCACGACCCCCGGATGACCGAAAAGCGCCGCCCGGATCCGCCACCGCACCCCGCAGGGCGCTCCGGCACCCGCCCGCCGGGCCCCTCGCACCGGCCTCCGGGCCGTCATTCCCAAGGATCCTGCGGAATCCGCATCTATCACGACCACCGCCACCGGACGACGACTTCGGGTCTAACTGCACCGTTCCGTGGCCCACAAGGCCCTGTACGCGGTCAGTGGCCATGACACGTGACTAGCATGAGCGCCACATACGTGCGGATGATCACCACCAACTCGCGTTGGCCGCTCTTGTGTTCGGCACCGCCACCGGCCCGGCGGCCCGGCAGCCCCATCGATCCGTACCCGCCCCGGACTCCAGCAGCGAGGGACCGCACCATGTCAGTGCCCGTCACGCGCGCACCGCGCCGTATACGTTCGCCACGGCCCCGCTCCCTGGCCGCCCCCGCGGCGTCGCTCCTGGTGGCCGCGGCGGCCTGCGGTGCGGTCGGCGCGCTGGCGCCCCCGGCCGCGCGGGCGTGGGTCGTGGGGACCGCCTCGGTGGCCTGGCTCTGCCTGGCCGTCGCCGTACTCGCCGCCGCCCGTACCGCCCGCCGGCTGCGCTCGGCGGCGGCCGCCGCCGGGGACGAACTGCGGACGCTGCGCGCCCACGGCGAGCGGACGGCCGCGGAGGCCGCCCGGCTCGCGGATGTCACCCTCCCCGCCGTGGCCGCGCGGCTGCGCCAGGGCGGTGCCCCGGATCCCTCGATCCCGCCGTCGGAGCCCTCGCTGCGGCGGGTGCTCCAGCTCTTCACCGCCGAGATCGCGGCGGGCGAGCAGCGCGTGCGGACGATCGGCGCCGCCCATGACGCGGCCGAGCGGCGGCTCGCGGAGACGGCCGCCGGGCTGGAGCGGCTGACGGCCGTCACCCTGCCCGCCGCCGTCGAACGGCTGCGCGGCGGGGCTTCCGCCGACACCGCGCTCGCCGAGCTGGAGCGGCCGGAGGACCCCCGGCTGCGCGCGGCGCTGGAGACCGTCGTCCGCGAACTGGCCTTCAGCGAGCGGCGCGGAGCGGCGGCACGGCAGGTCAGCGTCAAGGTGCTGAGCCGGGTCCAGGCCAAGGCCGTGAGCATGCTGGCCGATCTGCGGGACATGCAGGATCGTCACAGCGAAGAGGTGTTCGGGGACCTGCTCGGTCTCGACCACAACACCTCGCAGCTCGGTCTGCTGACGGACCGGCTGTCGCTGCTGATGGGCGGCCGGGCGAGCCGGGCGTGGAACAAGCCGATCGTGATGGAGTCGATCCTGCGCGGCGCCGTCGGCCGGATCGCGGCGTATCGGCGGGTACGGCTCCACTCGACCAGCAACGCGTCGGTCGTCGGCTACGCGGCCGAGGGCGTGATGCACCTGCTCGCCGAACTCATGGACAACGCGGCCAACTTCTCCCCGCCGATCGACGAGGTCCATGTCTATGTCGAGGAGCGGATGACCGGCCTGGTCGTCACCATCGAGGACAGCGGGCTGAAGATGCCGGACGCCGCCATGCGGCGGGCCGAGGCGGCGGTCGCCGGCCGAGACCACGACCTGGCCCTGCTGCGGAGCACCCGGCTGGGGCTCGTGGTGGTGGGGCTGCTGGCGGTCAAGTACCGCATGAGCGTCAGTTTCCGGCCGTCCTCCCGGGGCGGTACGGGAGTGGTCGTGCTCTTCCCGCCGGAGCTGCTGCACCAGACCCGCAGCGCACCGCCCGAGCAGGACCTGCGGGTGCGTGAGCAGGATCCGCGGGCGCCTGAGCACGACCTGCGGGCGCCCGGGCAGGAGCGGGAATCAGCCGGCCCGGACCACGTTCCGGAGCAGTGGACACAGACCGCCGGCCCCGTACGGACACCGGCACCGACGCGGACACCGGCGGCTCGGACCCAGACGCCGGCCGGCCCGCAGGGGCCGCGTCCGCGGCCGGACACCCCGCCGCCGGCCCCCGCCACCGCTCCTGCTCCCGCTCCCGCGGCCAGGCCGTCGCTGCCGGCCCGCTCGGCACCCCCGCTGGCGACACCGGGCGGGCTGCCGGTGCGGCCCCCGGGCCGCACCATGGCCGCCGCCGACCGGGGCCGCTCGGAGGCCGCCGAGCGCGGCGGGCAGTCCTCCGCCGCGCCCTCCCGGGACGTCGGGGAACGGTTCGGCGCCTTCCACCGGGCCCGCAGGGAACGCAACGCCCCCCCGGCCGCTCTCCCGCCGTCGGAAGGCGGCCCGGACACGCGCACGGACCACCGACCGGACCACCGCCCGGACCACCGCACCGACACGCGCCCGGCCGGCGGCCCACCGGGTCCCGCCGACCGGTGACCCCGGGAGCCCGATGACCGCGTGGGGGCGCGTCCCCCCGTACCCCGGGCCCCGTACCGAGACGAAGACGAAGACGAACGCACCACGGAAGACAGGAGGCAGGGACCGGGAGGGCCGGACCGTCCGGCGCACCCGCCCCACGCACCATGCAGACGACGGACAACAGCCTGACCTGGCTACTGGAAAACCTGCTCGACCGCACACCGGGCACCCGGCACGCCCTGGTCCTCTCCCGGGACGGGCTGAAGCTCTGCTGGACCCCGCATCTGACGCTCGACCAGGCCGACCAGCTCGCCGCGATCTGCTCCGGCATCCAGGCGCTGGCCCAGGGCGCCTCGGTCGAGTTCGGTGACGGCAAGGGCGGCGTACGGCACTCCATGACGGAGTTCCACGGAGGGCTGCTCTTCATCGTGGAGGCGGGTGCGGGCGCGCATCTCGCGGTCGTCGCCGCCGACGGCGCGGACCCGGGGGCCGTGGGCCACCAGATGACCGAACTGGTCGAGCAGATCGGTGAACACCTGCGGGCCGAGCCGCGCAGCACACCGCCAAAGACCCGGCTCTGATGGCGCGGCGCCCCGTCGACATGGGGGACCCCGACCGGCTCTACACCGTCACCCAGGGGCGCAGCCGCCCCGACGACGAGGCGTTCGACCTGGTCACCCTGGTGGTGAGCGAGTCCGGGCCGACGCCCGGCATGCAGTCGGAGCACACACGGATCCTCGAACTGTGCCGGCATCCCATCGCGGTCGTGGAGATCTCCGCGGAACTGCGGCTGCCGATCACGGTGGTACGGATCCTGCTCGGCGACCTCCTGTCGACGGGGCGTATCACCGCCCGCCACCCGCGGGCGGGGCGCTCCCTGATCGATCTGCCCGACTCGGCCCTCTTGGAGGAGGTGCTCCATGGACTCCGTAACCTCTGAAACCTCTGAAACCTCCGCCGTCTCCGCGGCCCCTGATGTCTCCGGCGCCTCCGGGATCTCCGGCATCTCCGGCATCCCCGATACCCCTGGCCTCTCCGGTGCCCAGGATGCTCCCGGTGTCTCCCGTCCGCCCCGCCACCAGGCCCCGCTGGCCCACTCCGCCGAGACCGGTCTGAAGATCGTGGTCGTCGGCGGTTTCGGCGTCGGGAAGACCACGCTGGTGCGGTCCGTCAGCGAGATCCGCCCGCTGAACACGGAGGAGGTGATGACCCAGGCCGGGATCGGCGTGGACGAGCCCGCCGGGCCCACCGGCAAGACCACCACGACGGTCGCCTTCGACTTCGGCCGGATCAGCCTCAACGAGCGGCTGGTCCTGTACTTGTTCGGCGCACCGGGGCAGGAGCGCTTCTGGTTCCTGTGGGACCGGCTGTTCTCCGGCACCCTCGGCGCGGTCGTCCTGGTCGACACCCGGCGGGTGAGCGACTCCTGGTACGCGATCGACCGCCTCGAACACCACCGGACGCCCTTCGTGGTGGCGGTGAACCGCTTCGACGGCGACCACCCGGTCCACTCGCTGGACGAGGTCCGGCAGGCGCTGTCGCTGGACCCCCGGGTACCGATGATCGACTGTGACGCCCGGGTGCGCTCCTCCGGGAAACAGGTGCTGATCAACCTTGTCGACCATCTGCGAGCGCTGGCCACGGCCAGGGAGACGACACCATGGACCACACGGTGAACGCGACGGACCACGGCACGGGCCACGGCACGGGCCACGGTGGCACCCCTCCGGCGGCGGAGCCGCCCCCGGGCTGCCCCGCGCACGCGGGCGGAGCGGCGGCGGTCCGCCTCAGCGGCCTGGAGTACCAGCAGACCCCGTCCGAGCTGTACCGGGCGCTGCGGCGGGAGCACGGCCCGGTGGCGCCGGTACTGCTCGACGGTGGCATTCCGGCCTGGCTGGTACTGGGCTATGCCGAGGTCACCCATGTCACCGCCCACGACGAGCTGTTCGCCCGGGACTCGCGCCGCTGGAACCAGTGGCCGGCGATCCCGGCGGACTGGCCGCTGCTGCCCTTCGTCGGGCACCAGCCCTCCGTGCTCTTCACGGAGGGGGCCGAGCACCAGCGGCGGGCGGGCGTGATCACGCAGGCGCTGGAGGGGCTCGACCAGTTCGAGCTGGCCCAGTGGTGCCGGGAGATCGCGGACCAGCTGATCGACGGCTTCGCCGGGGGCGGGCGGGCCGAGCTGATGTCCTCGTACGCCCATGCCCTGCCCATGCGGGCCGCCGTGCGCATGTGCGGCATGCCGGCGGGCGGCGACGACACCGAGGATCTGGTGACCGATCTGCGGATCTCGCTGGACACGCAGGACGGCGACGACCCGGTGGCCGCGTACGTCCGGGTCCAGGAGCGGATCCAGCGGCTGGTGCGGGAGAAGCGGGCGGCGCCGGGCCCCGATGTCACCTCCCGGATGCTCACCCATCCGGCGGGGCTGACGGACGTCGAGATCGTGCAGGACCTGATCTCGGTGATCGCGGCAGCGCAGCAGCCCACGGGGAACTGGATCGGCAACGCGCTGCGGCTGATGCTCACCGACGACCGCTTCGCGCTCAATGTGTCCGGCGGCCGGCTGAGCGTCGGCCAGGCGCTCAACGAGGTGCTGTGGCTGGACACGCCCACGCAGAACTTCATCGGCCGGTGGGCGGTCCGCGACACCACGCTGGGCGGCCGGCGGATCCGGGCCGGGGACTGTCTGGTGCTGGGGCTCGCGGCCGCCAACACCGATCCGCAGATCTGGCCCGAGGGCCATGTGGGCGCGGAGAACTCCGCCCATCTCTCCTTCGGCAACGGCGAGCACCGCTGTCCCTATCCGGCGCCGCTGCTGGCGGACTCGGTGGCCCGTACGGCGATCGAGACGCTGCTGGAGCGGCTGCCGGACGTGGTGCTCGCCGCGGAGCCGGAGGAGCTGACCTGGCGCCCGTCGATCTGGATGCGGGGGCTGACGTCGCTGCCGGTGCGGTTCACGCCCGTCACGGCCTGACCCCGGAGGTACGGGGCGCGTTCTCAGCCGGGTGCGCTCAGTCGGGTACGGGGGTGAACCGCACCGGCAGCGCCTCGTACCCCCGGGTGAACACCCCCCGTTCCCGGGGCGTGAAGCCGTCGGCGAACCGCAGGTCCGGCATGGCGTCCAGCAGCTGGTTGACGCCCGCCTCCACCTCCGCGCGGGCGAGCAGCGCCCCGACGCAGAAGTGCCGGCCGAGGGCGAAGGCCAGATGTCCGGCGGCGGCGGAGAAGGCGGTGTCCGCGCCGAGGTCGTCGCGGAGGATGTCGAAGGTGTCGGGGTCGCGGTAGCGCTCGCCGTCCCGGTTGGCGGAGCCGATGAGGCAGGTCACGGTGGCCCCGGCGGGGATGGTGCCGCCGCTGACGGTGACCTCCTCCGCCGTCTGACGCATGATCATCTGTACGGGTGGGGAGTAGCGCAGGGTCTCCGCGAAGGCCCGGTCGATCAGGGAGCGGTCCGCGCGCACCGCCGCCAGCTGCTCCGGGTGGGCGAGCAGATTGGCGATCAGCGAGCCGATCGCCTTGTCCGTGGTATCGCCGCCGGCGGCGAGCAGCAGGCTGCAGAACGCCTTGATGTCCTCGTCGCTCATCCGCACACCGTCGACCTCGGCGGCGCACAGGGTGGAGAGCAGGTCGTCGCCCGGGGCCGCCCGGCGCTCGCGGATGACGGGGATGAGGTACGCGGCGAACTCGGCGCGGGTGCGTTCGCCGGCGGCGGTGACCTCCGGGTCCCCGGAGAGGTTGCCGAGGAAGGCGATGACGCTGGTGTACCAGCCGTGGAAGCGGGCGTGGTCGGCCTTGTCGAGGCCGAGCATGTCGGCGATGACGTTGACGGGGAAGCGGGTGGCGAAGGAGTCCACGAGGTCGGTCGTGCCGGTGTGCCGGAAGGAGTCGATGAGTTCGCGGGCGTTGCGCTCGATGACGGGGAGGAACTTCTCGCGCAGGTCGGTGCCGCGGAAGGCGGGGGCGACGAGGGCCCGTCGTACCGCGTGCTCCCGACCGCTGAGCTGGAGGATGGTCCGGCCGTGCACCGGTTCGACCTGCCAGTCGTAGTTCTCGGTGGTGTACTGGCCCGCCTTGTCCTTGAAGGCGCGTTCGACGTCCTCGTAGCGGGAGACGACATAGCTGCGGGTGGCTTCGTGCCACAGCAGCGGCGTGTGCTCGCGCAGGGCCCGGTAGGCCGGGTAGGGGTCCTCGGCGAACTCCGGGGACAGCAGGTCGGGGACCGGGTGGGGGGTTGCCATGTGCGCTCCCTCTGCGTGGTGGACGACGGCCCTCACGCTAGGGGCGGCCGACTCGGCCAAGACAGACTGATCTTGGCCGAATCCAGATGTCCGCTTCTCCCTGAATGGCAGATTCCGCGCAGCCGCGGACGGTGGGCGAGGAGAGGGCGGGGAGGGCCCGCCGGCCGGCCCGGCCGGAAGTGGTGGTGATGCGGTGGGGACGCGCGGGGGACGCGGCCGGGCGGTCAGTCGCGCGGCCGGGCGGTCAGTCGCGGGGCACGGCGGCGCGGTGCGTCTCGGCCAGGTCGCGGTAGACGGCGGCGTTGAGGGCGATGCCCGCGCGCTCCTCCTCGGTCAGCTCCCGCCGGACCTTGGCGGGGACGCCCGCGACCAGCGAGCCGGGCGGGACCACCATCCCCTGCGGGACGAGCGCCTGCGCGGCGACGAGGGAACCGGCCCCGATGCGGGCGCCGTTGAGGACCGTCGCGCCCATGCCGATGAGGACGTCGTCCTCGACCGTGCAGCCGTGCAGCACGGCATTGTGGCCGACGGACACCCGCTCGCCCACGGTGACCGGAAAACCCGGGTCGACATGGACGGTGCAGTTGTCCTGGATGTTGGAGTCGGCGCCGATGACGATGGGGCCGCAGTCGGCGCGCAGCACGGCGTGGTACCAGACGCCGGAGCCGGGGGCGAGCCGGACCTCGCCGACGACGACGGAGGTCGGCGCGGTGAAGGCGTCCGGCGCGATGTCCGGCTCCTTGCCGCCCACGGCGGCGATCCAGGGTCCTTCGGTCATCGCGCTCTCCTTCCGGCGTGTGCCCCTCGGCCCACGCCGGGGCAGCCTATCCAGGGGTGGTCAGGCGTTCGGGCGGAGGGTCCAGACGATGGTCATCTCGCCGGTGACGGCCTCGTCGGCCCGGTGGATGGAGACCTGGACGGGGAACTCGGGGCGTCCGCCCGCGTCGAGTTCGGCGACGATGTCGGCGGCCGGGCGGCCGAGGACGGCGGTGGCGGTCACCTCGCCCATGGCCAGCTTGCGGTAGGCGATGTCCGCGCGGACGGCGAGGGGGACGGCCCGGTTCAGCAGATGGCCGAAGGCGGCCATGACGACGGCGCCGCTCGCGGACTCGGCGAGGGTGAACATCGCTCCGGCGTGCGGTCCGCCGATGTGGTTGTGGAAGGCGGACCGGTCCGGGAGGCGCAGGACGGCGCGCTCCGCTGTGGTCTCCAGGAACTCCAGCCCCAGGGTCCCGACCATGGGGACGGTGGCGGCGAGGAGTTCGCCGACGGACTTCTGATCAGCGCTCATGACCGCGATGTTACCTATGAGTAGCAATCTTGGCCATGCTCTTCGGCACGGCGGCCGGCGGGGCTCCTCGCGCTGTGGCCGGCGATGGGCCGACGAGTCGCCCACGGGTGGCCGATAGGTGTCTGATGAGTGGCTGATATGACCGAGGCGGCACGGCGGACCTATGGTTACTCGCCATGTGGCCAGGACAGCAGCAGCCCGGCGGCGCGAGCCCCCCGCCCGATCCCCATCAGCGGCCGGGGCAGTGGCCCGGACCGCAGGGGACGCCGAATCCGTACCAGCAGCCCGGGTATCCCCCGTCCGGCCCGTGCCCCCCGTCCGGCCCCCAGCAGCACAACCCGTACGCCCAGCAGCCCCCGGGGTATCCGGGCGCACCGCAGCCGTACGGACCGGGACACGGACATGGGTACGGGCACGGCCACGGGTACGGCGGCCCGCAGGGCCCGGACGGCGGACCGGACGACGACCGGGACCGCAGGCGCACGCGGGCGGTGGCGATCGGTGCCGTCGCGGCGGTCGTCGCGACGGCGGTCGTCACCGGCGTGGTCGTCCTGCGGACCGGTGACGCGGGCGACCGGGACGCGGAGGCCGCCGGGAAGTCCACCGGACCGGTTCCGGCCGCCCCGCCGGTGGCCGGAACTGGCGGGGAACCGGAGGAGACGCCCGCGGACCCGGCGCGGAACCCGCGCGGGACGGACGAGGCCCGGCCCACCGTCCAGGGGTGGAAGGTCGTCACCAACCCCAAGCACGGCACCCGGTTCGACGTGCCCCCGGAGTGGGAGGTCGTCTCCTCCGGGATCAGCACCTTCCTGGAGGACCGGGCCAAGGGCGGCGGCGCACCGCTCGTCACGATGTCCGGGCCCGCGCACTTCAAACCGAAGGCGTGCACCGGCGACACGAACGGCGACGGTGTCACGGAGACCTCGGGGCGGGCCACCGTCGGCACGAAGGGCGGCAAGGGGGCCAAGGACACCTCGTCCGCGGCGACGGCCGAGGCGGGTGTCTGGGCGTGGGGGGCGTACGCGCAGACGGAGCCCAGGGGCACGGTACGGACGGCACCGGCCCGGCCGTACACCACCGCTTCGGGGCTGAAGGGCAGCCTGGCGACGGCGACGGCGGTCGGCGTACGCAAGGGTTCGGCCTGCGCGAGCGACGGCAAGGCGGCCGCCTTCACCTTCCTGGATCCCGCGGGCGAGTTCCGTACCTGGGTGCTCTACGCGGACAGGAACGTCCCGGACGAGGTGCCGGACGCGACGGTCGAGAAGATCCTGAGCACGCTCCGGCTGACGGGGACGGAGCAGCGCTGAGCCGCGTCCGCCCGCCGGCAGCGGCCCGTGCCCGGGTCAGCCGATGCCGAAGGAGCCCTGCGGCGGCTCGGGCGACGGCCGGGCGCCGGCGTCCGTGACGGGTGCAGCGTCCCCGGTGAGCCGGTCCAGCTCCGCGCCGTCCACCACGCGCGCCGGGAACGGGTCGGCGGCGGTCCGGCGGGCCAGCGCGGCGAGGTCGGGCGGGGTGTGCGCGGCGACGACGACCACGTTGCCGAAGCGGCGGCCGCGCAGCACGGCCGGTTCGGCGACCACGGCCAGCTCCGCGAAGACCTCGCGGAAGGTGGCGAGCTGGGAGCGGAGGAAGCCGAAGGGGGCGCCGTCGGCGATGTTGGCGGCGTGGATGCCGCCGGGGCGCAGCACGCGGGCCACGGCCCGCGCGTACTCCACCGAAGTGAGCGCGGCGGGCACCCGCGAGCCGCCGAAGACATCGGCGACGACGACGTCGGCGCTGTCGGCCGGTGCCGTGTCGATCCAGGCGCGGGCGTCCCCCGCGCACACCGTGACACCGGATCCGGCGGGCAGCGGCAGGACCTCCCCGACCAGGTCGATCAGCCCCCGGTCGGCTTCGACGGCGGTCTGGCGGGAGCCGGGCCGTACGGCGGCGACATAGCGCGGCAGGGTCAGCGCTCCGGCGCCGAGGTGGACCACGTCCAGCGGGGTCCCCGCGGTCCCGTGCACGTCGATCACGTG
Source organism: Streptomyces yaizuensis (assembly GCF_034961445.1). Classification (NCBI taxonomy): domain Bacteria; kingdom Bacillati; phylum Actinomycetota; class Actinomycetes; order Kitasatosporales; family Streptomycetaceae; genus Streptomyces; species Streptomyces yaizuensis. The sequence goes on from NZ_BSBI01000005.1 coordinate 443,687, forward strand.
GGCCAGCCGCCGGGCGTACTCGAACTCCAGGTGCTCGGGGTCGTCCAGGTCGACGTACGACTGGGGGGCGCCGTCGACCGTCAGCAGCCAGGCCCGTTCCCGGTCGACGTCGGGCAGCAGCCGGGCGGTGCCGAGGTCCACGGCGCGGGTCACGGGGAGGGGTTCGTCCACCGTTCCATTGTCGTACGGCCGCCGCCGGGCACCGGGGGCGGGGGCCGGGGGTCTCCCACAGCATCTCGGCCACAGAATCTCGGCCACAGCGTTTCGGCCACAGCGTTTCGGTCACAGCACCTCGGTCACAGCACTTCGGTCACCGTGCCCGCGCCGATGGTGCGGCCGCCCTCGCGGACGGCGAACCCCAGCCCCGGTTCGAGGAGGGTGGGACGGACCAGCCGTACGGTCATGGCGACCGTGGTGCCGGGCCACGCGGGTTCCGGGCCGCCCAGGTCGACGCTGCCGGTGAGGGCGGCGGTCCGCAGATGGAACTGCGGCCGGTAACCGCCGGCCACCGGGGTACTGCGGCCACCCTCCCCGGCGGTCAGCAGCCGGACGCGCGCGGTGAAGGCGTGCCGTGCGGCGGGGCCGTCGGGCGCGGCGAGGATCTGGCCGCGCCGGACGGCCTCCCGGGGCACGCTGTCCAGCAGCACGGCGACGCGGTCCCCGGCGCGGGCGTGTTCCAGACGGCGGCCGAAACTCTCCACCCCGGCGACGGCGCAGACCTGCGGGCCGTCACCGTAGCCGAGGCCCCGGCCACCGCCGGCGAGGGCCACGCTGTCGCCGATCCGCAGTGAGCCGCGTTCGACGGTGCCGGTGACGACGGTGCCCCGGCCGGGGACGGTGAAGGCGTGCGCCACCGGCAGCAGCAGCGGCGCCCCGGGCGAGCGCACGGGTACCGGCACATAGGTCTCCACCGCGTCGAGCAGCGCCTCGACGGACGCGGTCCAGCGCGGCAGGCCCGCCAGTGCCCCGACGGCGCCGACCCGGACGACGGGGGCGCTGTCACCCCCGTACCCCTGTGCGGTCAGGAGGGTACGGACGTCCTGGTCGACCTGGTCGGCGCGTTCGTCGTCGCAGGTCTCGGCCTTGGTGAGGGCGACGACGAGATGGTCGACGCCCACTTGCCGGGCGAGCAGGACGTGTTCGGCGGTCTGCGCCAGCACGCCGTCGGGCGCGGAGACGACGAGGATCGCGCCGTCGAGCCCCGCCGCGCCGGCGACCGTCGTCCTGATGCGGTCGACGTGGCCGGGCATGTCGACATGGGCGTAGTGGCGGGTGTCGGTCTCGTACTCCACGTGTCCGAGATGGACGGTGATTCCGCGCGCCAGCTCCTCGGGGGCGCGATCGAGGCGGTCGAAGGGGACGAAGGGCGTGGCGGCGGCGAAGGCGCCACCGGCCCGCGCGTTGAGGACCTTGGTGATGGCGGCGGTCAGAGTGGTCTTGCCGTGGCCGGTGTGACCCAGGGTGCCGATATTGAGATGCGGCTTGACCGGGGTCCGCGCAGCGGGCGAGGTGTACGGGCTGTTGGGGGTGTGCGGGATGTGCGGGGTCGTCGGCATGGCTGTTCCTCGGAAGCTCGGCGCGCAACGGGAGGCGCGCGGGGAGAGGCCCCCGAGGGCGGGCCGACCCTCCCCATCGGGGGCCCGGCGGACGATCCGGGAAGGGTCAGCGTGAGACGCCGCCGAGGGGCGGCACCACGGCGGCGCGAACGGCGCGGGCCGGGGGCGGGAAGAGGGGGAGGACAGGCCAGGGCTCCGGTGCCACCGTTCGGGGCACTGCGGGAAGGGCCTGCCGGAACATGCTCCGATCATGGCTCCGGCGCCCCGTACCCGTCGAGTGGTTTTCGCCTCCCCGCGAACCGCCCCGCGAACCGCCTCCCGGGCCACCTCCCGGGCCGCCGCACGAACGATCGCGCGAACGGTCGCGACAGGCGGATGAGGTGACCATTACGGCGATCACATCCGGTCGTCGGTTAATCTCCCCGGATGTTCGAGCCCGCCCCCAGACCGTCCTCAGCACTCGCCGTCCGCTGCGGCCGGGTGCTGCTCTCGCCGTGGTCGCGGCTGTCGCTGCTGCTTCTGCTCCTGGCCGCCGCCAGCACCCTGGTGCTGCTGTACGAGCCACAGCGGCTGCTCGCGGACGGCTGGCCGTCCGCGCGGCTGAGCGGCGCGGCGGCTGTGGTGCTGTTCGCCGTGGCCTACGGGGCGTGCACCGCGGCGTTCGTCCCCCGGCCGATCCTCAATCTGGCGGCGGGGGCCCTCTTCGGCACGCAGGCCGGTCTGGTCGCGGCGGTGACCGGGACGGTGCTGGGCGCGGGTCTCGCCTTCACCCTGGGGCGGGTGCTGGGGCAGGACGCGCTCCGCCCGCTGCTGCGCGGGAAGGTGCTGACGACGGTCGACACCCAGCTGAGCGAACACGGTTTCCGTTCCATGATCGCGGTACGGCTCTTCCCCGGGATCCCGTTCGCCGCGGCCAACTACTGCGCCGCCGTCTCCCGTATGGGGTACACGCCCTTTCTGCTGGCGACGGCGCTGGGGACGATCCCCAACACGGCGGCGTACGTGGTGGCGGGGGCCCGGGCCGGCTCGCCCACGTCCCCGGCGTTCCTCGCGGCGATGGGGTTCATCGTGGTGACCGGCCTGATCGCGGCGGCCGTCGCCTGGCGCAAGCGGCGGGCGCTGGCGCGGGGCTGACGGCCCGGCAGGGCGCGCGGGACGCGCAGGACCCGCCGGGCCGGCCTCGGACACACGCCCCTCACGGCTGCCGGCGGATCCGACCACGCCGGTGACCCCCGACGGCACGCCGGAGCGGGGCGGTCGCGGAAGCCGCCCCGTACAGCGCATCTCGGCGCACGCGCCGCCTTTACGCCACTTTTCGTTCACTTCCGGACGCTACGCTCAGGCCGCACCGGCGCACAGCACGGGCTCCACGGACGCGCCGTTCGGAAATGACCTCATCTGGGTGGCGCGCTTCTCCATGTCGTGGTTCGAATCCCTCATCCTGGGCCTCGTCCAGGGGCTGACCGAGTTCCTGCCGATCTCCTCCAGCGCGCATCTGCGGCTCACCGCCGCTTTCGCGGGCTGGGAGGACCCCGGGGCGGCCTTCACGGCGATCACCCAGATCGGCACCGAGACGGCTGTTCTCATCTATTTCCGCGAGGACATCGTCCGGATCCTCTCCGCCTGGTTCCGCTCCCTCACCGACCGGCGGATGCGTCATGACCACGACGCCCAGATGGGCTGGCTGGTCATCATCGGCTCGATCCCGATCGGTGTGCTCGGCGTGACCCTCAAGGACCAGATCGAGGGCCCGTTCCGCGATCTGCGGCTGATCGCGACCACCCTGATCGTCATGGGTGTCGTCCTCGGCATCGCCGACCGGCTCGCGGCGCGCGACGAATCGGGCGGCCGGCACCGGGCGGTGAAGCAGCGCAAGACCCTGCGGGAGCTGACCGTACGGGACGGCCTCATCTACGGCTGCTGCCAGGCGATGGCGCTCATCCCGGGGGTCTCCCGCTCCGGCGCCACGATCAGCGGCGGTCTGCTGATGGGCTACACCCGGGAGGCGGCGGCGCGTTACTCCTTCCTGCTCGCCATCCCGGCGGTCCTGGCGTCGGGGGTGTACGAACTCAAGGACGCGGGCGAGGGACATGTCTCCTGGGGGCCCACGATCTTCGCCACCGTGGTGGCCTTCGTCGTGGGATACGCCGTCATCGCCTGGTTCATGAAGTTCATCACCACCAAGAGCTTCATGCCCTTCGTCATCTACCGCATCCTGCTGGGGATTCTGCTGTTCGTGCTGGTCGGTACGGATGTACTGAGCCCGCACGCGGGCGAGTCGGGGGATTCGGGCGGCGCGGCCGACTGATCCCCCCGCGGTCGGCGCGGCCGACCGGCCCCACCCGGACGGGGGCGAGGGCGGGGGCGGGGGCGGCCTGCGGAAGGGCTGTTGCGAACGTGACGGTCGCGATGCAGCAAAGCTCCGAAGGGTTCCCTTCCGGCCGGTGAGCGATGCCACAGGGCCCATGCCATGAGGTTCATCACTACGCCGGGCGCACGACCTGGCGCGGTCCGGCGCACCCGGCCGGAATTCGCCCTGTTCCCGCTGGTCGGAATGGTCCGGAGGGGCGGAAACCGGCCGTGGCCGATGCCTGTCGCCTTCGGTTGTGGGGGAGACGGCGCACGGCACGAGGCCGTAATCTGTTCGGCATGTCCCCCCTTCCCCGCGAGTCAGAGACTGCTTTGTCCGCCTTGTCAGCTGCCGAGCTGAACGCTCGTATCCGCGAGCTGTGGGCCGACGGCCAGCTGCCCGAGGAACGGCGTGGTGAGTACGAGGCGCTCGTCCTGAAGTGGGCGGCGGCCGCGCTGGAGCGCGTCGAGAGCGTCGAACCCGCCGCCTGAGCCGAGCCCCGGCCGCCCTCCCCCGGCCCGCCGGTCCGGTGCGTCGCACACGCGAAGAGATCCGTCGCACCTGCGAAGAGCAGGGAGCCCGGCAGCACCGCGCCGGGCTCTCCGGGGAGAGCCGGCCACGCCCGCTGGGCTAGCCTGGCTGCACGATGAACCGTTTGAGCACGCCCTTCGGCAACTTCGCACTCGCCCGCTTCCCCGAGGACCCCCAGGACCCCCTGCGCGCCTGGGACGCGGCCGACGAGTATCTGCTGCGACAGCTCGCCGAGGCCGATGTCGACCTCTCCGGGAGCCTGGTCGTCCTCGGTGACCGCTGGGGGGCGCTGACGACGGCGCTCGCGCCGCACCGCCCCGTACAGATCACCGACTCCTTCCTCGGCCGGGAGGCGACCCTCGCCAATCTCGCCCGCAACGGCCGGACCGCCGCCGACGACGGGGAGCGGCTGCTGACCGTCCGGGACGCCCCGCCGGAGCGGATCGACGTCCTGCTGGTGCGGGTGCCCAAGAGCCTGGCGCTCCTGGAGGACCAGCTGCACCGGCTCGTACCCGCGATCCACGCGGGCACGGTGGTCATCGGCACCGGCATGGTGAGCGAGATCCACACCTCCACGCTGCGGCTCTTCGAGCGGATCATCGGCCCGACCAGGACGTCGCTGGCGGTACGGAAGGCCCGGCTGATCTCCTGCACCCCCGATCCGGGACTCAGGCCGGGGTCGAACCCGTGGCCGCTGCGGTACGACCTGCCCGGCGACACCGGGGTGCTCGCGGGGCGGACGGTGACCAACCACGCCGGCATCTTCTGCGCCGACCGCCTCGACATCGGCACCCGGATCTTCCTGGGCAGCCTGCCCCGGGGTGGCGGGGACGCCCGCCGGGTGGTGGACCTGGGCTGCGGCAACGGCGTCGTCGGCACGGCCGTCGCGCTGGCCGACCCCCGTGCCTCGGTGACGTTCATCGACGAGTCGTTCTCGGCGGTGGCCTCGGCCGAGGCCACCTACCGGACGAACGTCACCGACGGCGCCCCGGCCGACTTCGTGGTCGGGGACGGGATGGACCCGGTGCCGGACGCCTCGGTGGACCTGGTGCTCAGCAATCCGCCGTTCCACTCCCACCGGGCGACCACGGACACCACCGCCCGCCGGATGTTCGCCGGGGCCCGCCGCGCGCTGCGGCCGGGGGGCGAGCTGTGGGTCGTCGGCAACCGCCACCTGGGGTACCACGTACGGCTGCGCCGGCTCTTCGGGAACGCGGAGGTCGTGACCAGCGACCCCAAGTTCGTGGTGCTGCGGGCCGTCAAGGGACCGGGCACGCCCGGGCGCGCCGGCCGCGCCGGAGCCGGGGCGCAGCGGGGCTGAACCGGGCCCGCGCTCCGGCGCGGTGTGCGCGGCTCTTGGCCAGGGGCCCGCTCTGACCGACACTGAGCCGATGACACAGCGCACGGATCTCGCGACGATGATGGACAGGGTGGCCATCGATGAGCTGGTCACCGAGTACGCGGCCGCCGTGGACGACGCGGACTGGGCCGGGTTCCGGGCCCTGTTCACGCCGGACGCCCGGCTCGACTACAGCGGTGCGGGCGGCATCGACGACACCGTGGAACGGGCCGCCGAATGGGTGGAGCTGGCCCTGAGCCACTTTCCCGTACGGCAGCATCTGATTGTCAATCGGCGGTTGCGCCTGAAGGATCTGGGCGGCTATGCCGGTGACACCGCCGAGGTACGGGCGGACTACATCATTCCGATGCAGGTCGAAGAGGGCACCATGGTCGTCACCGGCGGGCGGTACACCTTCGGGGCGGTCCGCACGGACGCCGGCTGGCGGCTCGGCTCCCTGGTGGTGGCGGAGAAGTGGCGCCGGGCGGCCTGACCGAAGCCCAGACCGGATCCCTGACCAGACCCCTGGCCGAATCCCTGGCCGAATCCCTGGCCGAATCCCTGGCCGAAGGATTACCGGCCGGATAGCCCGGCGGCGGCGCGGACCCGGGCCGGTCCGGGCGATCCAAAGGCCGGCCGACCCGGAGACCGGCCGATGCGGGGTCCGACCGGTCCGGGGTACGACCGATCCCGAGTGCGGCCCATCCCGAGTGCGACCGGTCCCGAGACCCCGGTGGCCGTGTTGTTGCGGCACCCCGGCCCGGCCACACTGGAGGGAACCGTTCCGGAGGGGGACGAGGAGGCCCGGTCGTGCGGTTCGCGAGCGGCGGCGCGGAAGCAAAGGCGTCCGGCGGGCGGGCCGTCGCCGCGCTCGCCGCCGGCGCGCTGCCCGCGCTCGCCTTCCCCGAGCCGTCCCTGTGGTGGCTGGCGTACGTGGCCCTGGTGCCCTGGCTGCTCCTGCTGCGGACCGCTCCCACCGCCCGCCGGGCCGCCTTCGAGGGCTGGCTCGGCGGCCTGGGCTTCGTCGTCGCCGTGCACCACTGGCTGATACCCAGCCTCCATGTCTTCACGGTGCTCCTCGGGGCGCTCCTCGGTCTGGCCTGGGCGCCCTGGGGGTGGCTGGTCCGCGCGCTGCTGCGGCGGCCCGGCACCGGACAGGCGCTCGCCGCCCTCGCCGCCGTCCCCTCCGGGTGGCTGCTGATCGAGCTGCTCCGTTCCTGGGAGGGCCTGGGCGGCCCCTGGGGGCTGCTGGGCGCGAGCCAGTGGCAGGTCGCCCCGGCGCTGCGGCTCGCCTCGGTCGGCGGGGTGTGGCTGGTGAGCCTGCTGGTGGTGGCGGTGAACACGGCCATCACCGAGGTGATCGCGCTGCCCCGGACCCGTACGGCGGTACTCGCCGCGACGGCCTGCTGCGCGCTTCTCACCGGCACCCTCGCGGCGGCGGCCCCGCGCCCCGGGGAGACGGGCCGGGCCCGGATCGCCCTCGTCCAGCCCGGTGTCCTCGGCGGCCCCGACGGCGCCGAGCGGCGGTTCGACCGGGCCGAGGAGCTGACCAGGTCCCTCGCCGGGCGGGCTCCCGACCTGGTGGTGTGGGGCGAGAGCAGTGTGGGCGCGGATCTCGGCCGCCGCCCCGACCTGGCCCGGCGGCTCGCCGCGCTCTCCCGTCACGTCGGGGCGGAGCTGCTGGTCAACGTGGACGCCCGGCGCCCCGGCGACGGCGGGGGGATCTTCAAGAGCGCGGTGCTGGTGGGCCCCGGCGGGCCGACCGGGGACCGCTACGACAAGATGCGGCTGGTCCCCTTCGGCGAGTACGTGCCGGCCCGGTCGCTCCTCGGCTGGGCGACCTCCGTGGGCCGGGCGGCCGGCGAGGACCGGCTGCGCGGCGCCGGGCCGGTGGTGCTGACGCCGCCCGGCGGCGGTCCCCGGCTCGGGCCGCTGGTCTGCTTCGAGTCCGCGTTCCCCGACATGAGCCGGCGTCTGGTGCGCGACGGGGCGGAGCTGCTGGTCGTCCAGTCCGCGACCTCGACCTTCCAGGGGAGCTGGGCGCCCGGGCAGCACGCGTCCCTCGCGGCGCTGCGGGCCGCCGAGAGCGGCCGGCCCGTCGCGCACGCCACGCTCACCGGGGTGAGCGTGGTGCACCGCGCCGACGGCGTCCGCACCGGCCCGGCGCTGTCCACGGAGACCAGCGCGGCTGTGGTGTACGAGGTGGGGCTGACGCGGGGCACGACGGCCTACGTCCGCTTCGGCGACTGGCCGGTGGCCGGGGCGGCCGCTGTGCTGGCGGCGCTGGCCTGCGCGGCGGGCGTCCGCCGCGCGGGCCGGGTCAGGCGCGGCCCGTCTGCTCCTGGATCCGCAGCACGACGCGCTCGCACAGCTCGTGGGTGAGGAGGGCGTCCCGGGCGCTGAGGGGGGTGCCCGCGCGGACGGCGTCGAGGAAGGAGAGGACCGCCTGCTCGATGCCGCGCTGGCGGGGGACGGGGACCCAGTCGCCGCGCCGGCGGACGCTGGGCTGTCCCTTGTGGTCGACGATCTCGGCGATGTTGCGGACCTCGCGCTTGGTGTCCTGGCCGGAGACTTCGAGGATCTCCTCGGTGGAACCGCTCTTGCGGTTCATCACGCCGAGGGCGGTGAAGCCGTCGCCGGAGAGCTGGAGCACCACGTGGTGGACGAGTCCGTCGACCACCCGGGCCCGTACATCGGTGTGGTCGACCGTGCCGGGGACGAGGAAGCGCAGCGTGTCCACGACATGGATGAAGTCGTCGAGGACGAGGGAGCGCGCGTCCTCGGCGAGACCGACCCGGTTCTTCTGCATGAGGATCAGTTCGCGCGGGTGCTCGGCGCACTGGGCGTAGGCGGGCGCGAAGCGGCGGTTGAAGCCCACGGCGAGCGGGACACCGTGCTCCTCGGCGAGGCGGACAAGACGCTCGGATTCGGCGAGTTCGTAGGCGAGCGGCTTGTCGACATAGGTGGCGACACCGGCTTCGAGGAGCGTAGCCACGATCTCGGGGTGGACGGCGGTCGGGGCGTGCACGAGGGCGGCGTCGAGGCCCTGGGCGAGCAGGGACTCCAGGGTGGTGTGCCGCCGTTCGGCGGGTACGTGGTACGTCTCCCCGACCCTGTCGAGGGTGGCGGGCGTCCGGGTCTGGAGGTGCAGTTCGACGCCGGGGAGCGTCCCGAGCACCGGCAGATACGCCTTCTGCGCGATGTCCCCGAGCCCGATGCAGCCGACCTTCATCAGATGTCTCCCCTTCACCTCGCGCGCCCCTGCGGCGCCCGGTCAGCATACGGGCGGGCCGCAGGACGCCGGTCGGCGATCCCGTCACGGGCGACGCGACGGACAGCGGGGGCGGCGGGGAGCGGCAGGGAGCAGCAGCAGATGCGCATCCGGCCCGGCGAAGACCCAAAGACCCAAAGACCGAGGGGCCGGAGGACCGGATGGCCGAAAGGCCCGTCGGCAGGGCTGCCCGGTGACGCACACGGCTGACCGGGGGTCACCCGTGCGGGCCCTTGTGCGCCCATACGCCACCCCCGGGGCCTCCGAGGGGCCAGAGTGGCGGCTGTGGACCGTACGACTAGCACCGCGAGGGCCGTGCTCTCCCTGACCGTCTGGGCTCTGGCCGGGCTCGCCGCGTCCGGCTGCGTCACCGTCGAGCCGCCGCCCGCGCCGCCGGCCGGCGGCAGCCGTCCGGAGCCGACCGCCGACTCCCTGATCGTGCAGGGCCCCGCGCGGGAGGCGCTGCGGGCGGCGCCGGACGAGAGCGGCGGGACGCCGTCCCCCGCTCCCCCGCCCCCCGGCGGGCCGCCGCCGCCCCCGGGCCCGCCGCTGACGGCCGCCGCCGAACGGATCCGGCCCGCCGCACCCGTCACCACCGACGCCCCCGCGCCCGCGACGGCGTCCCTGCCGGCGCCCCGGCCGCGCCGGGCACCCACGCCGCCGCGTGTCGGCGTACCGCCGGACGTCTGCGGGCTGAGCGAGGTCTACGGGGGCTGGCGGCCGGAGAGCACCCAGAGCCAGATCTGCCGCCGGGTCTACGGAAGGATCACCGGCCGCTGACGCCACCGGCAGCCGTGCCCCGGGGCCGGCCCGGGGCCCCCGGGCCGGCCCGGCTCAGCCGTCCCCGAGCAGCCGTTCCAGCCGTTCGGTGGCGGTATGGAGATCGGGGCCGCAGCCGCCGTCCCCCAGGGCCGCCATCGCCTCCCGCGCCCGGTCGAGATGGATCCGCGCCGACGTGGGCCGCTGGAGCTTCACATAGTCGGCGGCGAGGCTGAGGTGGAGCGCCGGGTAGAAGGCGAGGACCGCCTGCCGGACCGGGGCCCGGTCCGCGCCGGCCTGGTCCGCGCCGGTCCGGTCGGCGCTGAGCCGGTCCGCCGCCGCGAGCGCGCGCAGGTCCCAGGCCAGCTCGTCGCCGGGATCGTCCTGGGTGTCGGCCAGATAGTGGGCCAGGGTGCAGCGGTGGAAGGCGTCCCCCGACGCCGCCAGCTCCGACCAGAGCGCGCCGAACCGGTTCCGTGCCTCCTCCCGGTCGCCCCCGTGCAACAGCATGACCGCCTGCCCGATCCGGGTCGGCACGGCGTCGTCCGACGCCTCCTGCTCCCTCATGCGGCCTCCCACGTCCCTGCGGCGAACGGCGACGACGATCCACCCGAGACGACGCTAACCGCAGCAGGCCCCGGCCGCAGCGGGGACGAACGGCACGGGCGCGGGCGGCCGGCCCCGGCCCGTGCTCCCCGCCCCGGACGCGCCCGGACGCCGGCCCCCACGGCCGACCGGCTCCCCGGGCCGGACGGACCGGGCGGCGGGTCCCGGTGGCGACCGGCCGGGTCCCCGGCGCCGAGGGGATCGGGTCCTCGGTAACGAAGGGAGGGGTCCGCGTCAGGAGGCGGACGCCCCCAGGTCGGGGATGCGCCAGTCGATGGGCTCGTGGCCCTGGGCCGCGACCGCCTCGTTGATCTGCGTGAAGGGCTTCGAGCCGAAGAACTTCTTCGCGGACAGCGGCGAGGGGTGCGCCCCCTTCACCACGACGTGGCGGCTCTCGTCGATCAGCGGCAGCTTCTTCTGCGCGTAGTTGCCCCAGAGGACGAAGACCGCCGGGTCGGGCCGCTCGGCCACCGCCCGGATCACGGCGTCGGTCACCTTCTCCCAGCCCTTGCCCTTGTGGGAATTGGCCTCACCGGCCCGGACCGTCAGCACCGCGTTCAGCAGCAGGACGCCCTGGCGGGCCCAGGGGAGCAGATAGCCGTTGTCCGGGACGGGGTGGCCCAGCTCGGCCTGCATCTCCTTGTAGATGTTCCGCAGGGACGGAGGGGTCTTCACGCCGGGCCGCACCGAGAAGCACAGACCATGCCCCTGGCCCTCGCCGTGATAGGGGTCCTGGCCCAGGATGAGCACCTTGACCTGGTCGTACGGCGTGGCATCCAGGGCGGCGAAGACCTCGTCGCGCGGCGGGTAGACCGGCCCCCGGGTCCGCTCCTCCTCGACGAATTCGGTCAGCTCCTTGAAATAGGGCTTCGCCAGCTCGTCGCCGAGGACGCCACGCCAGGACTCGGGCAGCAGGTCGGTGTCGGTCACGTCAAGAACCTCCGGAACGCGTTCAGTTACTGATCACAGAACCTACCCGGAGCCACTGACAACGGCCCCCGCCGCCCGTCCCGTGGACCGGCGCCGAGCGGCGCGGTGGGCTACCAGCTCGCCTTGCGGTACAGCTCCCACAGCTGCATGACCGTCTGCGGATCGAGGGCCCGCTCGCCGCCGCCGATCTCCTCCTTCACCGCGAGATACAGTTTGCCCTGCCAGAGCGGCAGCAGCCGCACATCCTTCGCGATGATCTCCTGGGCCCGCTCGAAGTCCCTGGTCACGGCCCCACGGTCGCTCTCCCGCCGGGAAGCGGGCAGCAGCTCCTCGGTGATCTCCGGGCTTTCGTAGGGGGTGGCGATCACATTGTTCTCGCCGACGAAGGGCGCGATGAAGTTGTCCGGGTCCGGGAAGTCGGGGAACCAGCCCCGCCCGAAGACGGGGTAGCTGCCGGACCGGAATCCGCGCTGGAACTCCCGCTCCGGCTTGCCCCGCACGACGACGTCGAACAGCCCGGACGCCTCCAGCTGCCGCTCCAGCTCGGCGAACTCCGCCTTGGTCGCCGAACCGTACCGGTCGGTCGTGTACCAGAGGTCCAGGTCCACCCGCTCGTCGATGCCCGCGTCCCGGAGGATCCTGCGCGCCTTGGTGACGCTCGGCTCGCCGTAGACGTCGAAGAACTCGGTGCTGTGCCCGGCGATGCCCTTGGGGATCATCGAGTACAGGGGCTCCGCCGTGCTGCGGTAGACGGCGGTGACCAGCTTGCCCCGGTCCACGAGCTGGGCGATCGCCCGTCGCACGGCGGGCTTGCGCGCCTGCGGGTCCTTGGAGTTGAAGACGAGGTAGCGGATGTCCGCGCCGACGGTCTCCACCAGCCGCAGCCCGTCGTTCCGGGTGCCCTGCCGCAGCTCCACCACGTCCGCCGCGCCGAGACCCCGGTAGGTGACGTCCAGCTGCTTGTCGTGGAGCGCCTTCACCATGGAGCCGGAGTCCGGGAAGTAGCGAATGGTGACGGCGTCGTTCCTGCGCTCGGCGAAGCCCCGGTAGGTCCCGTTCTTCTTCAGCTCGGCCTTCCGGCCCTTGGTGTACGAGTCGAGCACGTACGGCCCGGAGCCGGTCAGCCCGCCGTCGGTGCGCAGCTTGTCGGCGGGGTACTTCTTGGGCGGTACGAGCGACATGGCCGGGGTGGCGAGGACGAACGGGAAGGTCGCGTCGGCGGAGCGCAGCAGGAAGCGGACCGTGCGCTCGCCGTCGGCCTCGATCCGGTGGAGGGAGTTCAGCAGGCCCCGGGGGCCGCCCCGGTCGTTGATCGCGATGATGCGGTCCAGGGAGTGCTTGACGGCGACGGCGTCCAGTTTCTCCCCGTTCGAGAACTTCAGCCCCTCGCGCAGCTCGCACTGGTAGACCCGGTTCCCGGCGTCGGTGAAACGGCAGCTCTTCGCCGCGTCGGGTTCGGGGGTCGTGCTCCCGGTGGGGAAGCTCAGCAACGTCTGGAAGACATTCCGGTACAGCTCCCAGGAACCGTCCCAGGCCGCGGCGGGGTCGAGCGTGGTGGGCTCGCTCGTGGTGCCGACAACGATCTTCTTCTTCCCGCCCGACGCGTCATCGGAGAGCAGTCCGCACCCCGCCAGCAGGGATATGGACGCCAGGGCGGCAGAGGTCTGGAGACAGGTCCGGTAGAACACGTGCACGCTCCTCGTTCAGCCGTGGGTTGGCCGACCTTACCGCAGCGCTCCGGCGGGCCCGCCGACAGCCCCGGTGCCCTCATTCGACCCTGGTTCCACGGCAGTTGGGCTCCGGCGGGGCGGAGCGGTACGGCGGGGCCCGGCCGCCGCACCGCCGGGGCGCGGGCCCTCACCGCACTGCGTGACACGTACTCCGGAATACGGACGGGAACCGGACGGGAACCGCTCCGAGGAGGCGCCCCGCCACCCGCCCGCCCGGCCCCGTCAGTAGGCCCCGCCCCGTCAGTGCACTCCGGCCCGGAGGAAGAGCCCGCCGTCGACCACGAGGGTCTGGCCGGTGATCCAGTCCGCCTGCTCGGAGGTGAGGAAGGCGGCGGCACCGCCGATGTCCTCGGGCGCCCCCAGCCGCCCCAGCGGATATCCGGCGGCGGCCTCCTCCTCCCGGCCGTCCCAGAGCGCCTGCGCGAACCGGGTCTTGACCACGGCCGGCGCGATCGCGTTGACCCGTACCGCCGGCGCGAACTCGTGCGCGAGCTGGACGGTCAGATTGACCATGGCCGCCTTGCTCATGCCGTACGCGCCGATGAGGGGCGAGGGGGCGAGACCGGCGACGGAGGCGATGTTCACGATCGTCCCGCCGTGCTCGCGCTGCCAGGCCCGGTAGGTCTGCTGGGCGAAGCCGAGCGCCGAGATCACATTGGTCTCGAAGACCTTCCGCACGACCTGGAGGTCGAGTTCCGCCATCGGGCCGTAGACCGGATTGGTCCCGGCGTTGTTGACGAGGTGGTCGACGCGGCCGAAGGCGTCCATGGCGCGCTCCACCGCCCGCGCCTGGTGGGCCTCGTCATGGGCCTTGCCCGCCACGCCCACGGCCCGGCCCTCGCCGAGCCGGGCCACGGCCTCCTTCAGGGCGTCCTCGCCCCGGCCGGTGATGCACACCCGGTCGCCGCGCGCGACCAGCGCCTCGGCAACGGCGTAACCGATGCCCCGGCTCGCGCCCGTGACCAGCGCGACCCGTCCGCTGTCCGCCACTTCAGCCGTCATCTCTCCCGCTCCCTGTCATCCGTCCGTCCCGGAGCCCGGGAACGACCACCCGGCTTCGGGCCCCGGCGCACCGGGGCCCGGGGTCCTCAGTTGAGCGGCCCGCCGGCCACGTACAGCACCTGGCCCGAGACAAATCCGGCGTCGTCGCCGGTGAAGTAGGCGATGGCACCGGCGACGTCCTCGGGCCGGCCGACGCGCTGCACCGGGATCTGGGTGGCCGCCGCGGCCTGGAACTCCTCGAAGCCCATGCCGACCCGCTGTGCCGTCTGCGCGGTCATGTCGGTGACGATGAAGCCGGGGGCGACGGCGTTGGCGGTGATGCCGAACTTGCCCAGCTCCTTGGCGAGGGTCTTGGTGAAGCCCTGGAGCCCGGCCTTGACGGCGGCGTAGTTGGCCTGGCCCCGGTTGCCGAGGGCGGAGGACGACGACAGCGAGACGATCCGCCCGAAACCGGCGTCCACCATGTGCTTCTGACAGGCGCGCGCCATCAGGAAGGCACCCTTGAGGTGCACGTCCATCACGGTGTCCCAGTCGGACTCGCTCATCTTGAAGAGCAGGTTGTCGCGGAGCACGCCCGCGTTGTTGACCAGGACGACCGGCGGGCCCAGCTCGGCGGCGATCCGCTCGACGGCGGCCTCCACCCGGGCGCTGTCGGAGACGTCGCAGCCGACCGCGATCGCGGTGCCGCCGGCGGCGGTGATCCGCTCGACGGTGTCCTTGCAGGCCGCCTCGTCGAGGTCGAGTACGGCCACGACGCGGCCGTCGGCGGCCAGCCGTACGGCGGTCGCGGCACCAATGCCCCGCGCGGCCCCGGTCACGACGGCGACCCGCTGCTCGGTGGTGGACATGCTGTCTTCTCCTCGCCCTTGAGTGCGGCTCGCCGCCCGGCCCACGGCCGTCCCGGCAAGGTCCGCCGGGCGCCGATGCCGTACGGACGGGTGAGCGACCGCTTAGTACCTTCGGCAGACGAGACGCTAGAAGCAGCGGCACCCGGTGTCAACGGCCCACCGGGTGCGGCGCATCACCTCTCAGCGGATGTCCTCAGCGGACCAGCAGGTCCAGCAGCCGGTCCACCTCGGCCCCGGGGTCGGCGGTCAGCCCGGTGTGCACGGGCCCCGGCTGCACCACGGTGGAGCGGGGTGCGACCAGCCAGCGGAAGCGGCGTCCGGCGTCGTCCCCGGCGGCCTGTCCGGCCTCCGCTCCGCCGCAGCAGACGGACTCGACCGCGCGCAGGGCCGCCCGTACGCCCGTCGCATCGGCGTCCGGGTCGAGCGCCCTGAGCTTGCCCTCGTCCAGATGGGTCCGCGCGGCGACGAAGGAGTGGCCACGGCTGTAGACCACGACGCCGGCGTTGAAGCACTCACCGCGTTCGACCCGGGGGACGACCCGCAGCAGCGCGTACTCGAAGACATGGCGGTCGTTCACGCGCCCTCTCCCTTCGGGGCGGCGGGGGCCAGCCGGCCGGCCAGCCAGCCGGGCGCCTGCGACGGCCGGTCGGGCGTGGGCTCGCCCAGGACGATACGGGTGTGGATCGACGCGGCACGCGGCAGCAGGGCCTCCACATAGGCCCGGCGCAGCGCGTCGGGGTTCTCGAAGCCCGGCTCGTCCACCAGCCACGCGTCGGGGACGTCGGCGGCGACCTCGGTCAGCAGCTCCTCGGTGACCAGCGGGGCCAGCTCGGCCGCCGCCGAGGCGACATCGGGCCGGAAGCGGGCCAGGGCGTGGTCGGAGGCGTCGTACGGCTTGGCCGCGGACGCCGCGGCGGAGGGCCAGTTGTGGTGCCAGATCATGGTGGCGCCGTGGTCGATGAGCCACAGCTCGCCGTGCCACACGAGCATGTTCGGGTTCCGCCAGGAGCGGTCCACGTTGTTGATGAGCGCGTCGAACCAGATCACCCGCCCGGCCTCGGCGGGGCCGACCTCGTACGCCAGCGGGTCAAAGCCGAGCGCCCCGGGGAGGAAGTCCATGGCGAGATTGAGCCCGCCGCTGGCCTTCAGCAGCTCCTGGACCTCCTGGTCGGGCTCGCCGAGCCCGATGACGGGGTCGAGCTGGATGCCGGCCAGATCCGGGACGCGCAGCCCGATCCGGCGGCCCAGCTCGCCGCAGATGACTTCGGCGACGAGCGTCTTGCGGCCCTGCCCGGCCCCGGTGAACTTCATGACGTAGGTGCCCAGGTCGTCGGCCTCGACGATGCCCGGGAGCGAACCGCCCTCACGCAAGGGCGTGACATAGCGGGTCGCGGTGACTTCTGGGAGCATCGCCCCAGGCTATACGGGCATGACTGCCCGGTGATCCGCGGAAGGTCTCCGCGCCGGACGGCCGGAAGGCTCCGCCCGGCCGGACCGCCGCCCGTCGGCACGCGCGGAGCCCGGGGGGAAAACGGGTTGCGGTCCCGGGGCGAAAGGTGAGCACGATGCCCCGTGAGCGACATGAATCACGACGGCACGCCCGTCGATCCCGTTCGGTCCGATTCCTCCTCCTCCCCCTTTCCCTCCCCCTCCCGGGGCAGGGCCGCGGAGCCGTCCCCCGCCAGCCTCCGCGCGCCGGAGTTCCCCGGCCGGTTCGCCCGTACGCGGCGGTTCTCCCTGGGGATCCCCCGGCAGATCACCGTCTCCCCGGACGGCGACCGGATCCTCTTCCTGCGCGGCACCGGCGGCACCGACCCCGTCAGCAGGCTCTGGCTGTACTCCGGCGGGCGTGAGCGGATGCTCGCCGACCCGGTGGCCCTCGCGGTGGCCGAGGACGGCACACCGGACGAGGAACGGGCCCGCCGGGAGCGGGCCAGGGAAGCCTCCACGGGGGTGGTGGCGTACGCGACCGACGCGGCCGTCCGCCTGGCCGCGTTCGCCCTCGGCGGCAGGCTGTGGACGGTGGCCCCCCACGGTTCGGCGGCACCCCGCCCCCTCGCCACGGCGGGGCCGGTGACCGACCCCCGGCCCTCCCCGGACGGCCGCTGGATCGCGTACGTCACCGGTGGCGCGCTGCACGCCGTCCGGGCCGACGGCAGCGAGGACCGGGTGCTCGCCGCGCCGGAGGGCCCCGATGTGGTCTACGGGCTGGCGGAGTACGCCGCCGCCGAGTCCATGGGCCGGACCCGGGGCCACTGGTGGTCGCCCGCGAGCGACGCGCTGCTGGTGGCGCGCGTGGACACCGCGCCGGTGGGCCGCCGCTGGGTCGGCGACCCGGCCGATCCGGACACCCCGCCGCGCCCGGTGCCGTACCCGGCGGCCGGCACCGCGAACGCACGGGTCTCGCTGCATCTGCTGCGCCTGGACGGCGAACGGGTCGCGGTACGGCTGCCGGAGCACGCCCGGGCGGCCGTACATCCGCCGGGCGCCTGGACGGACACCGCGTTCGAGTACGTGACGGACGCGGGCTGGGACGGCCACGGGCCCCGGGCCCAGGTGCAGACCCGGGACCAGCGCACCGCCGTGCTGCTCGCGGTCGACCCGGCCGACGGGACGACCACGCCGGTGCACACCGAGCACGACCCGGCCTGGGTGGAGCTGGTGCCCGGCGTCCCGGGCCGCACCGCCGCCGGTACGCCGGTGACAGCGGTCGTCACCGATGACGGGCGGCGGGCGCTGCGCGTCGGGGACGCGATCGCGCCACCCGGGCAGCAGCTCCGCGAAGTGCTCGCCGTCGACGGCGAACGGGTCTGGTTCACCGCCCAGGAGGACCCGACCGAGGTGCATGTGTGGTGCCACTCCCCCGAGGCCGGGTTCGTCCGGGTGAGCGAGGGCCCCGGGGTGCACCACGTGTGGACGGGCGGCGGCACGACCGTCCTGGAGAGCTGGACGGAGTCGGGGCACCGCTTCACCGTGCGCCGGGAGGGCGCCCCGGAGAGCCGCATCCGGGTGACCGCCGAGGAGCCCGCGGTGGTACCGCGCCCCCAGCTGCTCACGCTCGGTGCCCGGGAACTCCGTTCGCATCTGTACCTCCCGTCCTGGTACGAGCCCGGGTCGGGGCCGCTGCCGGTGCTGCTGAACCCGTACGCGGGTCCGGGCATGCAGCTGGTGGTACGGGCGCGCACCTGGTGGGGGTGCGTGTCGCAGTGGTTCGCCGAGCAGGGGTTCGCGGTTCTGGTGACCGACGGCCGGGGCACCCCGGGGCGGGGCCCCGCGTGGGAGAAGGCCGTGCACGGCGACCGGCTGGCGCCCGCGCTGGAGGACCAGATCGACGCGCTGCACGCGGCGGCGGCCGACCATCCGTTCCTCGATCTGGGGGCGGTGGCGATCCGGGGCTGGTCGTTCGGCGGCTATCTCGCGGCGGGTGCGGTCCTGCACCACCCGGAGGTCTTCCACGCGGCGGTGGCCGGGGGCACGCCGACCGACCGCAGGCTGTACGACACCCACTGGGAGGAACGCTTCCTGGGCCATCCGGAGGTCTTTCCGGAGGCGTACCGCCGCAGTTCGCTGCTCCCGTACGCCGGCCGGCTCTCCCGGCCGCTGCTGCTGGTGCACGGGCTCGCCGACGACAACGTGTACGTCGCGCACACCCTGCGGCTGTCATCGGCGCTGCTCGCGGCGGGGCGGCAGCACTCCGTACTGCCGCTGGCCGGGGCGGGCCACCGGGTCACGCGCCAGGAGCAGGTGGCCGGGCTGCTCCGGTACGAAGTCGCTTTTCTGAAGAAATCCTTGAATTTTTGAGAACGTGAACGTTCGCGGCCCGGATCCCGTACAACATCACGAGCAACCGGCCGTTCACCGGCCGCACGGGACCGTGAACAAGAAGGAGCAGCCAGATGACCGGATCGAAGGGGACGCGCGGGAGCGTCGCACGCCGGACCGTCGTCACCGCGGTGGGAGCGGCCGGGCTCGGCGCCGCGCTCGTGGCCTGCGGCGGGTCCGACGACGACGGCGGCGCGGGCGACCCGCCGGCCACCGGCGCCGCGGATGGCTCGACCGGCGGGGACAGCGGCACCGACACCGAAACCGACACGGATGCCGGGTCCACCGGCGGGGGTGGCGCGGAGCTGGCCAAGGTCGCGGACATCCCCGAGGGCGGCGGGAGGATCGTCGGCGATCTGGTGATCACCCAGCCGCAGGCGGGCACGTTCAAGGCGTTCTCAAAGAAGTGCACCCACCAGGGGTGCGCGGTCAAGTCGGTCGCGGACAACGTCATCAACTGCCCCTGCCACAACAGCAACTTCGACGCCGCCGACGGCAGTGTGAAGAGCGGGCCCGCGACCGCTCCGCTGCCGGAGACCAAGATCACGGTGGAGGCGGGGGCGATCAGGCTGGCCTGATCGCCCTCCCCCGGTCTGATCGCCCTTCCCGGCGGCGCGGACTCCCCCGGCCGCCCGGACTCCCCCGGCCGTTCGGGCCGGCCTGCCGCTCAGGCCGGCCCGTCGCCCGGACCGGCCCGTCGCTCGGACCGGCCTGCCGCCGTCGCGGTCAGCCCGGTCCGCCGAAGACGCCGCCGCCGCTTCCGTCACCGCCCCCGGCGGAGGTGGCGGCGGCTCCGGGGGGCCGGTCCGCCGCCGCCCAGCAGGACAGGATCTCGTCGCTGGTGGCCACGGTCGCGACCAGGGCGAGGGTGTGCCGCAGCATCGCGCGGGTGTACGCGGCGGGCACCCCCGCGACGGCGTCGCCCGCCACCACCGCCGTGTAGCCGAGGTTGACCGCGTCGAAGACGGCGTTGGGGACGGCGACGTTGGCCGACACCCCGGCGACGACGAGGGTGCGGCAGCCGAGATGGCGCAGCAGCCCGTCGAGGCCGGTGCCGGCGAGGGGCGTCAGGCCGTGCAGCCGGCGTACGACGACGTCCCCGGCGGCCACCGGGATCGGCGGGGCGACACGGACGGCGTCCGTGCCCGGGTGCTGCTGGACGGGCAGGCGTTCGGCGGCCCGCAGGAGCGGGGCGTTGCGGCCGCTGCCGCGTCCGTCGGGCCGCCGTTCGGCGACCGCGTGCACGACCTGGACGCCGGCCGCGTGGGCGCCCCCGGTCAGCCGGGCGACTGCCGACAGCGCGCCGGAGGAGCGGGCTTCGGCGGCCAGTTCCGGGAGCGCGCTCCCGGGGCCGACGACGCCGCGCTGGCACTCGACGGTGAGGAGGACGGTGGTCGCGGGGTCGAGCCGCCGGGCGAGGCGCGCGAGGCGGTCCGCCCGTTCGCTCTCGTCCTGTGGGTGCCGGGTGCCGCTGCCGTCCCCGCGTTCCCCCTCGGCCGCCCGGCCGTCCGCCCGAGGCCCCGACCCGTCCCCCATGCCACTCCCTCCGCCCCGGGCCGCGGCGCCCCGTTGTGCTCCCGGGACCCGGCCCGCATGATGGCCGCAGCCTTGATCTGACTCTTCGTCAGTTCTACTGCTCGCGGGAGGAGACCGCCATGGCCGCCGCACAGCGCAGGGGCCGCCGGATCATGATGACCCCCGGTGAACTGGACACCTTCCTGACCACGGAGCGCACCTGCCGGGTGGCCACGGTCGCGGCCGACGGCCGACCGCACGTCGGCGCCCTCTGGTTCGCCTGGGACGGGACCTCGCTCTGGCTCTACTCGCTGGTGCGCAGCCGCCGCTGGGCCGGGCTGCGGCACGACCCCCGGATCGCGGTGGTGGTCGACTCCGGCGAGGAGTACGGGGAGCTGCGCGGCGCGGAGCTGTCCGGGACGGCGGTCCCCGTCGGCGAGGCCCCGCGCACCGGGGCCCCCTGCCCGGAGCTGGAGGCCCCGGAACGCCTCTTCGCCCGGAAGAACTTCGGCCTGGACGCGATGCCGCACGACGGCTGGCACGCCTGGCTCCGGCTCACCCCGGACGCGGTCGTCTCCTGGGACTTCCGCAAACTGGCGTCGCCCTGACCGGCCGCCGTACCTCCGCGACCCGGCGGCCGGTCACGCCGTACCGCCACGCACCGGCGCCCGGTCACCGCGTACCGATCGTGCTGCCCCGCCGTGCCTCCGCCGCCGCGCGCGGGCGGCCGGTCACGCCGCGCCCGCGGCACCCCGCAGCGCCGCGACCGTGGCCCGGAGGGAGGGCCGCCGCTCCGCGTCCGCGCGCCACACCGCGTACACGTGCCGCCGCATCCCGCTGCGGACGGGGACGACCGCGACACCCTCGGGCACCGGACCGCGTCCCAGGCGCGGCGCCACACAGACACCGAGCCCCGCGCCGATCAGCGCGAGCTGGGTGTGGTGCTCGGCCGCCAGATGGCCGATCCGGGGCTCGATGCCCTGCGACCGCAGGGTGAACATCAGCCAGTCGTGGCAGAACTCGCCCTCCGGCCAGGAGACCCACTCGTCGTCGGCGAACTCCGCCAGGTCCACCGCCTCGCGGCCGGCCAGCCGGTGCCCCGCCGGCATGGCCACGTCGGCCGCGTCGTCCAGCAGATGCGCCTGGGCGAGCCCGCCGGGCACGGGCAGCCGCCGGTTGCTCCAGTCGAGCACCACCGCGAGGTCGAGATCGCCCCGGATCACCTGCCGGACGCACTGCTCCGGCTCCAGCTCGCGGGTGCGGACCCGCAGATCGGGGTGGTCGGCGCGGAGCACGGCGAGGGTGGCCGGGAACAGCCCGCGCATGGCCGTCGGGAAGCCCCCGAGCCGGACCTCGCCGACCACCTGTCCGCTCTGGGCCTCGATGTCGGCCTGGGCCAGCTCCACCTGGGAGAGGATGCGGGCCGCGTGATCGGCGAGCAGCTGCCCCGCGTCGGTGAGCCGGACCCCCCGCCCATGCCTGGCCAGGAGCCGCTGGCCGACCTCGCGCTCCAGCTTGGCCAGCTGCTGGGAGACCGCCGATGTGGTGACGTGCAGCCCGTCGGCGGCCCCGCTGACGGAGCCGTGGCGGGCGAGTGCGTCCAGGGTCCGCAGGCGCTCCAGATTCAACATGTAAGCAATGCTAAGCAAAGACCCCAAGAAATTCTCGCTTGTGCTACCAGATCGCCGGGGCGATGGTGAAGCACATGACCTCAACCGCCGGGACAGCCTCCCGCTCCCCCGCCCCGCCGGTCCGCCGCCCCCGGCTGGACTGGCGGCTCCGCTTCGCGATCCTCTCGGTGGTGTGGGGGTTCAGCTTTCTGCTGATCAAGGTGGGTACGGAGGGGTTCGCGCCCTTCCAGGTGACCTTCGGACGGCTGTTCTTCGGTACGGCGGTGCTCGCCGTGGCGATGGCCGTGCGGCGCGACCGGCTCCCGCGCGGAGCGCGCGTCTGGGGCCATCTGACGGTGGCGGCGTTCCTGCTCAACGCGGTGCCGTTCTCGCTCTTCGCGTACGCGGAGCTGACCATCCCGTCCACGCTGGCGGGCATCTGCAACGCCACATCGCCGCTGTGGGGGATGGTGCTGTCGCTGGTGGCGCTCTCGGAGGACCGGCCCACCCGGCGCCGGGTGGCGGGGCTCGGCATCGGCTTCCTCGGGGTGCTGACGGTCCTCGGCGCCTGGGAGGGCTTCTCCGGGATCGACGCGCGCGGCACGGCGCTGGCCCTGCTCGCCTCGCTCTGCTATCCGATCGGCTGGATCTACGTCCGCCGGACGCTCGCGGGCCGTCCCGAGTCGCATCTCGCGCTGACCGGTTCGCAGTTGCTGCTCGCCACGGTCCAGCTGGCGGTGGTCACCGCGCTGGTGACGGAGGTTCCGTCGTCGTTCCCGGCGGTGCCGCTGCTCGCGGTGGTGGCCCTGGGCGCGCTGGGGACCGGGTTCGCGCTGCTGCTCCAGTACGGCCTGGTGGCGGAGGTCGGACCGACGACGGCGCAGATGGTCACGTACGCCATCCCGGTCGTGGCCACCGCGGCGGGCGTCGCCGTCCTCGGGGAGGAGCTGGGCTGGAACACCCCGGTGGGGGCGGCGATCGTCCTGGTGGGGGCGGCGCTCACCCAGAGCCGGGCCCGGGGCGGGGGCGGTGTGCGCGGTGGCGCGGTTCCCGGCGGCGGGGGCGCCCGGACGGCCGCCGCCCCGGAACCGGCGCCCCTCCCGGCGACGACGACGGCGGAAGCAGAGGCGGAGGCGGAGCCCACGGATCCGGGGCGGAAGGCCACGTGCGGCAGCGGCTGAGGGGCCGCGCCGCGCTCCCTCAGCCGTAGCTGCGGGCCGGCCCCGGCGCGAGGGCGCGCGCGACGGCGGCGGCCACCTCGGGCATCTCGCCCGCCGACAGCGCCGACACGGTGATCCGCACCCCGGGCGCGGCCGCCATCCGGAACCGCGCGCCCGGCGCCACCGCCCATCCCGCGTGCAGCAGCCGCGCCACCGCCCCGGTCTCGTCGGGCACCGGCACCCAGACATTCATCCCGCTGCGGCCGTGCGCCTCGATGCCGTGCCCGGCCAGCGCCCGTACGAGCGCGTCGCGCCGCTCCCCGTACGACCGGGCCACCGTGGCGGGGTCGACCGCGCCCGAGGCCCAGAGCCCGGCGACGGTCCGCTGGAGCAGCCGGCTGACCCAGCCGGGGCCGAGCCGCTGCCGCCCGGCGAGGCGGTCCAGGGTGAGCGGATCGCCGGTGACCACGGCGACGCGGAGGTCCGGTCCGTACGCCTTGGCGGTGGAGCGGACGAACGCCCAGTGGTCGGTGGTCCCGGCGAGGGAGTGCAGCGGCTGGTCGACGATCCCGTGCCCGTGGTCGTCCTCGATCAGCAGCGTGCGCGGCCGGCCGGCGAGGACGGTCCGCAGCTCGGCGGCGCGCGCTCCGCCGAGCACGGCCCCGGTCGGGTTCTGCGCCCGGTCGGTGACGATCAGCGCCCGCGCCCCGCCCGCGAGCGCGCGCTCCACCCCGGCGGCGGTGGGCCCGTCGTCGTCGACGGGAACCGGGACGGGGACGAGCCCGAGCGCCGGTACGAGATCGAGCAGGCTGCCCCAGCCGGGGTCCTCGACGGCGACGGCGTCCCCGGGCCGCAGATGGGCGGCGAGCACCCGCTCGATGGCGTCGAGCGAACCGGAGGCGGCGGCGACCGGCCCGGCGGGCACCCCGTCCGCGTCCAGCGCCGCGCGGGCGAGCCGGGCGAACTCCGCGTCCAGCGGGTCCTCCCCGTAGAGCCCGGGGCGGCCGTCGTACTCCGCGGCCACGGCCGCGAGGACGTCCCGGAGCGGGGGCAGCAGCGCCGGATCGGGGTTGCCCGCGCTCACGTCCCGTACGCCCGGCGGGGCTCCGACGCCGATCGAGCCGCGCGTGGTGCTCGCGGGCCGGTGCCGCACCCGGCTGCCCCTGCGGCCCGCCGTCTCGATGACGCCGCGCTCGCGCAGGGTGCGGTAGGCGGCGGCGACGGTGTTCGGGTTGACCCCGAGGAGCACCGCCAGCTCCCGCATCGGCGGCAGGGACGCGCCGGGCTCCAGCGCTCCGGAACCGACCGCGCACTCGACGCTGGCCGCGATCTCCGATGCGCGCCGACCTGTGATCCGATACTCTCCTAGCACAAAGCCAAGTATGCACTAGTGCAATAGAGGACGCAAATGCCGGAGATGCAGGAGGTACCGAAGATGCCGGAGATACAGGAGATGCCGGAGGCCCACGCCTACGAGCCGACCGGACGCACCGTGCCCACCCGCGCCAGGGAGCGTGCCGCGTACGACCGGGAGCTGGTGCACGCCATTCTCGACGACGGGTACCTCTGCCACATGGGATTCGTCCGGGACGGCGCCCCGGTGGTGCTGCCGACGCTCCACGCGCGGCTGGGCGAGCGGGTGTACGTGCACGGATCGACCGGTTCGCGCCCGCTGCGGGCGGCCGGCGGGACGGGCGGCGGAGGTGCGGGGGGTGACGGGGGCGCTTCGGAGCCCGGCCTTCCGGTCTGTCTGACGGTCACCCACGTCGACGGCCTGGTGCTGGCCCGTTCCGCCTTCCACCACTCCGTCAACTACCGCTCCGTGATGATCCACGGCATCGCACGCCCGGTCACCGACCCCGGCGAGAAGCGCGCCGCGCTCGACGCCCTGGTCGACGCGGTGGTGCCGGGCCGCTCCCGGGACACCCGCCCGCCCAACACCCGCGAGCTGGCGGCGACGGCGGTCCTGCGGCTGGAGCTGGCGGAGGTCTCGGCCAAGGTCCGCTCCGGCCCCGTGGTCGACGAGCCGGAGGACATGGACCTGCCGTACTGGGCGGGTGTCGTCCCGGTGACGACGGTACGGGGCGCCCCGCTCCCGGCCGACGACCTGGCGCCGGCGACCGGGATACCCGGCTATCTGACCGCGCGCTGAGCCCGCGCCCGGGGAGGGAGCGGGCCCGGCACGGGCGGGGTGCTCAGCCCTCCCCGGCCCGCCGCGCCGCCCCGTTCCCGGCGGCGCGGCCCACCGACGTCTCCGCCCACGCGAGCCCCGTGACCGCCGTCAGCAGCAGCGCGGTGCCCAGCAGGGTCGCGGCCGTCAGCCGCTCCCCCAGGAGGGTCACCGCGAGCACGGCGGCGCTCACCGGCTCCAGGAGCATCACCACCGAGACGGTGGCCGCGCGGACCCGGGCCGCCCCGGCGAAGTAGAGGACGTACGCCAGCGCGGTGGGCACGGCCGCCACGTACACCAGTAGCCCGATCACCATGGCCGGATCACCGGTGGCCGGGATCAGCCCCTCGGCCAGCGCCAGGGGCAGCAGCCCCAGCGCGCCGACGGCGAAGGCCCAGGCGGTGGTGGGCAGCGGGTCGGAGCCGCCGTCCCGGCCCAGCCACCGCGCCAGCAGGGTGATCGCGGCATAGCCGGACGCGGAGAGCAGCGCCAGGGCGATCCCGGCGGGCCGGACCTCTGCGCCCTCGCCGCCCAGTACCAGGACGGTGAGCCCGGCGAGCGCGCCGGTCACGGCGAGCAGACCGCCCGCGCCGAGCCGTTCGCCCATCGTCAGCCGCGCGCCCAGCGCGATCAGCAGGGGCCCCGCGCCCAGGGTGACGACCGTGGCGACGGCGAGGCCGGTGGCCTCGACGGCCGCGAAGTAGGCGCTCTGGAAGACGGTGAGCCCGATTCCGGTGCCCAGGACGCGGATCAGCCGGCGCCGCCGGGGCTCGGGGGCGGGCAGCGGCCGGGCGGCCCGGCGGGTGTGCCGTGCCCGTACCGCGAGCGCCGCAAGGAGCAGCAGCAGCCCGCCCGCGCAGCGCCAGAAGGAGAGGGCCAGGGGCCCGAGGTCGCTGTCGCGGAAGAGCAGGGAGGCGGCGGCGCCCGCCGTGCCCCAGGCCAGTCCGGCGACGATCAGACAGAACAGGCTGCGTCCGACGGAAGCGGCCGCACCGGCGGCAGGTTGGGACACAGCGGCAGCCACGGGCTGCGAGGAATTCGACACGTGTGGTCTCCGTGTGAGGAACGGGGAAGGTGGTCGCTCGGCTCCGGCGCGCGGGCAGCGACAACCTGCTCGGGGAGGACCCGAGCCCGGTCTTCGTCAGCGGAGGGCCGCCCGCGCTAAGCGGCGGGAGGCGGCAGAACGGTCGAATGCATGATCGTCACTCTAGGGTCCGGCGGGTCCGGCGGACAACTCCCCCTCGGCGGCGCGTTCGCCGTCGACGGCTGACGGCCCGTCGGCCGGGGAAGACACAGGCGCGGACGTGGGTACGGGCACGGATGTGGGTACGGGGGCGGGTACGGGGGCGGGCAGGCCGGAGGCGACCGGTCCGGGCGACGGGGCCCTGGGCGCCTGCGACTGGGCGATGAACGCCCCCATCAGGACGAGCCCACCGCCCAGGAGCTGCGGCAGCGAGAGGTGTTCGCCCAGGAGCACCCAGGCCAGCACGGTCGCGACCACCGCTTCCAGACAGGCGACGACCCCGGCGACCTGCGGCGACAGCGACCGTACGGAGATCACTCCGGTGATGTACGCGAGCACGGTGGCGATCAGCACCACCCAGCCGAGCAGCAGCGCGGCCTGCACGGCCGTCCCGGAGTCGCCCACGGTGACCTCCTGGGCGAGCAGCCCGAAGTCGAGGTTCCAGGGGCGGGCGATCACGGTCAGCACCAGGGAGCCGACGAGGAGCCCGTAGGCGATGACGCCCAGCGGATCGGCGGGCCCGGACCCGTCGGAGGCGTCGGAGCCGTGGTCGGAGAGGAGGAAGTAGCACGCCTGGCAGCAGGCGGCACCGAGGGCGAGCAGCAGGCCCAGCAGATCGAAGCGGAGCCCCGACCAGATCTCGACCACGCAGGCGAGGCCGGTGACGGCGAGCGCCACGCCGACGGCGGCGGCCCGGGTGACGGGCCGGCGCTGGACGAACCGGATCCAGCCGAGGACCAGGGCCGGGCCGAGGTACTCGACCAGCAGCGCGACCCCGACGGGGATGCGGGAGATGGAGGCGAAGTAGAAGGCCTGGACGCCGGCCACGGCGAGGACGCCGAAGCCGAGGAGCAGGACCGGGCGGCTGCGGAGGAGGTCCCGGTGGCGCCAGGCCAGCGGAAGCATCAGCAGCGCGGCCCCCGTGACCCGGAGCCAGACCATGTGCAACGGGTCGACGCCCGCTTCGATCAGCGGCTTGGCCGCGACTCCGGATCCGCCGAACGCAAGGGCGGAGACCAGGGCGATGCCCAGGCCCGTATTTCTTCCACTTGTTGTCTTCCCCACCGGCACATCATGGCAGGGACAAGTCAGGACTGTAACCCCTGAAGGTACTGTCGAACCCGGATTCCTCGACGGCTTCCGGAGCGCCGATCCCCCGGAGGTCGACCCCGGCGCGTCGCAGCACCTCGACCGCGCGGCAGCCGCCGTCGGCGGCGAGGGCGGCCAGCAGGTCAGAGCCGGAGGCACCGGGGGCGCCCCGCGCCTCGGCCCGCCCGGTGGCCACCGCCAGCGCGTCGGCGGCCGCAGGCGACCAGCCGGGCGCCGACTCCACCGGGGAACCCACGAGCGGAACAGGAACCGGACTCTCGACCGGAACAGCCGGAACAGCCGGAGCCGCCGGACCCGA
Organism: Streptomyces yaizuensis; assembly: GCF_034961445.1. NCBI lineage: Bacteria > Bacillati > Actinomycetota > Actinomycetes > Kitasatosporales > Streptomycetaceae > Streptomyces > Streptomyces yaizuensis. The sequence goes on from NZ_BSBI01000005.1 coordinate 471,537, forward strand.
TGGGGCGCCGGAGACCTCGACCGTCGCCCGCCAGCGCGGCCCGTAGCCGATGCTGCGCTGGACGAGATAGCCGAGGACCCGGGCGGCCCGGGACCCCGGCCCGAGCGCGGCCCGCGCCTCGGGGTCCGCCTCGATCAGCGAATGCAGCAGATGGGCGGTGTCGATCTGCGGATCCCCGGCCCGCAGTGCCCGCCGCCGCGCGGCGGCCACCACCCGGGCCAGCCCGGCGGTGAACCCGGCGCCGGTGCCGGGGCCGGGGCCGAGTCCGGTACGGGTCACGCCGGGCCGCCCGGCCGGCCCGGGAACGGACCCGGCAACGGACCCGGGAACGGGCCCAGCGGCGGAGGCGAATGCGGAGGCGGGAACGGAACTCGGAGCAGGGTTCGCGGCGGGGATCTGCACCCTCCCACCCCATCAGAGTGAAGTGCCCGATCCATCCGCATGAAGTCCTGTCCGCCCGTCCCGCGCAGGGTGTGCCCCGGGCCCGGCCGCTCCTCCTCAAGGAGGACCCCGGCGGGTCACCGGCCTTGAGTTCTCCGGCGCCCGCCGCTACCTTCCGCGCACCGAGTTCCCGAATTCCCGGGTTCAGGATGGCGAGGGGTGGTCGTATGGCCGAAGTCAGCGCGGAGGCCCGGATCGCCGCACCCGCGGCGAAGGTCTGGGCCCAGCTCGTGGATCTCGGCGGCCAGGCCCGCTGGAACGCCACCCACACCGGCTTCCCCGAGGACGACGGGCCGACCACCCTGGGACCGGGCGCGCGCTACCGCGAGAACCTGCGGCTCATGGGCTTCCCCGCCGAGGTGACCTGGCAGGTGGACGAGTTCGAGACGGGCCGGCTCCTCGGCGTCCACGGCGAAGGGCCGATGGGCGTCCGGCTGGGCAGCCGCTATCTCCTCACGCCGGACGGGGAGGCGACCCTGGTCCGGATCGAGGGCGAGTTCACCGGCGCGGCCGTCTCCCTGATGGCCGGCAGGATCCGGGAGTCGGCGACGGAAGCGCTCCAGGAGTCCCTGCGCCGACTGGCGGAACTGCCCGGCCTGAACCCCTGAGCCCCTGGCCGCCTGACCGGACACGACTCCGGTTCCAGTTCCGGTTCCGGTTCCGGTACGGGCGTACCGGAACCGGAATCGGAGTCGCGCGTACCCCCGCTCAGTCCTCGTCGGCGAGGATCAGATAGAGCTTCTTCCGCGCGTCGTTGATGACATCGAGGGCCTTGGTGCGCTGCTCGGCACTGCCGGTCTTCCAGACCTGGCCGAACGCCTCCATGAGCCCCCAGCCGGCCTGCCGGATCTCGTTGACCGTGTCCCAGTCGACCCCGCGCCCCGCCTCCTCCCACGGCGCGTCCGGGCCGCCGTCGGCCTCCTCGCGCCCGGCGTCCGTGAGCGTGAACAGGCGCTTGCCGCCCTCGCTCGCGCTGGCGATCAGCCCCTCGTCCTCCAGCAGCTGGAGCGTGGGGTAGACCGAACCGGGGCTGGGCTTCCAGGCCCCGCCGCTGCGCTCGCCGATCTCCTGGATCATCTCGTACCCGTGCATCGGGCGGTCCTTCAGCAGCGCGAGGATCGAGGCACGCACATCACCGCGCCGCGCCCGTCCCCGGCCACCGCCCCGCCCCCGGCCGCCCCCGAAGGGGCCACCGCCGAACGGACCCCCGCCGAAGGGCGGACCGAACTGCCCGAAGGCACCCCGGCGCCCCTCGAAGCCGCCCCGGCCCCGATGTCCGGGCCCGCACTGCCCGCGCCCCGGCTCCTGGCCGAATCCCTGCGTATTCATCACGACACTCCTTCCATCGTTGAGCTTGATCTGTCGCGATACCTCAACGATATATCGGAATAGCTCGCCCGACAATCCCCGGCGCACGTCGACCGTCGCAGGCCGCTGGGGCGTGATCGCGGGGTACGTGGTTCGAGGGCGACCACCCGGTATACGAGTCCCGGTGGGCGAGGAGCGGGACGTCCGCGTGGACGGGCACGCCGGAGCCACTGCCGTTGCGGTCGGGAGCCGGGCCGCTGAGCCGACTGCCGCTGGTCAGCAGGCCTCCGCCAGTACGGTCGCCGACCGGCGGGGCAGCCGGCGCGAACGCGGCGCGCCGCCGGCCCGCACGGGGTCGCTGCGACGACAGTCCCGTCGCTTCGGTGATTCCTCCAGACCGTCCAGGCCGTCAGGACCCGTCAGGACCGTCCAGCCGCCTGACGACCGCGTCGAGTGTCGGCCACGGAGGACCCTCGCGCAGCAGGCGCAGGAACTCCTCTCCGAACCGCCTCCCGTTCGGCAACTGGTCGCCACGTTCCCAGCGCCAGGCCGCGACCATCGCGAGAACGAGCTGCCGGCACTCGTCCAGCAGCCCTTGGTCGACGTTCGGATAGTGCTCGCAGACCGCCTCGGTGACATGGGCGAGATCGAACTCGACAGGTCCACGGCAACAGGTCTCAAGGTCGATGAACAACGGGCCGTTCCTCGTGCCGAGCACATTGCCGGGATGCGGCTCGCCGTGGAGCAGCTGCTCCACGGCGCCGCGCTCCTCGATCGACCGTCGCAGGCTTCCCAGTCTGCCGCCGAGGAACGCGCGGTCCGCGTCGGTGAGCTCCGGCGAGAGACGCGGGTCGGCCACGACGGCCTGCGCCTCCGCGACCCGATCCGTGAACCGCGGGCTCGGCACGTCGACCTCGCGCATGCCGGCGTGCAGTCGCTCCAGCGCGTTGGCGTAGTCGACGGGTGAGGTGCGAGGTGTCACGGATTCGTAGGAGGTCCACAGCGTCACCGTGAAACCGTCGCGCGTGTACACCAGGGGGTCCACCCGAGGTTCCAGGAGGCCCGTCGGGCATCCGGCCCGGGCAAGCAGCTGAGCGAGCCGGACCTCGAACTGTGCGGCCCCGTGCCCGGCGGGGGCGACCCGGGCCAGGACGTCGCACGGCGTCAGCCGCAGCGCGATCCTGTTCGAGTTGTGGAGGACGACGGCGTCGTCGGCGGGCAGGTCGAGCGATGCGGCGACCGACGTCGCGGCCGCGATCGCGCGCGTGATCTCGGTCGGGTCCACCCTCGGATCCTGGCAGGACGAGCGACGGCGGTGCCACCTATTACGGCTCGATGGGCGCCCGGCAGGCCCCCGCCAACCGGCGGAGACTTCCGGACCGGTCCGGCATGGCGTCCTGCCGGGGCGCGGCGGGCTCGGATGCTGATGGTCCCCGACCCCCACCCCGCAGGAGCGGCCATGGACGAGCCCAGCCCTCACCGAGCCGGGGGATCGGCACCCCAGGACACGAACCGGGACACATCCGGTCAGCCGGGGGTCATCGGGATCGCACTCGCCGCCGTGCTGACGGCCGCACTCGCACAGGGTTCCTGGCAGTGGTTCTCCACCTACATCGGGGTGACACTGCTCGCCTGGTCCTCCTCTTCTACCGGCTGCCGGCCTGGACGCCCGGCCCCGTATCCGCGTACACGCGGAATCTGGCCGCGTACGCGATGGTCGTCGGCCTGTGCGTGGCGATCACGCTGGCCCCCGCGATGCAGCGCTGGGCGTGGCTGTTCCCGATGCCGGGCACCCGTGACGGGTGCCCGGAGCTGGGCGCGTACGAGGCCGTCCGGACGGAGGCCGCGCTGGCGGACCTGGCCGGTCGCGACCGTACCGCCCTGGCCCGTGCGCAGGAGGTCCACAGCGACGAGGCCGTCGCCGACTGCCTGTCGGCCACGACGACCCGGTGGCTGCCGGTGTACGGGGCCGGGGCGGCCGTGCTGGTGGGTCTGGGCACGTGGTCCATCGGCCGGGCCCGGTCGCGGAGGGAATCCGCCGCGACCGACCGTGGCGGCGCCGGCGGCGGGCACATGTGAAGGTTCGTCAGCGCGGCAGGGCCCGGTCCCAGACCGTGCCGAGGGCGGCCTCCGCGTCCACCGCGCGGATCAGTGCCTCGTCGATCGCCTCCGGCGCGTCCACCAGATGCCGCACCCCCGCCTCGGTCATGAGCTGCCGCTGGAAGCCGTGGACGAACCCGCTGGGTTGGCCGATGAACGGGGCGCCGAGCCCCCGGGCGGCCTCGGCGACCAGCGCCACGTCGTCGACGAAGAGCGCCTCGCCGTGCTCCAGGCCGAAGTGGTCGACGGTGATTTCCCGCAGACCTGGCCGGAAGTCGTCGGTGCACACATAGCGCGGACCGTCGAAGAGGTGGGCCCACTCCCCGAGGAAGCGGTCGAAGTGCGCGGCGGGCAGCCCCCCGTAGCAGACCGTCCGCAGACCGAGCGCGCGCAGCCGCCGTACGAGATCGACGGCGCCGTCCAGGATCCGTACCGGGTGGTCCGTGAGATAGGCGTCGCGTTCGGTGAAGTACGCGGCCAGGGCCTCGTCGCCGGTGAGGGACTGCGGTACGGCGGCGGCCAGGTTCCGCCCGGCGATGCGCCGGGGCCGGGAGAAGATCGAGCGTTCCGTCTCCGCCGTGTAGGAGCCTCCCCGGCGGACGACGAAGTCATGGATCACCGGGCTGAAGGTGTCGTTCAGCAGCACGCCGTCGATGTTGAGGGCGGCCAGCCGGAGCCGGTCGAGGGTACGGGACACGGGGGTCCTCCCGGGGACGGTCCCGCGACCGCGCGGAGGGGGCGACCTCCGCGACCCGGTGGCGGGACGGATCGGTCATGGCGACGAACGGCCCGGCCGGCATCCGGACGACCGGGCCTGGAACGGAGAACAGAGAACGGGGAACGGGGAACGGGGCACACAGAACAGGGAACGGGGAACGCGGCGGACGCCCCAGCAGCACCAGGCACCACAGCCACCACCACTCCCCCGGTCCCTTTCCCCCACGGCCGTGCCCGGAACCGGGTCCAGTTCCCCGGAATTGGCCTTGGGCCGCGACCGCCCCCACTGGCTACCGTCTGCCCATGCGGATCAGAATCGTCGACGCCTTCACCGACACCCCCTTCACCGGCAACCCGGCGGGGGTCCTCCTCCTGCCCGACGTCGGCTCCTTCCCGGACGCCGGCCGGCTCCAGCGGGTCGCCGCCGAGGTGAACCTCTCCGAGACCGCCTTCGCCCATCCGCTGCCGCCCGGCGGCGCCGCCGACTGGGCGCTGCGCTGGTTCACCCCCACCACCGAGGTCGACCTCTGCGGGCACGCCACCCTCGCCACCGCGCACGTCCTGCGCGAGACCGGCGCCGCCACCGGAACGGTCCGCTTCGCGACCCGCTCGGGCGTCCTCGGCACCACCGCCCACGACGACGGCGCGATCACCCTGGACTTCCCGACCTCCCCGCTGACGCCGGTCGCGGTCCCCGACCGGCTGGCCGAGGCACTGGGCGCCCCGGTGCTCTCGGTCCACGACACCGGCCCGCACATCGGCGACCTGCTCGTGGAGCTGACGGACGAACGGACCGTCCGCGACCTCGCCCCCGACGTGCGTTCCCTGGCGCACCACTCCACGCGGGGCGTCATCGTCACCGCCGCCGCCGAGCGGCCGGACCTCCCGTACGACTTCGTCTCACGCGGCTTCTTCCCGCGCGTGGGCATCGACGAGGACCCGGTGACGGGCAGCGCCCACACCGCTCTGGCGCCCTACTGGTCGGCCCGCCTCGGCCGGGACGACCTGACCGGGCTCCAGGCGTCGGCCCGCTCCGGTCTGGTCCGCACCGAGCTGCGCGGCGATCGGACCCTGCTCACCGGCCGGGCGGTCACCGTCATCGACGGCACGCTGCTGACCGGCCTCTGACCATCCACCGGGCGCGTTCGAGCCATCTGGCCCGTTCGAGCCGTTGGCCCGCTCAGGCCGCCGGCCGGTTCAAGCCGTTGGCCCGTTCCGGCCGTTGCCCGCTCAGGCCGTGGGCAGCCAGCCCACCTTCCCCGCCAGCAGCGCGTACCCGATGAAGGCCACGATGTCGAGCAGGGCGTGGGCCACCACCAGTGGCCCGACCCGCCCCCACCGCCGGTAGAGAACGACGAAGACCGCGCCCATGACCATGTTCCCGATGAAGCCGCCGATGCCCTGGTAGAGGTGGTACGAGCCGCGCAGCACGGAGCTGGTCACCAGGGACGCGGTCGGGGTCCACCCCAGCTGGTCGAGTCTGCGGAGCAGATACCCGACCACGATCACCTCCTCGACCACGGAGTTCTGGATCGCGGAGAGGATCAGGACGGGGAACTTCCACCACACCTCGGGCAGCGACTCGGGCACCACCGTCAGATTGAAGCCACTGGCCTGCGCGATCAGATAGAAGGCGAGCCCTGCGCTGCCGATGCCCGCCGCGACGAGCGTGCCGCGCCCCAGGTCGGGCCAGGGCCGGCGGCGGTCGAAGCCCACCGCGCGCAGCCCGCCGGCGCCCTCGCGGAGCAGCAGATGCGCGACGAGGGCGACGGGCACCAGCGCCGTGGTGATGCCGAAGAGCTGCCAGGCGAGATCCAGCCACGGCCGGCCGGGGGCGGCGGATCCGTTGAGTTTCGCCGCCTGCTCGCCGAGCCCGCCCGGCCTGGTCAGCGCGCCGACAAAGCTGATCAGGGAGGCCACGGCGCTCGCGCCCAGCGACAGCGCGAGCACCAGCAGCAGTTCGGACCGCAGCACCCGGGGCGTCAGCTCCTCCCGGGGAAGAGCGTCGGCCACTCGTCCGGCCTCCATCCGCACCCTGCCTCCTGTGATTCGGTCCCGCCCCGGTCCGCGCGCCGGCGGCCGGGGACGATCGCCATCCTAGGAGGACGGACCGCTCAGGCGGGTCAGGCCCCCGATCTGCCGGGGAAGCCGACCGGCCAGGTGTGCACGGGCTCGCCCTGGAGCATCAGTTCGCGATAGCGCCGGGTCATGGCGGCGAGCGCCGCCTCGCGGCCGAGTCCGGCCTCCCGCGCCCGGTGGAAGGTCTCGGCCTGCCAGGCGGCCCCGTTCATCCGCCGCCGGCACCGCGCCTCGATCACCCCGAGGTAGCGGTCCCGGTCGGCGGGCGCCACCTGCCAGGCGTCGAGTCCGGCCGCCGCGAGCGGGAGCAGTTCGTCGCGTACGAGCTTCACGGCGGGTACGCGGGTGGTCCCGCCGGCCCGCCCCGGCCGGGGCCAGATCAGCTCGGCGTCGATGCCGTGGCGGCACGCGGTGTCAAAGTTCTCCTCGGCGGTGCGGAAGGGGAGCCGGCTCCACACGGGGCGCGGCTCGTCGGCGAGCGCCCGCACCAGCCCGTAGAAGAAGGCCGCGTTGGCGATGACATCGGTGACCGTGGGACCGGCGGGCAGGACCCGGTTCTCCACCCGCAGATGGGGCACGCCGTCGGCGACCGAGTAGACGGGCCGGTTCCAGCGGTAGATCGTGCCGTTGTGCAGGATGAGTTCCCGCAGCTCAGGGATGGCTCCCTCGTCGATGACGCGCTCGGGGTCCTCGTCGGAGCAGATCGGCAGCAGGGCGGGGAAGTACCGCAGGTTCTCCTCGAAGAGTTCGTACGGGGAGTCGATCCACCGCTCGCCGAACCAGGTGCGGGGCCGCACGCCCTGGGCCTGCAACTCGGGCGGCCGGGTGTCCGTGGCCTGCTGGAACAGCGGCGGCCGCGACTCGCGCCACAGCTCCTTGCCGAAGAGGAAGGGGGCGTTGGCGCCGACCGCGATCTGTACGGCGGCCACGGCCTGCGCGGCGTTCCACACATCGGCGAAGCGGGCGGGGGTCACCTGGAGGTGGAGCTGCACCGAGGTGCAGGCCGCTTCGGGCGCTATCGATGCCGAGGTGCAGGTCAGCCGCTCGACTCCGGCGATATCGAGGGAGAATGCCTCGCCGCGCGCGGTGAGGATCTCATCGTTGAGTACGGTGTAGCGGTCGACGTCGGAGAGGTTCCCATGGACGAGATCGTCCTGGGTGAGGGTGGGCAGAATACCGATCATCATGATCCCGGCGCCGACCTCGTTCGCTTTCCGGTCGGCATATCCGAGGCCTGCCCGCAACTCCTCGGCCAGCTGGTCGAGAACACGGCCGCCGAGCCGGTGCGGGACAATGTTCACCTCCAGGTTGAACATCCCCAGCTCGGTTTGGAAATCGTTGCTGGCGATTCGTTCGAGCACTTCCGCATTCATCATCCTGGGCAGGCCGTCCGCTCCAGCGAGATTCAACTCGATCTCCAGTCCCAGCAGATTCCTGGGCCGGTCGAACCTCTTCTCGTCCAGCAGTCGCCCCAGCGCCGTCAGGCACTGGCGCAGCTTTCCCCGGTAGCGCTGGCGATCGGCGAGTGCAAAGCCTCCTGCCACGTCCTTATCCCCCATCGAAGCGTCCCTCCTCGACTGGGCACCGCGCGGCATCGGTCGCTCGCGTCACGGACGATAATGCCCAGCCTGACTGATCGATAACGCCCCGGTGGCGGCCGACAACCGGTAGGGTGTCCGAAGTGATGGTCCGCACATCCCGCGGCAGGGGGGAGATCGACCCAGGCCGGGTTCAGTGCACAGCTACTTCTGCCCACCGGATGGTGAGAAACACCGACGACTTTCGGCCTACCAGTTGCCGGGTAAATGCCCTGGCCGGGAAGGATAATCCCAGGGAAACCCGGTGGATCCGCTACGCCCGAAAGTCCTGATACACCCTTGTGGGCAATATGTCACGACGCTAGTGGAATCACTGTGAGAACACGCGTCGTATAAACTCGGTACAGAAGGCAGATAGTTGGCGCCCAGTGGCCCCTTCGGCCTCTCTGGCCCCGCACGCTGACAGCGCCGTCCGCACCCACCCTGCCTCACCGTGTCTCCCCTAGTGAGAGGCGTCCCACCATGCCGCTGCACGTCCTCCCGGCCCCTGCTCCCGCACTCCGCAGCGTTCTCACGGCACTCGGTTCCCCGACCGCCGTCCGTGAGGACCGTACTCCCGCGCTCCGCTCCGCCCAGGGGCCCATCAGCCCCGAGTCGCCGCTGCCCGTCCACGTCCTCGACCAGATCGTTCCGACGTCCACCACCCGCCCGTGCACCCGGCTCACGGGCTGGCGCTTCCTGATCCGTGGCGGCGACCGTTACGTCGCCGCGGCCGAGACCGTCCTCACCGCGGACGGATCCGCCTTCTCCCACTTCTTCGAGGGGCCCTACCTCACCTCCACCGAACGGGCGCTGCGGCAGGCGGAGGCGATGGCGACTCCGTACCAGCCCCGGCTGCTCTCCATCCCCGAGCTGTACATGCTGACCCTCTGGCTGCACGCGGACACCGACGCCGACGCCGGCTCCGGCGTCCCGCTGCCCACCGACGTCCTGATCCCGCTCGCTCCCGCGCCGCCGGGCATCGCCGCCCACCGGCCGCACCGGCTCGCCGACCTGCTGCCGCTGATGACGCTCCGGATCGCCCCCGGGCCGTTGCTCGGCACACCGGCCTGACCGGCACACCGCCCACGGCACCGGCCACACCGGCCACAGCACCGGACCACGACACCGGACCACGACACCCGGGCCACGACACCGAGCACGGCGCTGTCGCCATGGACGCCCCACGACCCGCCCGGTCGTGGGGCGTTCCTGTGTTTCCGGACGGACTAGTCCATCCCGGCCCCCTCGAACCACCCAAAAGGACAAGGCGGTTGAGCTGAACCCCCCGGACGGGGGGAACGTCTTAAATCAGTAAGAGGAGCTGCCGCAAAATCCCTGCGAGATAGCGCGGACAGGGCAACACTGGGACCGGACTCTACTGAAGATACGGGGGGCGGCCATGAATACCTCAGCGAGCCGCAGCACGATCACCACACCGCAGCGAAAGAACCCAGCCATGTGCCAGCATCAGCCACCCTGCCCCACATCCGACTCCGCCGGCCGGGACGCAGCGCGCCTCGTGGCGCACCATCCGGAACAGGGCTGGAGCCTGTTGTGCAACGGGGTGCTCCTCTTCGAGGACACGGGCGAGCTGCTGCCGGACGGGCAGATCATCGCCCCGCACCGGGTCGGCCTCGCCGCGACGGCCGCGTAGAGCGCGCGACCTCGCCATAACGCACCGCTCGACACCGCGCGACACCTCGGGTACCTGTACCCGTGCACCGGGACCCGTACACCGGGCGGCCATACTCCGGATGATCGCACTCCGGTCGGCCGTCCGTGTGGCCGGGCCCCGGCCGTACGTGCGCCCGGGGCCGCCGACGACGGCCCGGCTCACGAACGGCAACGGCCCGGCCCGGCCCGACCCGCGACCTGCGGCGGATACGGCCCGGGGCCGGCACGGACAACTCCGCGCCGGCCCCGGCAAGCAAGTCCCGGGGGCGCCCCGCGCGGGGCGCCCCGGCCCTCAGCTGTCGTACGCGTCCAGCGGCGGGCAGGAGCAGACCAGATTGCGGTCGCCGAAGGCACCGTCGATCCGGCGCACCGGCGGCCAGTACTTGTCGGCGGCGTTCACCCCGGCGGGGAAGACCGCCTCGTCACGGGTGTACGGGTGCTCCCACTCCCCGCCGAGCGAGGCCGCCGTGTGCGGCGCGTTCCGCAGCGGGTTGTCGTCGGCGGGCCACTCGCCCGACGCGACCTTCTCGATCTCCTGCCGGATGGCGATCATCGCCGCGCAGAAGCGGTCGATCTCGTACAGGTTCTCGCTCTCGGTCGGCTCGATCATCAGCGTCCCGGCCACCGGGAACGACATCGTCGGCGAGTGGAAGCCGTAGTCGATGAGGCGCTTGGCGATGTCGTCGACGCTCACGCCGGTCGACTTCGCCAGCGGACGCAGATCCACGATGCACTCGTGGGCGACGAGGCCGGCCGGACCGGTGTAGAGCACCGGGTAGTGGGGCTCAAGGCGCTTGGCGATGTAGTTGGCGGCGAGGACCGCCACCTGCGTCGCCCGCTTGAGTCCCGCCCCGCCCATCAGCCGGACGTACGACCAGGAGATCGGCAGGATGCCGGCCGAACCCCAGGGCGCGGCCGAGATCGGCCCGACGCCCGTCTCCGGTCCGGCGGCCGGCTGGAGCGGGTGGTTCGGCAGATACGGGGCGAGGTGCTCGCGCACGGCCACCGGACCGACGCCCGGGCCGCCGCCGCCGTGCGGGATGCAGAACGTCTTGTGCAGGTTGAGGTGGGAGACATCGCCGCCGAACCGGCCCGGCCTGGCCAGCCCCACGAGCGCGTTGAGGTTGGCGCCGTCGACGTACACCTGACCGCCGGCGTCGTGCACCTGGGCGCAGATGTCGGCCACGTGCTCCTCGAAGACCCCATGGGTCGACGGGTACGTGATCATGAGCACGGCCAGCTCGTCGCGGTACTGCTCGATCCGCTCGCGCAGGTCCGCCACGTCGATCTCGCCGTCGTCGGCCGTCTTGATCACGACGACCTTCATCCCGGCCATGACGGCGCTCGCGGCGTTGGTGCCGTGCGCCGACGAGGGGATGAGGCAGACGGTGCGCTGCGCGTCCCCGTTGGCCCGGTGGTACGCGCGCACGGCGAGCAGTCCGGCCAGCTCGCCCTGGGAGCCGGCGTTGGGCTGGAGGGAGACCCTGTCGTAGCCGGTGACCTCGGCCAGCCGCTCCTCCAGCTCATGGATGAGGGTGAGATAACCGGCGGCCTGGTCGACCGGGGCGAAGGGGTGCAGCTGCCCGAACTCGGGCCAGGTGACCGACTCCATCTCGGTGGTCGCGTTCAGCTTCATCGTGCAGGAGCCGAGCGGGATCATGCCCCGGTCCAGCGCGTAGTCGCGGTCGGCCAGCCGGCGCAGGTAGCGCAGCATCGCCGTCTCGGAGCGGTGCTGGTGGAAGACCGGGTGCGCGAGGTAGTCGTCGGTCCGCAGCAGCGCCGCCGGAAGGGTGTCCTCCGTGGTGGCGTCCAGCGCCTCGATGTCGGCCTCCACGCCGAACGCCGCCCACACGGCCCGGAGCGTGTCGCGGGTGGTGGTCTCGTCGCAGGAGAGGGAGACGTGCGAGTCGTCGACCCGGTACAGGTTGACCCCGCCGGCGCGCGCCGCGGCGACGACCTCGGCGGCCCGCCCCGGGACCTCGACGGTCAGCGTGTCGAACCAGGAGCCGTGGACGACCTCGACCCCGGCCGCGGTGAGCCCGGCGGCGAGCAGGGTGGCGTACCGGTGGGTGCGGCGGGCGATCGTCCGCAGCCCGTCGGGGCCGTGGTAGACGGCGTACATGCCCGCCATCACGGCCAGCAGCACCTGCGCGGTGCAGATGTTGCTGGTGGCCTTCTCCCGGCGGATGTGCTGCTCACGGGTCTGGAGCGCGAGCCGGTACGCCTTGTCCCCGTCCGCGTCGACGGAGACGCCGACGAGCCGGCCCGGCAGGCTGCGGGCGAACTTCTCGCGCACCGCCATGTACCCGGCGTGGGGGCCGCCGAAGCCCATCGGGACACCGAAGCGCTGGGTGGTGCCGACGGCGATGTCGGCACCCAGCTCACCGGGGGAGGTCAGCAGCGTCAGCGCCAGCAGGTCGGCGGCGACGGTGACGACCGCGCCCAGGCCCTGCGCCTGCTCGATGACCGGCCGCAGGTCGCGGACGGCACCGGAGGCACCCGGGTACTGGAGCAGGACACCGAAGACGCCCCGCTCGGCGGCGCTGTCGGGGATGCCCTGCGAGAGGTCGGCGGTGACGACCTCGACGCCGGTCGGCTCGGCCCGGGTCTCGATCACCGCGAGGGTCTGCGGCAGGACGTCGGCGTCGACCAGGAAGACACCGTTCTTGACCTTGCCGACCCGCCGGGAGAGGGACATGGCCTCGGCGGCGGCCGTCCCCTCGTCCAGCAGCGAGGCGCCGGACGTGGGCAGTCCGGTCAGCTCGGCGACCATCGTCTGGAAGTTCAGCAGGGCCTCCAGACGGCCCTGGGAGATCTCCGGCTGGTACGGCGTGTACGCGGTGTACCAGGCCGGGTTCTCCATGACGTTGCGCAGGATCACCGGGGGCGTGAAGGTGCCGTAGTAGCCGAGGCCGATCATCGGCGTCAGCACGGTGTTCCGGTCGGCGAGGCCGCGCAGCTCAGCCAGGACCTCGGCCTCGGTACGGGCGTCGGGCAGACCCAGCGCCTCGGTGCTCTTGATCACATCGGGGACGGCGGCGGCGGTCAGCTCGTCCAGCGAGCCGTATCCGACCTGCGCCAGCATCTTGGCCTGCGCCTCGGCGTCGGGGCCTATGTGGCGCTGCTCGAACGGAATGCCCTGCTCCAGGCGGGAGAGCGGGGTACGGTTGGCGGTCATGATCGGAGGCCTCCTGGTCTGACACGACCTGCGAGGGGCACCACGGCACGGTTACCCCGGACGGCCTCCCCCTCTGTCATCTCAACCTGAGAGCTTCACCGGGCCGCGCGACATCGGCGCCCCGGCTTTCACCGTCGGTGAGAGCGGGTGCCACCGTCCGACGCCCGCCCTGCTTTCCAGAGTGACCTCACCCATGCGGTACAGGTGCCTGAGAGATTCCGGGGAGGAGTTGCTCCTTCGGCGCCGTCGGCGATGTCCGCCGGCGGACTCTCCCGCGTGGGGTCGACAGCCATTTCTCAGCCTACCAGCGCACTCTTTGCCCATCGCTCAAGTGGCCGACACTCTCAAACTGCTCTTTCGTATTCCTTGAGTGGCTTAAGGAGCAGTTGCGACCTCTTGGAGGGACCGTGCAGACCGATGTCGATCCGCGCAGTCTGATCGGCCGCAAGGCGTTCGACCGTAACGGAGCCAGGATCGGGACGGTGGACGAGGTGTATCTGGACGACGCCACCGGCGCCCCCGAATGGGCGGCCGTACGCACCGGGCTCTTCAGCCGGGACGCCTTCGTCCCGCTGGCGCCCAGCACCCTGGTGGGCGAGACGCTGAGCGTGCCGTACGACCGTGCCCTGATCAAGGACGCGCCCGACTTCGGCGTGGGCCGCCATCTCTCCCCCGAGCAGGAGCTCCAGCTGTACCACCACTACGGGCTCGATCTGTCGGCACCGGACCCGTCGCCGCCGGAGGACCGCTCCTTCGGCCGGCTGGCGGGCGGGGACCCCGGCACCGCGCCGGCGGCAGGCGGCGACTGAGCGCCCGCCAGGTCCGCCGCGTCCGCCATTGGAGTCTCCGCGTCCGCCTGCTCGTCCGGGGAGTCCTCGCCGGGGCCCGCCGTACCCGCCGGGCCTGTCTCCGGCCCTGTCTCCGTCTCCGTCTCCGCCGCCGTCTCCACCAGCGGCAGCGGATCGGACCGTGCCAGCTCCGGGTCGTCCGTGCGGAAGGTGCGCACCCGGCCCGGCGCGGCGGAGCCGGGCCGCTCGAACCGCACGGTGACCCGGCCCACGCCGCTGCCCTGCACCCACCCCGGCCCGTATCGGCCGTGCCGTACGTCCTGTCCGGCCGCCCAGCGCCGCTCGGCGGGCGCGGCCGGCGCGTCCTCCCGCGACGGGTCCGCCGCGTCGGGCCCGTCCTCCCCGCCGGCCTCCTCCCGCCGCCCGTCCTCCTCCGCCGCCGCCGCGGCCTGCGCGAACAGATCCTCCTGGGTGTAGTCGGCCAGGCCCGACACCCCCACCCCGAGCAGCCGCACACCGCCCGTGGTGTCCACGGACTCCAGCAGCCGCGCGGCGGCCTCCCGCACCACGCCGGGGTCGTCGGTGGGCCCCCGCAGCGTCTCGGAACGGGTCAGCGTGGAGAAGTCGTACCGCCGCACCTTCAGCACGATGGTCCGCCCGGAGTGGCCGGAGGACCGCAGCCGGGCCGTGCAGCGGTCGGCGAGCCGCTCCACCTCCAGCCGGATCCTGACCCGGTCGTGGAGATCGACGTCGAAGGTGTCCTCGACGGAGACCGATTTGGTGTCCCGCTCGGCCACCACGGGCCGGTCGTCGTGGCCCAGGGCCATCCGGTGCAGCGCGCCCCCGTGCGCCCGGCCCAGCAGCCGCACCAGCTCGTCCACCCCGGCCTCGGCCAGCTCGGCACAGGTGGTGATCCCGGCACGGCGCAGCTGCTCCCCGGTGGCCGGGCCCACCCCGGGCAGGGTGCGCACGGACAGCGGCCCCAGCAGCTCCCGCTCGGTGCCCGGCTCGATCAGGAGCAGTCCGTCGGGTTTGGCCCGCTCGGACGCGATCTTCGCCAGCATCTTGGAGCCCGCGAGCCCCACCGACCCCGTGAGCCCGGTGACCGCCCGTATGTCCGCCCGCAGTCGCTCACCGGCCTCCTTGGCCGTCGCCGCGTCGAAGGCCGCCCCCGCGGCCTCCAGGTCCACGAACGCCTCGTCCAGGCTCAAGGGCTCCACCAGCGGCGACAGCGCCCGCAGCAGCCCCATGACCTGCTCGCTGATCGCGCGGTAGAAGGCGAAGCGGGGGACGAGGTACGCCGCGTTCGGCGCGAGCCGCCGGGCCTGCGCCATCGGCATCGCCGAGTGGACCCCGTACCGCCGGGCCTCGTACGAGGCGGTGGCGACCACTCCGCGCGGGCCGAGACCTCCGACGACCACGGGCTTTCCGCGCAGGCTCGGCTTGGCCGCCTGCTCGGCGGCGGCGAAGAACGCATCCATGTCCAGATGCAGGATCGTCGGCGCGGGTCTCACAGGTCCGATGCTGCCCTACGCCACTGACAGCGGCCCGCGGCCACCCCGCTCGGCCACCCGGCCGACCCGTCCGCGCAGCCGGTCCGGCCGCGCGGCGACCGTCAGCCGGCCCGGTTCCGCCGCCGGCGGGCCAGCTCGTCGGCGGGGTTCTGGCCCACCAGGGTCTCGCCGGTGTCGATCCGCTCGCCGTGCAGCTGCGACAGCGCCGCCTCCACATCGCGCCAGACCACGCCGACGGCGATCCCGAAGATCCCCTGACCGCCCTGGAGCAGATCGACGACCTCGTCGGGCGACGAGCACTCGTAGACCGTCGCGCCGTCGCTCATCAGCGTCATCCGCTCCAGGTCCGCGTAGCTGCGGTCCCTCAGGTGCCGCACGGCGGCGCGGATGTTCTGGAGCGCCACCCCGGTGTCCAGGAAACGCTTCACGATCTTGAGGATGACGACATCGCGGAAGCTGTAGAGCCGCTGGGTGCCCGAGCCGTAGGCCGGCCGGACACTGGGCTCGACCAGGCCTGTGCGGGCCCAGTAGTCGAGCTGCCGATAGGTGATGCCCGCGGCCGCGCACGCGGTGGGACCCCGGTAACCGAGGGTGTCCGACTGCTCCTGTGACCGCTCCGCGGGGGTGGACCCGCCGGCCGTACCGTCCCTGAGCGGATACGGGCGGCTCTCCCCCGGAACCTGTCCGAGAGCGCCCCCCGCCGCACCGTCGCCGCTGGTTCTCACGCCGACCCTCCGTCCTCGACCTGCCCGACTCGACGGTAGGCAGTCGCCTGGGGTGCGTCAACGATCGCCGCGCTCGGCACGCCGGGTGATAACCACCCCAAGAGTGGTTTGGCGTGACCCAATTCAGGGAAACGCTGGCCGAATGGGCCCAAAACGCCCAGGCGCAGCCTTCCGGTGACCGCCGGACCCGGCGGTCACCTGCTCACCGTGCGTCGGTCACTGACTGCTGGTTCCGAAGTCCTCGGGAGAGATCTGGTCGAGGAACTCGCGGAACTTCTCCACCTCGTCCTCCTGCTCGTCGGGAATCGCGATACCGGCGTCGTCGAGCACCCCGTCACTGCCGTAGATCGGCGTCCCGGTGCGCAGCGCGAGCGCTATGGCGTCGGAAGGACGCGCGCTCACCTCGACTCCGCTGGCGAAGACCAGCTCCGCGTAGAAGACCCCTTCACGCAGATCGGTGATGCGGACCTCGGTGAGCTCCTGGCCCACCGCCTCCAGCACATCCTTGAAGAGGTCATGCGTCAGCGGCCTGGCAGGGGCCATGCCCTGCTGGGCGAAGGCAATGGCGGTGGCCTCCCCGGGACCGATCCAGATGGGGAGGTACCGATCGCCTCCCACTTCACGCAGGAGCACGATCGGTTGGTTGGAGGGCATTTCCACCCGGACACCCACAACGTCGAGCTCGTTCACACAGCAACCCTAGGACGTGCCCGACCCGTTTGGGTAGTCGGGCACGTCCAGGATCAGCCGAGACGCACTCCGAGAGCCGTCTGGACCAGCGCCGCGTGCAGCCGCACGGACAGCGCCGCCAGCTCCTTCGCGGTGGCCTCCGCATGGGCTCTGGTCTGCGGATTGCGGTGCCGCCGCAAGGGTGCGACCACCTGTTCGACCAGGCCGGCCTCCCGCTCGGCGGCGGCCTTCATGGCGCGAAGATGCCTCGGTTCCAGACCGAATCCGCCCAGGTCGGCCACGAGCCGGGCCACGGTCACCGCCTCGGCGTCGAAGGCTCCGGCGGCGTCCTGGACGAGCAGGCCGTACGACTCCCACTCGACCAGCTCCGCCTCGCTCACGCCCGCCGCCTCCAGCAGCTCCGCCCGGCTCACCCGGGCGGCCGTACGACGCTCTCCTGCGGCCTCCCAGAAGGCCGGCTCCCCCGCCCCGGTCCCCGTGGCCACCGCGTCCCGCGCGGAGCCCTGAGCGGGCAGCTGGACCTGTTCACCACGGGCCGCCGCGTCCAGGTGCTCACGGATCACTTTCAGCGGAAGATAGTGGTCCCGCTGCATCCGCAGCACCTGTGCCAGCCGCTCCACGTCCTCCTGGCTGAACTTCCGGTACCCGGAGGGGGTGCGGCGCGGCTCGACCAGGCCCTCCGCCTCCAGGAAACGGATCTTGGAAATCGTGACTTCGGGAAACTCGCCCCGCAGCTGACCGAGGACGGTGCCGATACTCATCAGCCGCCCGGCAGCGGGAAGCCTCTCCCCCGCGGTGGCGGTGCCGTGCCCGGCACCGCCCGTCGGTGTGCGCATGTGCCTTCCCTGACGGGTTACACGGCCCGCTGACTCACGTGGAAGACCAGTCGGTACTTGCCGATCTGGACCTCGTCCCCGTTGTGCAGATAGGCCGAGTCGATCGGCTCGCGGTTGAGGTACGTGCCGTTGAGGCTGCCCACGTCGGCGACGCTGAAGCTGCCGTCGGGGCTCCGCCGGAACTCCACATGGCGACGGGACACGGTCACGTCGTCCAGGAAGATGTCGCTCTGCGGATGACGGCCCGCCGTCGTCAGATCACCGTCGAGGAGGAAGCGGCTGCCCGAATTGGGCCCCCGCCGCACCACCAGCAGCGCCGACCCCGGCGGCAGCGCCTCCACGGCGGCCTGCGCCTCGGGCGACAGCGCCGGCAGCTGCGTCTGACCCGTGACCTCCGAGTCGTACGCCTCCAGACCCGAGATGGAGATCGTCGACGTGGTCTCCGAGGCACGCTCGGGGGCCGCCTGGCCCCGCAGCGGCGCACCACAGTTCGAGCAGAACCTGCTCGTCTGCGGATTGCGGCTGCCGCACCTCGTACAGACCGTGACACCCGTCATGGACGGATCCTCCTGGCGCGGCCGCCCCCCGTGGGGATTGGTCGCATACGGATCGGGGGCAAACCCTCCACCCGAGGTCGATGGTTCCCCGAAACCTATGCGGCCGGGACCGGCAGGGTCAACAGCCGACGCGCCCCGCGCACCGGGAATGTCACCGCCCGGACCAGCGAACTCGTCACGGAAGAGCGGGCGCTCACCGCCCCGGCCCTCCTCCTGCTGACCCTGACCCCGCGCACGATGCCTGGCGTTGCCGCCTTCCTCGCGTGCGCTCTTGCCGAACAACTTCGCAAACAACTTCACGGGCGATTCCCCTTGACCGAAATAGACCCGCCCGTGGGGCAGGACGAACCCTGACTGATCACACCTGCCGACCCGGACATCTTCACAACGTCCGTACCCACCAGACAGTTTCCACCACGCGGCACGACTTCGTTGTGCCGACCCCCCGCGACCTCGTGCCCGGACCGGCACGACACCCTGCGCACCCGGCTCACCGCGCTGACGACCGAGCGTAGTCAGGCCGCTTCGCCGCTCGCAAGGCGTCCACGACGATCCTCTCCGAGCGGACCACCTCCGCGGTGGCCTGCTCCTTCTCCAGTGTCTGCACCACGCCGCCCGGGATGTTCAGAGCGGGCTCCAGATCCTGCGGCTTGCCGATGACCTTGAAGATGTACGGCGCCCTGATCCGGTTCCCGTCGATCTCGACGGCACCCTCAAGGCCGCTGAAGTAACTGGCGGCGACCACTCTGACCCCGTTCACCTGGATCGCCTCCGCCCCGGCGGCACGCAGCTCCTGGATGGCGTCGAGCAGCATGTCCGCCTCGACGGCACCGGGACGGTCCGTGACGGTGAGCGTGATGCCCGGACCCTCCGCGGCGACCGTACCCGCCAGGATGCCCAGTTGCTGCTCCTTCAACCGGGTCTGTTTGCGCGCCTCCTCCGCCTGGTCGGAACTGTTCTCCAGTTCCGACCGCTGCGCGGCGAGCCGGTGCTTCTCGTCCTCCAGCCGCTCCGTGCGGTTGTCCAGCTCGTCCAGGATGCGCACCAGGTCCTCCTGGCGGGCCCCGCGCAGGGCGCTGTTGTCGCTCGTCGAACGGACCTGGATGGCCAGCCCCAGGCCGAGGACGAACAGCAGCGCGGCCACCGTCAGTTGAGCACGGGTCACCCGCGGCGGCCACAACCCCGCGACCAGCCGCTGCCGGCCCGTCAGCCCCGCCCGGGGCGACCCGGAGGGCTCCTCCTGTACGTCTTCCCGCGCGACCCCGCCGGACTCCGCCGCCGCAGGCTCCGGCGCGGATTCCGCTTCGGATTCCGGCTCCGGCTGCGGCTGCGGCTGCGGCTGCGGCTTCCCAGGAGGCGGCGCGTCCGGCCTCCCGACCCCCTCGGGGACCGGCTGCCCGGCCGCCCCGGCGACCGGCCCCCCGGCCGGCTCGCCGTCCCTCGTGTCCTTCCCCGGCTCACTCACGCCGCTCACGCCCGGAAGACGTGCCGGCGGATGGCCGCGGCGTTGGAGAAGATCCGGATGCCCAGCACCACGACCACGCCCGTGGACAGCTGCGCTCCCACGCCCAGCTGGTCCCCCAGATACACGATCAGTGCCGCCACGACCACGTTGGACAGGAAGGAGACCACGAACACCTTGTCGTCGAAGATCCCGTCCAGCATCGCCCGCAACCCGCCGAAGACGGCGTCCAGGGCCGCCACCACGGCGATCGGCAGATAGGGCACGACCACCGCCGGCACCTCGGGCCTCAGCAGCAATCCGGCCACGACCCCCACGACGAGGCCCAGTACGGCGATCACGATGTGCCCTTCCCTGTTCCTGCCGCGCCCTGCCCGCCACTCCTGTCGGCACCGGCGGTGGCGGTCATCGGCTCGGCTGTACGTACGATCAGGCTCGGGGCAGCCGGCAGACGCACCTCGTCCGCGCTGGAGAGCGTGAAACGGATGCCGAAATTCTCCCGCAGCACCTCCAGATACCGGCCGTCGGCACTGCTGCGGAACGTCGTGTTCAACGCCGTCCCGTCCCCCACCGCCACCACCGTGTACGGCGGTACCAGCGGCCTGTTGTCGACCAGTATGGCGTCTCCCGCGGCCCGGATGGCGGACAGGGCCGTCAGCCGCTGCCCGTTGATCGCCACCCCTTCGGCGCCGGACTCCCACAGCCCGTTCACGATCCGCTGCATGTCACGGTCCCGGACCCGGCCGGTGTCACTGAAACCGCTGCTTCCCCGGGGCCCGTCGCTGCCCTCGCCCTGGTCGGTGCCCTTGGCGTCGTCCACGACGAGCCGCAGCCCCGGCCCCTCGACCTCGGTGGCCCCCGCCAGGAGCGCGACCAGGCGCTCCCGGTCGTTCCCCTCCGACTTCAGCGCCTTGCGCTGCCGCTCCCCGACCTCGCCCCGCAACTCGTCCACCTGGCGTGCCAGCTCGTCCACCGCCGCCGTCTCGGCGTCGACCCGGTCGATCAGCTCCTCGCGCTCCTTCGCCAGCACGGGCGCCGATATCCGCGCCTCCGCCGCACCCACCGTGACCACGGCGGCGGCGACCATCAGACCGGCCGCGAGACCCAGCTTCGCCCGGGGCGTACGGGGCAGCCGGCCACCCCCGGCCCGCCGACGGGCGGCCGCCTCCGCGTACCCCTCGTCCAGCCCGTGTTCCATCACGTTCGTCAGCAGCGACATGGACGCGTCGGGGCGTCGCGTCGGGGACCCGGTGGTCCGAACGGGGGGCTGCTGCGGCATGCCGCACATCGTCGCACGTCGTACCCACTACCGCCGAATGGCCCCACCGGTGTGCCGGAAGCAACGGTTCCGAAGCCCCCGGCACACCGGCCGCGCCGTCAGCCGCCCGCGCTGTCGACCACTGCGGCCCACTCGTTCAGCAGGGCCTGCGCCGAGGCGTCGTCGGGCCCCTCGGCCCACAGATGGGTGACGGCCTCCGAGGGATCCGGCAGCACCATCACCCAGCGGCCGTCGGGCTCCACGACCCGCACCCCGTCCGTCGTGTCCACGTCCCGGTCACCGGCCGCCTCGACCACCCGCCGCATGACGAGCCCCTTGACCGCCCACGGCGTGGCCAGATCGCGCTTGAGCACATGCGCCCGCGGGATACGGGCGTCGATCTGGCTCAGCGTGAGCTGGGTCCGCGCCACCAGACCCACCAGCCGCACCAGGGCCGCCGTACCGTCGAAGACACTGCTGAACTCCGGCACGATGAAACCACCGCGGCCATCCCCGCCGAAGATCGTCGTCTCCTCCCGGCCCACCCGCGTCAGATCGTCGGGAGACGTCGTCGTCCACTCCACCTGCGTCCCGTGGTACGCCGCCACCTGCTCCGCGATCCGCGTCGTCGTCACGGGCAGCGCCACCCGCCCGCTGCGCCGCTCCGCCGCCACCAGGTCCAGCAGCACCAGCAGCGCCCGGTCGTCCTCGATGATCCGCCCCCGCTCGTCGACCAGGGACAGCCGCTCCCCCACCGGGTCGAACCGCACCCCGAAGGCGGCCCGCGCGGACGCGACCATCTCCCCGAGCCGCACCAGACCGGCCCGGCGGGTGTCGGCGGTCTCCGTGGGCCGGGCCTCGTCCAGACCGGGATTGATGGTCAGCGCATCCACCCCGAGCCGTCCCAGCAGACTCGGCAGCACCAGACCCGCACTGCCGTTGGACGCGTCCACGACGACCTTGAGCCCGGATTCGGCGATCCCCGTGGTGTCGACGTTCCGCAGCAGCGACCCGGTGTACGAGTCGAAGACGCTCGCGGGGAAGTGCAGATCGCCGATCTCCCCGGGGAAGGCCCGGCGGTACTCCTGCCGCGCGTACACCCGGTCCAGCTTCCGCTGCCCGGCCTGGGAGAGGTCCGCCCCGCGCTCGTCGAAGAACATGATGTCGACGGAGTCGGGCACCCCCGGTGTGGTCCGGATCATGATGCCGCCGGCACTGCCCCGCGCCGTCTGCTGTCGGGCCACCGGCAGCGGTACGTTCTCCAGGTCCCGGACGTCGATCGCGCTGGCCTGGAGCGCCGAGATCACCGCCCGTTTGAGTGCCCGCGCGCCCCGGGAGTGGTCACGCGCCGTGGTGACGGTCGCCCCCTTCTTCAGCGTGGTCGCGTACGCCCCCGCGAGCCGTACCGCCAGCTCCGGGGTGATCTCCACATTCAGGATCCCGGAGACGCCCCGGGTGCCGAAGAGGTGCGCCTGACCGCGGGACTCCCAGATGACCGACGTATTGACAAACGCGCCCGCCTCGATCGTCTTGAACGGATAGACGCGGACGTTCCCCTGGACAATCGATTCCTCACCGATCAGACACTCGTCCCCGATGACGGCCCCGTCCTCGATCCGGGCCGCCCGCATGATGTCGGTGTTCTTCCCGATGACACAGCCGCGCAGGTTGCAGTGCTCACCGATGTAGACGTTGTCGTGGACCACGGCCCGGTGCAGGAAGGCGCCGTTCTTGACGACGACGTTGGAGCCGACGACGGTGTGCTCGCGCAGTTCCGCGTTGGCTTCGACCTTGGCGTAGTCGCCGATGTAGAGCGGTCCGCGCAGTACGGCGTCGGGGTGCACCTCGGCACCCTCGGCGACCCATACCCCGGGTGAGATCTCGAAGCCGTCGATCTCGACGTCGACCTTCCCCTCCAGGACATCCGCCTGGGCCTTCACATAGCTCTCATGGGTGCCGACGTCCTCCCAGTAGCCCTCGGCGATATAGCCGTAGATCGGCTTGCCCTCCTTCATGAGCTGAGGGAAGACATCGCCCGACCAGTCCACCGGAACATCGGCCTCGACATAGTCGAAGACCTCGGGCTCCATGACGTAGATGCCGGTGTTCACCGTGTCCGAGAAGACCTGGCCCCAGGTGGGCTTCTCCAGGAAGCGTTCCACCTTGCCGCCCTCGTCGACGATGGTGATGCCGAATTCCAGCGGATTCGGCACCCGCGTCAGACAGACCGTGACCAGAGCACCTTTCTCCTTGTGGAAGGAGATGAGGTCGGTGAGGTCGAAATCGGTGAGCGCATCACCCGAGATGACGAGGAAGGCATCGTCCCGCAGGGCCTCCTCGGCATTCTTCACACTGCCGGCGGTACCGAGGGGCTTCTCCTCGTTGGCGTAGGTCAGCTCCATTCCCAGCTCTTCGCCGTCACCGAAGTAGTTCTTCACCAGGGAGGCGAGGAACTGCACGGTTACGACGGTTTCCTTGAGCCCATGCCGTTTCAGCAGCCGCAGCACATGCTCCATGATCGGCCGGTTGGCCACCGGCAGGAGCGGCTTGGGCATGCTCGACGTCATGGGGCGAAGTCGGGTTCCTTCGCCACCGGCCATCACGACGGCCTTCATGTCGGAAGCGTCCTCCTTGAGAGAGACGGTCAGCCGACCTCGCTCGTCCTGGGAGGCCCTCTGGCGTCACGCGGGCCGGCCACGCTGCACGGCCCTGCATCGACGAGGTCAATCGGCCGCTGCGTCCGCCTTCACGAGACGGCGGACCTGGACCACATACAGGATCCCTGCCCACCAATACAGAGTTGTACCCCATCCGGCGAAAGCCCATCCGAAAATAGCAGCGAGTGACGCGAGCCACCCGGTTCCGTCACTCAGCAGCAGCAGCGGGAAGGCATACATCAGGTTGAAGGTGGCGGCCTTGCCGAGGAAGTTCACCTGCGGCGGCGGATAACCATGCCGGCGGAGGATTCCCACCATCACCAGGAGCATCAGTTCCCGCGCCAAAAGAGCGGCGGTGAGCCAAAGCGGAAGGATCTCCCGCCAGGTCAGTCCGACAAGAGTGGACAGAATGTACAGACGGTCGGCAGCGGGATCGAGAAGCCGGCCCAGGCTGCTGATCTGATTCCACCGCCGGGCCAGCATGCCGTCGAGGTAGTCGCTGACCCCACTCAGCATCAGCACCAGCAGAGCCCAGCCGTCACTGTTCGGACCACCGAAGACCGGGCGGAGAATCAGCCACAGGAAGAGCGGGACGCCGACAAGACGCGCCATGCTGAGGATGTTGGGGATGGTGAGTACCCGGTCCGTCTGAACGCGGGTCTCCTGGACCTCCACCCGGGGGCCTCCATGTGTGTAACGTGCCGATGACTCCTCCGACCTTACCGTCAGCCGGCGCTGTGCCCGGACACGGGGTGAACGGGTCCGGAACGCAAAAAAGCCCCGGTCCCGTACACACAAGGTGTACAGAACCGGGGCCCAAAATTTGTTCGGCGGCGTCCTACTCTCCCACAGGGTCCCCCCTGCAGTACCATCGGCGCTGAAAGGCTTAGCTTCCGGGTTCGGAATGTAACCGGGCGTTTCCCTAACGCTAAAACCACCGAAACACTATGAAACAATCAACAACAACCCGGCCATAGAGGGGTTGTTCGTGGTTTCAGAACCAACACAGTGGACGCGAGCAACTGAGGACAAGCCCTCGGCCTATTAGTACCAGTCAACTCCACCGGTCACCCGGCTTCCATATCTGGCCTATCAACCCAGTCGTCTACTGGGAGCCTTACCCCATCAA